>DBPV01000077.1:0-229 GCA_002304995.1 Syntrophaceae bacterium UBA1411
GCGGGGCTGAAGCCCCGCCCTACGTTTCATAAACCTCAAATTGTGCGGGATAACCGGGGCTGAAGCCCCGGGCTACGTTTCAAAACATCACGATGTTGCGAAAGCCTCATTCTGAAAAGATTCTATCAGCCTGCATTGCCTCCGTGGCGCGAAAGCGCTGTTCTGTAGGGCGGACCTTCAGGGCCGCCAAGACGTTCAGACGGGTGGAATGACCGGGGCTCAAGCCTCG
>DBPV01000077.1:239-4178 GCA_002304995.1 Syntrophaceae bacterium UBA1411
TGTGCGGGATAACCGGGGCTGAAGTCCCGGGCTGCATGCGGTGATTCACAGCGGGGCTCAAGTACCGGACTATATTTTTAATGGCAGGGCTGAAGCCCCGCCCTACATTCCACAGACCTCACAAAGCAATGAAAAACGTATGTCTGGAAATGACCCTTCCGTCTGATAATCGCTTCCGGTCAAAATGAAAGGGAGTGGGCCGGTACATAAAAAAAGGAGTTTTCTTTGAGGAAAAGAAAACTCCTTGCAGTATTGCTGGAGGCGGCATCCGGATTTGAACCGGAGAATAACGGTTTTGCAGACCGCTGCCTTAGCCACTTGGCTATGCCGCCAAAAAAAATGGAGCGGGCGAACGGATTTGAACCGTCGACGTCTACCTTGGCAAGGTAGCACTCTACCACTGAGTTACGCCCGCTCAGTTAAGAACGCGGGTGACTATAACAAATCGCGTCGTCTTGTCAATAAAAAAAGTAACCGGGCGATGACGATTTTTAATTCTTGATGAAATATCGGCGCTTGCCGTCCGCGCCGCCGCAGTCATTTGCTGCCCGCCCCTCTGTAGAACTTGATGAAGTAATCCGCGCCCGAGTAAATCGTCAGCAGAAGCGCTACGTAAAGAACGACCGTCCCGACAAAATGAGCGTCGAGCCCCAGAAAAGGATAATGAATCATCAAAGCCGTCACGGCGAAAATCTGCGCCAGCGTCTTTTGTTTGCCCAGGACGCTGGCCTGAATGTAAATACCCTCCGACGAGGCGATGCTGCGGATGCCGTCCACAATCAGGTCCCGCATGATGATGATGACGACAATCCAGGCGTCGATCCGGCCGATGGGAATCATGAGGATCATGGCGGAATTGACGATCAGCTTGTCCGCCAGCGGATCCAGAAATTTGCCCATCGTTGTGATCAGATTGTATTTTCGCGCGGTATAGCCGTCCAGAAAATCCGTAATGGAGGCCATCACAAACAGGGCGGCCAAAATCAAAGACCAGAAGGGACCGGGCGACGCCAGCAGAAAAAACAAAAACGGCACCACGCTGATGCGCGCAAGCGTTATGCTGTTGGGCAGATTGAATATTTCTCGCCTGGAGTTCACGTTCCCAAAACCCTTCTTGATGTTTACCGCTGCAAACTATTTTTTCGGCACTTTTTTCCAGTCATCCAGAAACAGCGCGATTCCCTTGTCCGTGAGCGGATGCTGCGCCAGTTGTGCTATGACTTTGAAGGGAATGGTGGCGATGTGGGCGCCCATCAAGGCGGCGTCCAAAACATGCCGGGGATGACGGATGCTTGCCACAATCACTTCGGTGTCATATTCGTAATTGTCGTAGATATCCAGAATCTGCTGCACCAGATCCATGCCGTCGTGGGCGATGTCATCAAGCCGTCCCACAAACGGACTGACGTAAGCCGCGCCCGCCTTGGCGGCCATCAGCGCCTGCAGCGGCGAAAAAACGAGCGTCATATTGACGTCGATGCCTTCGGCGGCAAACATCTTTGTCGCCTTCAGACCTTCCGTCGTCATCGGAACCTTGATCACCACCTGCTCGCCCAGTCGGGCCAGTTTCCTGCCTTCCGCAAACATGCCTTCCGCGTCCAGGCTCACGACTTCCAGGCTGACCGGCCCTTTGACGATTTCCAGAATGTCCCGGACGACCGCGTCGAAATCCCTTTTCTCCTTGGCGACGAGCGACGGATTGGTCGTTACGCCGTCCACCATGCCCAGAGCCAGTCCTTCGCGAATTTCTTCAATATTGGCGGTATCGATAAAAAACTTCATATTTCCCCCTTGGTATTTATTGCGCTATTTTTTTTCGGCCAGGTATTTTTCACAGCACTCCCGGCTGCAGAAATACTGCGGCCGGCCGCCTATGTCCTGAACATAGGCCTGGCTTTTGGGCACATAGGTCTTGCAAAACGGGTCCTGCACGAGATCTTCCCTTTGCGGAGGCTCCGTGTCCACCCGATAGGGCTTGACCTCGTCGGCGCCGACCCGGCGAAACATTTTCACTACACGGTAAGCCACATAAATCAAGACGAGTATAACTAATAGTTTAACAATGTTCATAATAACCTTCTTATTTTAATGTTAATCGCTCGACGGTCCGGAAGTCCTCCAGTCTGTCTTTCAAGCCCCGCATCGACACGCCGAAAACGGGATGCAGAACGTAAGAAGCAATCTCACATAACGGCGCCAGTACAAAAAGGCGCTTGTGCAGTTCCGGATGCGGAACCGTCAAATCCGCCTCCCGGATAATGTTCTGGCCGTAAAGCAGGAGATCCAGATCAATGACGCGGGGGGCGCCCCGGTAAGTCCGCACCCGACCCATCGCCTGTTCAATGTCCTGCATGGCCGACAGCAGATCCCGCGGCAAAAGCGTCGTGCGGATCTCCACGGCGGCATTGACAAACCAGTTCTGCTTTTCGGGCGCTTCCGGCGGCCCTTCCGCGTCCGCCACCGGCACCGGCTCCGTCCGATAGAAAGAAGAAACGCTTAGGAGAACACTTTCCGCTGCCCGGGAGAGCCTGCCGATGGCCTCCCGGCAATTCTGCAGAGGATCGCCTGTATTCGACCCGATGCTGATGTACGCCAGGATGCCGTCCTGCATAAACGCCTGCTATTTGATGCCCTTCAGTCCCAAAACGTCCTGCATGTCGTACAGACCGTTTTTCTGACGAACGATCCACTGGGCCGCGCGAATCGCCCCCTGGGCGAAATTGTCCCGGCTTTGCGCGCGGTGCGTAAATTCCAGCCGCTCGCCGATGCCGCCGAACATCACCGTATGCTCTCCTACGATATCGCCGGCGCGAATCGTCTGAATGCCGATTTCCCGGCGGGTCCGTTCGCCGATCAATCCCCGGCGGGTGTAAACCGCGTCTTTTTCCAGGTCGCGGCCCAGACGCCCGGCAATCACGCGGGCCATCTGCAGGGCGGTTCCGCTGGGCGCGTCCTTTTTCAGATGATGGTGCGCTTCGATAATTTCCACGTCGTAGTCGTCGCCGAGAATTCCGGAGCAGTGTTCGAGAACTTTCAACAGCACGTTGACCCCGACGCTCATGTTCGGCGATAAAACGCAGCGTGTCTTTTCTGCCAGCCGGCCGACGATCTTCATTTCCTCGGCCGTAAAACCGGTGGAACCGATCACGATGCTGCGGTTCTTTTCACTGGCGATTTTCAAATAGTTCAGCGAGGCTTCATGATTGGTGAAATCAATGACCACATCCGCCTGATCGATGCAGTCCGCGAGCCTGTCGCTGACCATGGCGCCGGTTCGGCCCAGCCCCAGAGAATGTCCGACGTCCCGGCCGACAATGGGATGTCCCGCCACTTCAATGGCGCCGACCACCCGAATATCTTCCATGGCCGAAATCAGGCTGATGATGCGTCCGCCCATTTTTCCGCCTGCACCGGTCACAATGACTTTAACCATGATACCACTCCTTAAGAACCAGGTTTGTTTTTGAGGTCCGCTCAGGAAATCAAACCGTAATTTTCCATAACCTTCCTGAGCTTTTCATAATTGGCCGGAGCCAGCGGGCAAAGCGGCAGACGATACTCGTAGGCGATTTTGCCCATTAGCGCCAATGCCGCCTTCACGGGAATCGGATTGGTCTCCACAAACAGAACGTCGAAAAGCGGACTCATCCGGGCATGCAGGGCTCTGGCTTTTGCCACGTCGCCTGCTTCCATCGCGTCGATCATGGCGGACATGTCCGCCGGAACGACGTTGGACGCCACCGAAATGACTCCCTTGCCGCCGATGGCCAGAAGCGGCAGCGTGAGGCCGTCGTCGCCGGACAGAACGTCAAACTCCGGAGGGCACATGTCGATCACGTCGTTCATCTGTTTGAGCGAACCGGAGGCTTCCTTGATGCCGACGATGTTGTCGATTTTCGCCAGCCGCTCGATGAGCTGCGGCGACATGTTCACTCCCGT
>DBPV01000077.1:4183-5944 GCA_002304995.1 Syntrophaceae bacterium UBA1411
GTCGGCTTGTTGTAGTAGGGGCAGGCAATCAGCGCCGCATCCGCGCCCGCCTCGCAGGCATGCCTGGTGAGGCGCAACGCTTCCGCCGTGCTGTTGGACCCCGTACCGGCAATAACCGGCACCCGCCTGGCGGCGGCGTCGATGGTGATTTCAATCACCCGGTCATGCTCGTCGTGGGTCAGGGTCGGCGACTCGCCGGTCGTCCCGCAGGGGACCAGGCCATCGATGCCGCCGGAGATCTGCATTTCAATCAAATGCCGCAAGGCCTGCTCGTCCACCTTGCCGTCTCTAAACGGCGTCACCAAAGCGGTAATGGCTCCTCGAAACATATAAAAAATGCCTCCTGAACAATTATTTAATATCGATCTCCGCCGCTTCCGACATCCGGCAGACGCCGGACGCATCGCAAAGTTTCAGGCGGTAGCTGTATCCTTTGCCCTTTTCCACACGGGAATCGGCAAACCGGTACTCGTCTTTTGCGGCGTCCGGCACGGGCAGCCGGCCGATGCTCTCATACGTCCGCGGGCAATTCCGGCAGATCTTGTCCGCGTCGCCCAGAAAACTCTTTTCGACGCTGACATAGCGGACCGCCCCGCCCGCAGCAGGCAGACGCCAGGTTAAAACAACGGCATTGTCTTCCATCGCGGCCGCCGGTTTCGGCGCGTCTGCCGGCAGATCAGCTCCTGATCTCGCCGGCGACGGATTGGCCTTCAGGCCGCAGCCGGCCAGGAGCAGCGCCACAAGCAGGCAAAGCAGAGCCTTATTTCCTGCCGAGTTTTTTCTCAAATTCTTTTATCCTTTCGCGGACGGCCGCCTGCGCCGTACCGCCGTATGTCCGCCGGGCATTCACCGCATTTTCCGGCGAAATCCGGGACAGAATCGACGCGTCGAATCCTTCGTAAAACGACCGGTATTCTTCGAGCGTCAGGTCCTCAAGCGTTTTTGCGCTTTTCAGGCAGGAGGCGACAATGCCTCCGACAATTTCATGCGCGCGGCGAAACGGAACGCCCTTTTCCACCAGATACTCCGCGATATCCGTCGCGGTGGAAAATCCGCCCGCGGCGGCCCGGCGCATCCGCGCCGCGTTAAACGCAGTGTGCGCCAGCATTTCCGTAAAAATGGCAAGACAGTTCTTTACGGTGTCCACCGCATCGAACAGGGGCTCCTTGTCCTCCTGCAGATCGCGGTTGTACGTCATGGGCAATCCCTTGAGAAGCGTCAGGAGGGCCAGCAGATCGCCGTAAACCCGCGCCGTCTTGCCCCGGATCAGCTCGGCGATGTCCGGGTTTTTTTTCTGGGGCATGATGCTGCTGCCGGTGGTATAGGCGTCGGCGATTTCGGCAAAGCCGAACTCGTCGGACGACCACAGCACCAGATCCTCGCAAAAGCGGCTCAGGTGCATCATGACCAGCGCGGCGGCGAAGAGAAATTCCGCGATATGGTCCCGGTCGGCCACCGTATCCATGCTGTTGCGGCTCACCTGCGGAAAATCGAGCAGGCGGGCGGTGCAGTGACGGTCGATCGGCAATCCCGTTCCGGCCAGCGCCGCCGCTCCCAGCGGCAGCACATTCACCCGCTTCCGGCAGTCGGCGAAGCGCTCGGCATCGCGGGAAAACATTTCGGCAAAAGCCATCAGGTAGTGCGCCAGCAGTACCGGCTGGGCTTTCTGCAGGTGGGTATAGCCGGGCATGACGGTTTGCATTTCCCGTTTGGCGGTCTGGAGCAGCTGTCTTTGCAGTCCGCCGAGCAGCGCGACGATGC
>DBPV01000077.1:5952-23449 GCA_002304995.1 Syntrophaceae bacterium UBA1411
GTGTGCAGTTTTCCGCCCGCGGAACCGATGCGCCGGATCAGTTCCTTTTCGACGGCCATGTGAATGTCTTCATCGGCCGGATCGAAGACAAAGGCCCCCTGCTCCATGTCGCGCAGAATCCCTTTGAGTCCGCGGACGATGGCCGCCTCTTCTTTCCGCGAAAGAATTTTCGCCTCGGCCAGCATCGCGGCGTGCGCGAGCGATCCCTCGATATCGTAGCGATACAGCCGGGAATCGTAATGCAGCGAACAGGTGAAGGCCTCCACACTTTTGGCCGTGGCCTCGCCGAAGCGTCCCGCCCAGGGTTTTTTATTGTCCGCCATGAAAGCGCTCCTTGCCGGGGCTTTAAGGTTTGTTTTTCAAAATATTCTGAATCCGCAGGCGCAGGCCGTTGAGACGGATGAAGCCGGTCGCGTCTTTCTGATTGTAGACCTGATCCTTTTCAAAGGTCGCAAACGCCTCGCTGTAGAGGGAATTGGGCGACTTGCGTCCGACGACGATGCAGTTGCCCTTGTAGAGCTTCAGCCTGGCCGTGCCGTTCACGTTTTCCTGCGTCGCATCAATGTAGGTTTGCAGCGTCTTCATCTCCGGCGAATACCAGAAGCCGTTGTACGCGAGCTGCGCATACTTCGGCGTGAGCGAATCGCGCATCAGCATGACTTCGCGGTCCATCGTGATGGATTCGACCGCGCGGTGCGCCGCCCAGAGGACCGTTCCCCCGGGCGTCTCGTACACGCCGCGGGATTTCATGCCGACAAAGCGGTTTTCGACCATGTCCACCCGGCCGATCCCGTTCTGGCCGGCGACGGCGTTCATGTAATCCATGAGTTTGGCGGGCGACATCTTTTTGCCGTTCACGGCCACCGGATTGCCTTTCTTGAAATCGATCTCCACGTACGTCGGCTTGTCCGGCGCCGCCTCGGGCGATTTCGTCAGCACGAAAATATCCTCCGGCGGCTCCGCATACGTGTCCTCCAGAATGCCGCCTTCGTGCGAAATATGCAGCAGGTTGCGGTCGGAGCTGTAAGGTTTGGCCTTGGTCAGCGTGATGGGAATTTTGTATTTCTTCGCGTAGTCCATCATCGATTCCCGGGAGTTGAATTTCCAGTGCTCGTCGCGCCAGGTGGCGATGATGTTGATGGACGGATCCAGCGCGATGAAGGTCAGTTCGAAGCGGACCTGATCGTTGCCCTTGCCGGTCGCGCCGTGCGACACGGAATCCGCGCCTTCGAGGTGGGCGATTTCGATCTGGCGCTTGGCGATGAGCGGCCGGGCCAGCGACGTCCCGAGCAGATACGTTCCCTCGTAAATCGCGTTGGCGCGCAGCGCCGGAAAGACGAAGTCCCGCGCGAATTCTTCCTGCAGGTTGTCGATGTAGATTTTGCTGGCGCCGGTGCTGAGGGCTTTTTCCTCCAGTCCCGAAAGCTCTTCTTTCTGTCCCACGTCGGCCGCGAAGCAGATCACCTCGCATTTATACGTTTCGATCAACCAGCGGACGATGACGGAGGTGTCCAGACCTCCGGAATACGCCAAGACGACTTTTTTAATTTTATTGGCCACGATTTTTTTCCTCCTAAAGCAATATTTCCAAAACAGCCTTTTGCACGTGCAGCCGGTTTTCCGCTTCCTCAACCACAACGGACTGCGGTCCGTCGATCACGTCGGCGGTGATTTCCTCGCCGCGGTGCGCGGGCAGACAATGCATCACGATGGCGTCTTTTTTCGCCACCCCCAACAGCGCTTGATTAATCTGATAATTTCTGAAGATCTTCATTCTTTCCTGAGACTCGGCCTCCTGCCCCATGCTGGTCCAGACATCCGTGTAAAGCACATCGGCGTTTCGCGCGGCTTCGAACGGATCGCGGCACAGCTTGACGCGGCCGGCGGCCGCGAGAATCCGCGCGTCGGGATCATAGCCTTCCGGACAGGCCAGCGCCAGTTCGAAAGGCAGGTGCGCGGCCGCTTCAATCCAGCTGTTGGCGACATTGTTGCCGTCGCCGATGTAGGCCACCCGCACTCCTTCATAAGACCCTTTCTTTTCCTGAATGGTAAAGAGGTCGGCCAGAATCTGGCAGGGGTGCAGGAGATCCGTCAGGCCGTTGATCACCGGAATGGCGGCATAGCGGGCCAGTTCTTCGACGCTCTCCTGCGAAAAGGTGCGGATCATGATGCCGTTTAGGTAGCACGACATCATCCTTGCAGAATCCGCAAGCGTCTCCCCCCGTCCGATCTGCGTGTCGCGCGAATTCAGGAAAAGGGCGATGCCGCCCATCTGGTACATGCCGACTTCGAAGGAAATCCTCGTCCGCGTGGACGATTTGTCGAAAATCATGCCCAGCGTTTTTCCCTTCAGCGACGCGTGGTCCCTGCCCTCTTTGAGCAGTTGCTTGAGCCGGGCGGCGCGGCGCCAGATGTCCTGGAAATCCGCCGGTGTCATCCCTGCAAAACCGAGCAAGTCTTTCTTCATGTCCCCTCCATGACTGAATCCAGAATGGCGATCGCTTCGTCGATGTCGCCGGAATCGACGATGAGCGGCGGCACGAAGCGCAGCGTCTTGCCGCCGGTACAGTTAATGAGCAGACCCTTTTCCTGGCAGGCTCCGACAATGCCCGCGCCTTCGCTCGCCAGCGAACAGGCCAGCATGAGCCCCCGGCCCCGGACATCCGTGATGACGGGATGCTTCTCCTGGAGTTTTCGGAGCTTCGCCAGGAAATACTCTCCCATTTCCCGGCAATTGTCCAGCACTCCGTCCTCCACAAGCGCTTTGAGCGTGGCTTTGACCGCCGCCATGCCCAGCAGATTGCCGCCGAACGTGGACGCGTGATTGCCCGGAACAAACGCGCCGGCGACCTCCTCTCTCGCCAGCATCGCGCCCACGGGAAAACCGTTGCCCAGGGCCTTGGCCAGTGTCATGATGTCGGGAGTGACTCCGGAATGCTCATAGGCAAACAGTTTGCCGGTCCGGCCGATGCCGGTCTGCACCTCATCGACGATCATCAGAATATGGCGGCGGTCGCAGATGTCGCGCACCCGGGCCAGATAGGCCGCATCGGGAATGATCACTCCGCCCTCACCCTGGATCGGCTCCAGCATCACGCCGCAGGTCTTGGGCGTGATGGCCGCTTCCAGCGCGTCGGGATCGTTGAAGGGCACGTAGGTAAAACCGTCCAGGAGCGGCGTAAAACCGAACTGGAATTTTTCCTGACCCGTGGCGGTGATGGTCGCCATCGTCCGGCCGTGAAAGGAATCCTTCATGGTGATGAGTTCGAAGCGGCCCCCGCCCATCTTTTCATGGGCGTATTTGCGCGCCAGTTTGATGGCGGCTTCGTTGGCCTCCGCGCCGCTGTTGCAGAAAAAAACCCGGTCGGCAAAGGAATGGGCCACCAGCCACGCCGCGACGTCCGCCTGCGGCTTCGTATAGTACAGGTTCGAAACGTGCATCAGCTCCTTGGCCTGTTTTTTGATCGCCTTCACGACTTTCGGATGGGAATGCCCCAGATTGCACACGGCGATGCCGGCGACGAAATCAAGATACTCCCGGTCCTCGGCGTCCCAGACCCGCGCGCCTTCGCCCCTGACGAGCGCAATGGGCACTCTCCGGTAGGTGTTCATGATATTCGCGTCGGCCAGCGCCATAATTTTTTTTCCGTTCATGAGTCTCTTTTCCTTTACAATACGATTTCTGTCCCGATCCCCTTGTCTGTAAAGACCTCCAGCAGGATCGCGTGTTTGAGCCGTCCGTCGATGATGTGCGCTTTCCTGACGCCGCCGCGCAGCGCCTTGAGGCAGCATTTCACCTTGGGAAACATTCCCCCTTCCACCGTGCCGTCGTCGATCAGATTCAGGGCGTCCTGATTCGTCATCGTATGAATCAGTCGCTTGTCGTTGTCGAGCACGCCCGCGACATCCGTAAGCAAAAGCAGCTTTTCCGCTTTCAGCGCGGCGGCCACTTCGCCGGCCACGATATCGGCGTTGATGTTGTAGGTCTCGCCCTTTTCTCCGATGCCGGTCGGTGCGATCACGGGAATGAAGCCGTTCTGGCCCAGAGACACGATCAGCTCGGCGTTGACTTCCTTGACTTTCCCCACCAGGCCGATGTCGATGATCTCCGACGGCGTATGCTGCGCCTTGTCTTCATTGAGATAGTATTTCTCGGCGACCACCAGGTTGCCGTCCTTGCCGCTCAATCCCACCGCCTTGCCGCCGTGCTGGTTGATGAGGCCGACGATTTCCTTGTTCACCATGCCCACCAGCACCATCTCCACGATGTTCATGGTTTCCTGGTCCGTGACCCGCATTCCCTGGATGAACTTGGATTCCTTGCCCAGCTTCTTGAGCAGGCTGCCGATCTGCGGTCCGCCGCCGTGCACCACCACGGGATGCAGGCCGATATATTTCATCATCACCACGTCGCGGGCGAACTTGTCCTTGAGCTCCTCGTCGGTCATCGCGTGGCCGCCGTACTTGATCACGATGGTCTTGTTGTAGAAGCGCCGGATGTAGGGCAGGGCCTCCAGCAGAATATCCGCGCGCTCCATCGAACTTTGAAGATGTTCCATGTCTTTCTCCGTTTTACAAAATATATCTGCTCAAATCCTCGTCCTCGACGATGTTGTCGAGCTTCTCCTCCACATACCTGGCGTCGATGACGATCTTCTTTTCCTCGAGGTCCGGCGCGTCGAAGGAGATGTCCTCCAGAAGCGTCTCCATGATCGTGTAGAGACGGCGCGCGCCGATGTTTTCCGTCCGCTCGTTGACGATGGTCGCCACCTCTGCGATTTGCTCCACCGCGTCTTCGGTAAAGGACAGCGCGATGTCTTCCGTCGCCATCATTTCCGTGTACTGCTTGACCAGAGCGTTGTTGGGCTCGGTGAGAATCCGCACGAATTCCTCCTTGCCCAGCGAATCCAGCTCGACGCGGATCGGGAAACGACCCTGCAGCTCCGGAATCAGATCGGAAGGCTTCGTTCCGGAAAAAGCGCCCGCCGCGATAAACAGGATGTGATCGGTTTTCACCATTCCGTACCGGGTGTTGACATTCGACCCTTCCACGATGGGCAGCAGATCCCGCTGGACGCCTTCGCGCGACACATCCGGCCCGTGCTGCGAATCCCCGCCGACGATCTTGTCGATTTCGTCGAGGAAAATAATGCCCGACTGCTCGACGCGGTCCAGCGCCGTCCGGGTCACCTTGTCCATGTCGATGAGCTTCTGCGCCTCCTCCGCCGCCATGATCTCCAGGGCCTCCGGAACCTTGACGTTTCTTCTTTTCTTTTTCTGGGGCATCATGTTGCCCAGCATGTCCTTCAGGTTGAGGCCCATGTCCTCCATGCCGGCCGCCGAAAAGATTTCAATCATGGGACCGCTGCGCGGCTCGGCGACTTCCAGTTCCACCATCCGCTCGTCCAGTCTTCCGTCGTTGAGCAGTTTGCGCAGTTTCTCCCGCGTGGCATCCTGCCGTCTGACCGACTCCTCGGTCATCGGCGCTTCCAGCGCTTCGGGATCGGGATCCTTGAGCATGTCGCCGACGTTTCTTTCAACGGCGCGCGGCGGCAAAAGCAGGTCCAGAAGCCGCTCTTCCGCGATTTCGGCGGCCTTGGCCTGCACGTTTTCCTGTTCCTCGGCCTTGATCATGTTGATGGAGAGCTCCACCAGATCGCGGACCATCGATTCCACGTCGCGCCCCACGTAGCCCACTTCCGTGAACTTGGACGCCTCGACCTTCAGAAAAGGCGAGTTGTCCAGCTTGGCCAGACGCCGGGCGATTTCGGTTTTGCCGACGCCCGTCGGTCCGATCATGATGATATTTTTCGGCGAAATTTCATCCGCCAGCTCCGGAGGCACATTCTGCCTCCGCCAGCGGTTGCGCAGCGCGATGGCCACGGCCCTTTTGGCGTCCGCCTGGCCGATGATGTGCCGGTCGAGTCTTTCCACTATTTCACGGGGGGTCAACCCAGAATTGTTCATGATGGAAACTTGCTCCTTACTTTTTGCTCTTTTTGGCGTCTTTCGGCGCTTCTTCGTCGAGGTCGATTTCCTCGATCGTGATGTGATCGTTGGTGTAGATGCAGATTTCCGCCGCGATCCGCATGGATTCCCGGGCGATTTCCGTGGCCGAAAGAGCACTGTGGCGGACCAGCGCGCGCGCCGCCGCCTGGGCGAAAGCGCCGCCGGAACCGATCGCCATGACGTCGTCGTCCGATTCGATGACATCGCCGTTGCCCGAAATGATGAGCGAATAATCGCGGCTCACCGCAATCATCAACGCCTCCAGATGCCGCAGCACCCGGTCGGTGCGCCAGTCCTTCGTCAGCTCCACCGCCGCCCGCAGCAAATTGCCGTTGTACTGTTCGAGCTTCTGGTCGAACCGGTCAAACAGCGTGAAGGCGTCGGCGGTCGCTCCCGCAAAGCCGACGATCACTTCATTATTGTACAGGCGCCGGACCTTGCGGGCTCCGTGTTTCAGGATCGTCGTATCCAGCGTCACCTGTCCGTCGCCGGCCACGGTGATCCGGTTGTCTTTTCTGATGGCCAGGATGGTCGTCCCTTTAATGTGCATGCGTTCTCCCGTCTCTTCTTTTATAGCTCCTATCGCTTGGCCCGGGGATGGGCCTTGTCATAAACTTCCAGCAGGCGGTTGATGTTCACCGCCGTGTACTTCTGCGTTGTGGAGAGGCTCTCGTGTCCGAGCATCTCCTGAATCGACCGCAAATCCGCTCCCGCCGACAGCAAATGCGTGGCGAAGCTGTGCCGCAGCGCGTGCGGGCTGATTTTGCGCCCGATGCCGCTTCGGAGCGCGGCCCCGTCCACCAGACGGGCGATGCTCCGCGTCGTCAATCGCCCGCCGCGGTTGTTTAAAAAAAGCGCGCCGTGGAAAGGATCCACGGCCTTTTCCTTCCGCAGGGCCCGGGTTGCGTCAAGGTAGCCGCGGATCGCGTCTTGCGCCGGCCTGCCCACCGGAACGATTCTCTCCTTTTTGCCCTTGCCGCGGACCTTCACCAGCGCTTCTGCAAAATGAACGTCCCCGACGTTCAATCCGGCCATCTCCGCAAGCCGCAGGCCGGACGAATAAAACAACTCCAGAAGCGCCCGGCCGCGCAGTCCGGATGCGGAGGAATCGGCCGTTGACGCGGCAATCAGGGCAAATGCTTCATCCACCGACAAAAACGTCGGCGTGTGTTTTTCCATCTTCGGCGTCCGGACCCCCTGGGCGGGATTGCTTTTCACAACGCCCTCGCGCAGCAGAAACCGGTAAAACGCCCGCAGCGAAGACACCTTGCGGTTGATGGACGTCTTCTTCAGTTTCCGGCCGAACAAAAAAGACAGATACGCCCGGACGGCATCCGTCCCGGCGGCGTCGAGCGTCTTATGCCCCGATGGATTGTCCCTGCCCTGCAGGAAGACGTTAAACTCCTCAATATCCGTCAGATAGGCCAGGCGGGTATGTTCCGATACATTGCGCTCCACCTCCAGAAATGTTCGAAAATCCGCCAGCAGGTTTTTCATTTCGCTACATTTTGTACTTCCCGAAATCTTCCGCGGATAAATTCTCCAGAAACTCCTTGATCTTGTCTTCCTTAAACTTGTCGATGTCGGAAAGCTTCATTCCGAAATCGATGTTGCGGGATTTTTCCAGAACGCTTTCCTCGACGAATATCGACGCCCGCGCGCGCAGCGCCAGCGCAATCGCGTCGCTCGGTCGCGCGTCGATGGTGTAGGTTTGCCCCTCCCGCGTCAGATACACGTTGGCAAAAAACGTGTTGTTGCGAATATCGACGATTTCAATCCGGTTCACCGTCACATCCAGCGCTTTAATGCATTCGTACAGGAGATCATGCGTCATCGGCCGCGAAAACACGACATGCTCGAGCTCCGTCGCAATGGCGCTGGCTTCGAACAGACCGATCCAGATCGGAATGGCTTTGCTGTCCTGCAGATCTTTCAAAATGACGATAGGCGTATTGGTGATCGGATCGATGGTCAATCCCGACACCTTCATCTCCAGCAGCATTCCCGGCCTCCTTAGCGCTCCGTCATCCTGCCGCGCAGCGAGTGCAGAAATCCGCGCGTGATCAAAACATTTACCTTTTTACCCACCAGCTCCCGGCCGCCCTTGAAGTTGACGATTTTCCAGGAGCGCGTCCTTCCCGTCATCTCCAAATCGGAATTCTTGCTTGGGCCTTCCACCAGGACTTCCTGAACGCTTCCTTCAAGCGCCCAGTTCTTTTCCTGGGTGTGCCCGTCCTGCAGCGCCTGCAATTCCTTGAGTCTGCGCCGCTTTTCCGCCTCCGGCACCGGGTCTTTAAACGTCCGGGCGGCTGTTCCCTTTCGTTCAGAATACTTAAACGAAAACAACGAATCAAACCTGATTTTTTCCATCATGTCAATGGTTTCTTGATAATCTTTTGCGGTTTCTCCCGGAAAACCGACGATGATGTCGGACGTGATGCTGATGGACGGACAAACGGCCCGCAGACGCGCCACTTTCGCGCCGTACTCTTCAACCGTGTAGCCCCGGTTCATCCTCCCGAGAATGCGGTTGGAGCCGGACTGAACCGGCAGATGAATATGCCCGCAGAGTTTGGAGAGGCTACCGAAACAGTCGATGAGATCGTCGGACAAGTCCTTGGGATGAGAGGTGGTGAAACGGATTCTTTCGATGCCCTCCACGTCCTGGATCGCCTTGATCAGGGACACAAAATTGCAGCCGGCGGCAAGGTTTTTACCGTACGAATTGACGTTCTGCCCCAGAAGCGTTACTTCCTTCACGCCGCAGCAGGCGAGTCTCCGGATTTCTGCGAGGATCTCTTCCGGCGGCCGGCTCATCTCCGGGCCGCGCAGATAAGGCACGACGCAGTAGCTGCAGTAATTGTCACAGCCCTGCATGATGGAGACAAACGCGCTGAGCGCTCCCGGCGCGGGAGGGGCGAAAACGCCGAGCGACTGAATTTCTGAAAAGAAGCAGGTTTCCACGGCCCGCTTTTTCCCGGTCGTCACCGCCGTGAGAATTTCCGGCAGCCGGCAAATGTGATGCGTGCCGAAAACAAAGTCCACGGCCTTCTCTCTTTTATAAACTCCCTCTTTCAGATGCTGCGCCAGACAGCCGCCGAATCCGACGAGCAGTCCGGGATTTTTTTCCTTGAGCTTCACCAGGCGTCCCAGTTCGCTAAACGCCTTTTGTTCGGCTTTGTCGCGGATCGAACAGGTGTTGAGCAGGATCAGGTCCGCCGCCGCGGAATCCTGCGTCAGAAGGTAGCCTTCCTTTTCCAGGAGCGCCGCCATTTGCTCCGAGTCGTGCACGTTCATCTGGCAGCCGAAGGTCTCGATATATACGTAACGGGTTTTCATGGTCATCCGAATGCTTGTCTTTTGCCGAGCGTATTAATATGTCAGCGGGGGTTAGTCAAACGATATTTCAGGATATTGGCCAGACGGGCAAATTCCTGCAGGTCAAGCGTTTCACCGCGTCTCTTTCCGTCGATGGCGGCTTCGCGAAGCGCGTCCTCCAGACCGGACGGCGAAAGCTTTTCCAGAAAGGACGCGCTTTTCAGATTATTGGTGAGCATTTTCCGGCGCTGGGCAAACGACGCTTTCACCAGACGCCGGAAAAAACCTTCGTCGTCCAGCGCAAAAAGAGGGCGTTTGCGAAACGTTCCGGAAATGACGGCGGACTCCACTTTCGGCCTGGGATAAAAGCAGTTTGCCGATACATCAAAAAGCCTTTCCACCTCCGCATACATCTGCAGTAAAACGGAAGGCACGCCGTACGATTTATGGCCCGGCAAAGAGATCAGTCTTTCAACCACTTCCTTTTGCAGCATCAGGGTAAAGTCGCTGATCGCCTTGCGGGACTCCAGCAAATGGAAAATAACCGGACTGGAAATGTTGTAGGGGACATTACCCATTACTTTAATCTTTGAATTGTATTGAATTGATTTAGTAGAGAAATCAAACTTTAAAAAATCTCCGGCGTAAATTTCCACATGGTCATCTCCGGAAAACTGGTCCCGAAGAATTTCCACAAGGCGGGGATCAAGTTCCACGGCGATGACCTGCCTGGCCGCCAGCGCGATATCCCGGGTCATGACACCGAGGCCGGCGCCGATTTCAACGACGACATCCGCAGGTGAGATCCGGCCGGCGGCGGCGATTTTGGAAATCGTATTGCCGTCAACGAGAAACGACTGGCCGAGCTTTTTGCTGGGCCGGATGTCGTAGCGCCGCAGAATATCCCGGGGAGTGGCCACGCGCTGCCTCCTCTACGCCTCTCCCCTTGCGGGGGCGACGGCCAGCGGCCAGCGGGAGACGGCGTTTAAATCCAGGGAATCCCGGCGTCCGTTGGCAAGGACGATTTCGCCCAGCGCCGCAATCATGGCGGCGTTGTCCGTACACAGGATCATGGGCGGAATGAACAGGGCCATGCCGGCCTGGTTGGCCGCTTCGGCGAAACGCCGGCGCAGGCGGCTGTTGGCGGCGACGCCGCCGCAGACGACGATCCGGGTAATGCCGCTTTCGCGGGCCGCCCGGACGGTCTTTTCGACCAGAACATCCATGATGGCTTCCTGGTAGCTGGCCACAACGTCCGGCAGTTCCTCCTCGCCGAAGGGCTTGCCGCGTTTCTTCAGCATCACCAGCAGCGATGTTTTGAGGCCGCTGAAACTGAAATCCGGCGAATCCTTCATGGCCCGGGGAAAGGGATAAGCGGACGGATTGCCCTTTTGGGCCAGCTTGTCGATCACGACGCCGCCCGGATAGCCCAGGTCAAGCAGTTTGGCCGCCTTGTCGAAGGCCTCTCCGGCCGCATCATCGCGCGTCTGCCCCAAAAGCTGAAAGTCGTGGTAATTGCCGACGCGGTAAACATTCGTATGCCCGCCGGAAACAACCAGCGCGGCGAAGGGAAACTGCGGCCGGGGCTCCGACAAAAAGGACGCCATGATGTGGCCTTCCAGATGGTTGACGCCGACAAACGGCAGATTGAGACCGTAAGCCAGCGCCTTGGCCGCGGAAAGGCCGACCAGCAGCGATCCGATCAGTCCGGGGCCTCTCGTCACCGCGATGCCCTCCAGATCGCCGAGCGTCACCTGCGCCTGATCCAGCGCCCGGCTGATCACGTAAGTGATGGCCTCCAGATGCTTGCGCGAGGCGATTTCCGGCACCACGCCGCCGTAAGCGCTGTGGTCCTTGATTTGCGAAGCGATGATATTGGAAAGCAGCTTTCCGTCCGACACAACCGCCGCCGCCGTTTCATCGCAGGATGATTCGATTCCTAAAACCAGCAAAATTTAAGCCTTTCATGATAATTTTCTTTACAAACCGTTCAAAACGCTTATATAAAAGCCCCCGGAATTTGTAAACAAACTTTTGGCTCATTTGCGAAGCGGAACTCTGACCCATGGAAATCAAAACGGACTTTCTCATCATCGGCAGCGGAATTGCAGGCTTAAGCCTGGCCATCAAGGTCGCCCGTCTCGGATCGGTGGCCATTGTCACGAAAAAGGAAAAATCGGAATCCAACACCAACTACGCCCAGGGCGGCATTGCCGCGGTGACGGACAAAACCGACAGCTTTGAAGAGCATATCGCCGACACGCTGGACTGCGGCGCCGGTCTGTGCCACAAGGACGTCGTGAACTTCGTCGTCCGCGAAGCCCCCCCGCGCATCCGGGAGATTGTGGACTGGGGCGTCAATTTTACCAAATCGGAAGAACATCCCCACGCGTATGATCTCGGACAGGAAGGCGGCCACCATAAACGCCGCGTCCTGCACGCCAAGGACCTCACCGGCCGCGAAATCGAGCGGGCGCTTCATGAAAAAGTCGCGGGCCTGAAAAACGTCGCCATCTACGAAAACCACATCGGCATCGATCTGATCCTGCAGAAGGACGCCCAGGGCCGGACGCTCAACTGCCTGGGCGCCTATGTGCTCGACATCAACCGGGCTGAAATCCACACGTACCGCGCCAAGTACACGATTCTGTCGACCGGCGGCGCCGGCAAGGTTTATCTCATCACCACCAATCCGGACATCGCCACGGGCGACGGCATCGCCATGGCTTACCGGGCGGGAGCGAAAATCGCCAACATGGAATTCATCCAGTTTCATCCCACCTGTCTTTTTCATCCGGAAGCCAAGGCCTTTCTGATCAGTGAAGCCGTCCGGGGCGAAGGCGGCATTCTGCGGTTGAAAAACGGCGAATCCTTCATGGAAAAGTACCACCCGATGAAGAGCCTCGCGCCCCGCGACATTGTGGCCAAGGCCATCGACACGGAAATCAAGCGCTCCGGCGATGAATACGTCCTTTTGGACATCACGCACCGCAGCCGGGATTTTCTGATGGACCGTTTTCCCAACATCTACGGCAAATGCCTGGAATACGGCATCGACATGGCCGTGCAGCCCATTCCCATCGCGCCGGCGGCGCACTACATCTGCGGCGGCGTCGCGGTGGACGCCGACGGCAAGACCTCGATCGACAACCTTTTCGCGTGCGGCGAAGTTTCCTGCACGGGTCTGCACGGCGCGAACCGCCTGGCCAGCAACTCGCTTCTGGAAGCCCTGGTGTATTCACACCGGGTGTACACCAAAATCGCCAAATCGTTCCGGCAGACGGAGATGAGCACGGTTCCCATCCGGCCGTGGGACCCGGTGAACAGCTCGGAAAGCGACGATACCATCGTGGTCACCAACAACTGGGATGAAATCCGCCGCTGCATGTGGAACTACGTGGGCATCGTCCGCTCGGACAAACGCCTGGAGCGCGCCGAACGCCGCATCGCCATGATCCAGAAGGAAATCCACGAATACTACTGGAACTACAAGGTCACCAAGGATCTGATCGAACTGCGCAACATCACGACCGTCGCCAAACTCATCGTGCAGAGCGCCCGCGCCCGCAAGGAAAGCCGCGGCCTGCACTACACCATGGATTATCCCCAAACCGATGACGCCTTTTTACAAGACACCATTTTAGTCAGGAACTGACTCCCGTTCCCCGTTTTCTGAAACCAAACGCCGCGCGGAAAGGAATCTGCCATGGACATTTCAGTAGAAACACGAGCCACCCGCATTACGGTAAAATGCGCCGGCCGGCTGGACGTCGCCTCGGCCAGGACGTTTGAAGAAACCGTCGGCGCCCTGGTACGGGAAAGCCGGCGTCCGATCGTGCTTGATTTTTCCCGTTTGCAGTACATTTCGAGCGCCGGCATCCGCTCGCTGCTCTTTCTGATGAAAACGGCCGCGTCTTGCTCACTATCCGGGCCGTCCCGTACGCTCCTGCCGCTCAGACTGGCGCAGGCCGGCCCGGCCGTCCGTCAGGTGCTGGAACTGTCCGGCCTGCTGGACAACTTCTCCACCGGCGTCCGCCCGGCCGCCGATCGGCCGGCCGCAAGCGGCAGAACCGGCGGGGAACTGCTGCCCCTCCTGCGCGACGCCTTTCCCTCGCCCGTGTCCGACGCGGACGCAGACGCCCGGTTCGTCGCTTCCATCGCGGAGGGGCTGGGCCGGATCGACCGCCTGAAAACCGGCCGCCCCTACCTGGGGCTGCGCGATCCGGTCGACTACAGCCAGGCCCGCCGCAAGCAGATTCCCGAACAGATGTCGGGCATCGCGGAAAGCGTCGCCGCCATCGCCGAATACATGCAGGGCGGCTTCATCTGGAGCCATCCGCATACGCAGGAAAACGTCGTCCCCCCGACGACGGTTCCGGCCGTGATCGCCAATCTCCTGGGCGCCATTTACAATCCCAATATCATCTGGGACGAATACAGCTACCGCGTCGGACTGGCAGAAATTGAAACGGCGGCCATGTGCGCGTCGCTGGTCGGCTACGATCCGGACCAGGCCGCGGGCTTCTGCACCTTCGGCGGCACGGGCACGATCCTTTACGGCGTCAAGCTCGGCGTCGAAAAGGCCTGCCCCGGCGCCTTCAGCCGCGGCGTTTCCGAGCCTCTGAAACTGGTGGCTTCGTCCGCCGCCCACTACGCCAAGTTCAATGTGCTGGGCTGGCTCGGCATCGGGACGGACCATCTCGTCACCATTCCGACCGACACGGACAACTCCATGGATCCGGCCGCGCTTGAAGACGGCCTGCGCCGCATTCTGGATCGCGGCGAAAAAATCGCCGCAATCATCGCCACCATGGGGACCACCGACGCTTTCGGCATCGACAATCTGCAGTACATTGTCGGCCTGCGCGACCGTCTGGCGCAGGAATACCGCCTGCCCTACCTGCCCCACATTCATGCCGACGCCGTCATCGGCTGGGCCTGGTCGGTCTTCAACGACTACGACTTCGACGCGAATCCGCTGGGATTCAACGCCCGCACGCTGCGCTGCCTCTGGGACACGCAGGTCAACATGAGCGCGCTGGGACGCGCCGATTCCGTGGGCCTCGACTTTCACAAAACGGGATTCGGCCCCTACGTTTCGAGCATGATTTTGTGCAAAAACAAGGACGATCTCGGCCGCATCAGCCGGGATACCGGCGTCATGCCTTATCTGTTCCAGTTCGGCCATTATCACCCCGGTGTCTTCACGCTGGAGACGTCGCGGTCCGGCGGATCGGTTCTGGCGGCCCTGGCGAATCTGAAACTGTTCGGCAAGGAAGGCTACCGGGCGCTTTTGGGTCATCTGGTGACCATGGCGGAAGTGCTGCGGCGGCGCCTCGACGAGCATCCGGCCATGTGCCAGGTCAACGACTACAACTACGGACCGGTGACGCTCTTTCGGGCCTATCCTGACGGCGTGAACGCCAACGAGGCGTTTTCCGACGAACTGTGCAATCCGCAGGCGGCGCAATCCCTGCGGCAGAGCAATGCCTACAACCAGAAGCTGTTCGACGAGCTGCACCGCCAGATGGAGCAGGAAGAGGGATTCGCCCTGTCGCTCACCAGCCATTACCGGACGGCGGCCTGCGGCGAGCCGGTGCTGGCCCTCAAGTCTTTCGTCATGTCGCCGTTTGTGGAAGAAAAGCACATGCAGGCGCTGATCGCCTGCATTGAAAAAGCGCGCCTGGCCATCGGCCGGACGGCGTAAGTCCTGTCCGGCCGACCGGGCCTTCCTTCTCCGGCGGCCGGGCCGAAGTCCCCAGTCGGCGGGTATCAGCGCCGCTATTTTTCATCTTTTACCTTTTTGATCATCCGGCCGGCGCCCTGCTGAAAAGCCTGCAGATAGGCCTGCTGCGTGGACGATTCGAACAAGAGGCCCACGTCGGAAGAGTAGTTCATCGCAATGTTGATCGCCCGCTTGCAGCCGATGACCGGCTCTCCGTTTTGAGCGATTTCCCGCGCCATCGTGAGCGTCTCCTCCATCAGGCGGGATTTCGGATAAACATGCTCGACCAGACCGATCCGCAGGGCTTCCTGCGCGTCGATCCGCCGCCCCGTGTAAATGAGCTCCTTGGCCTTGCCGACGCCCACGACCCGGGGAAGACGCTGCGTGCCGCCGCCGTCGGGAATGATGCCCAGCTGGACTTCCGGTATGGAAAAGAGCGCCGACTCATCCGCGAGACGGATATCGCAGCCCAGTGCCAGTTCCAGGCCCGCGCCGAAACAAAAGCCGTTCACGGCCGCAATCACCGGCACCGGAAGCTTCTCGTAAGCCGTGAAGCAGTCCCGGTAAATCTGAATGTGGCCGAAGCGGTCGTGGCGTTTTCTGCCGCCGGCCAGGTCCTCGCCCGCCGCGACCATCTTCAGGTCGATGCCGGCGCAAAAGGACTGGTCGCCCGCGCCGGTCAGGATGACCACGCCGACGGACGGATCATCCACGATGTGCTTTGCCGCTTCGTACAGGCCCTGCAGAATTCCCGCGTTGAAGGCGTTTCTCGCCTGCGGCCGGTTGAGGGTCACGGTGGCGATCTTTTCTTTCACTTCCAGCAAAACGTCGTGATACGTGAACATGTTCTTCTCCTTCTTATGAAAAATTTTTTTGATCATTTTTTTTCAGAATTGCCGGCGCAGTATTTCGCAAAACGCGCCAGGGCGCCGACGGCTCTTTCAAAAGACGGAAACGCCGGAATACCCGCTTCGCAAAAACGGCTTCTCAGCGCCGATCCTTTCGCCAGGAGATCCGGATCGCCTCCGTCGTAGTCCACGGTAAACACGGTCGGCTTGGCCAGGCGGTGGGCCTTGATGAAACCGGCAATCTCGGAAACGGAGTCGGAAATGTCCGGACTGTGAAAGGCAATGCGCGGAATCAGGCGGTCGACGATGACCAGCGAAATCTCCGGCTCTGCATAAGCCATGTCGAGCACTTCAAAAAGAAGTTCCGGCTGGAGAAAGACCGCCCAGTAATCCAGCGGATTTCCGGCGATGCTGCCGGCCACGGGAACCAGGGGGCGGATTCTTTTCATACCGGCCGCCGACAGGGCCGGGACGGAAAGTCCGGCGCGAATGCACGTGTCGGAAAATATCACGCTGTTGCCGCCGCCCCCGCCGACGATCAGGACGCCTTTGCCCCGGGTCCCGGGCAAGAGCGAAAACGCCAGGCAGGCGTCGACCCATTCATTCATGCCGGCAACAGGCACGACGCCGGTCTGCGCAAAAAAGGCCTCCCACATCCTCGAATTGCCGGCCAGGCGCCCCGTGTGGGATTCCACCGTCGCCGCGCCGCTTGCGGACTGGCCGCCCTTGAGCAGAATAACAGGCTTGCGGGGCGTCGCCGCACGGGCCAGATCGAAGAAGCGCCGTCCGTCGCCGATGCTTTCCAGATAGACGGCAATCAGGCGGATCTCCTCATCCGCCGCCATGTATTCGAGGAAGTCCGGACTGTCCAGCACGCAGGCATTGCCGATGCTGACGGCCTTGCTGATGCCGACGCCCAAAGACGAAATGTATTCCGTGAACCGCTGGGTAATGCCGCCGCTTTGGGAAATCACGCCCAGACTGCCGTCGCGCCCGGGAATCGCGCCCCAGGCCGTAAGATGAACGGACGGACAGTATGGCCCCATGCAATTGGGACCGATGACCAGCAGGTGATGCTCGCGGGCGATGGCGGCCACTTTTCTTTCCAGTTGCCTTCCTTCTTCCGTCCGGGTTTCGCCGAATCCGGCGGTGAGCACATGAATGTGCCGCGCGCCGCGCCTTGCGCATTCTTCAAGCGCTGCGGGCACTGCATCGGCGCGCACCGCGATCATCACCAGATCCGGCGTTTCCGGCAGAGAAGCGAGCGTCGGGTAGGCCCTGATCCCCAGCGTTTCCGGCGCCTTTGGATTTATCGGATAGAGCCTTCCGGCATAGCCGGCATCCAGATAGCGCTTGAGAAAACTGGTTCCCCCGAACGTCACCAGCTCGCGTGAAACACCGATGATGGCAATACTTTCCGGTTTAAAAAACCGGTCGAAATCCGGCTTCGGACGGCGGGGCATCGATCCTCCTCCTTATTCTGTTTCGTAGCAGGACAGAATCTCCCCGAAATACAGCGTGTGGTAATCCTTTTGCGGATACAGAGCCCGGTCGTAATCCTTGTCCAGGAAAGCGGGATCCATGGCGGCCTTAAAGA
>DBPV01000077.1:23489-77616 GCA_002304995.1 Syntrophaceae bacterium UBA1411
GATTTCGTGCCGCAAAAATGGGTTTCCCGGGTCATGTCGCCCGACGGAACGGTCACGGTGAAGTCCGCGGCCTTTTCGATGATGCCGAAGGTATGGCGTGTGGGGCGAACCGCCACCATCATGATCGGCTTTTGCCAGATGAAGCCGAACGTGGCCCAGCCGATGGTCATGGTGTTTTGCCCCGCTTCGGACCTGACCGTTAAAAAAGCGCCTCTCTTGATTTTGCGCACAGCCTCGTCGGCGATGCTCATAACCTTTATCTCTTTCATCTTCTCCTCCTCGGAAATGCCCGCCGGTTTGTTCGTCTCGGCTTCCGCGGGAATCCCCCCGTGCGGGCGTTTCTTCTCCGGTTCATTATCGCCCTGGCCGGTTCTCCGTCAGGACGCTTGCCAAACCATAAACGCCTTGGCCGGACAGGTCAAGCGCGAAAAAAAACCCGGCGCTTCCGCTTTCAACCGCGGGAGCTCCGGGCCATGATCGGCTTTTATCTATCGGGCGGAACCGAAAACCCGCTCGAAGCTCAAATCCAGGTGCCGGAGGAAATTGTTGACGTTGAAAATCGCGTCCAGCTCCCGGGCCTCCAGATGCTTTTGCACGATGTCATCCTGCTCCAGCAGCTTCCGAAACGCAATGCCCTCCTGCCAGGAGGCCATCGCGTTTTTCTGGACGACGGCGTAGGCGTCTTCGCGCGACGTGCCTTTTTCAATGAGCGCCAGGAGGACCATCTGCGAGAAAATCACACCGTGCGTCATGTTGAGGTTGGCCAGCATCCGCTCCGGATAAACCACCAGCTTGTCCATCAGGCCCGTAAAACGCGCCAGCATGAAATCCAGAACGATCGTGGCGTCCGGTCCGATGACGCGTTCGACGGACGAATGGCTGATGTCGCGCTCATGCCACAGAGCGACGTCCTCCAGCGCCGCGAGCGCATAGGAGCGCACCAGGCGCGCAAGGCCGGAGATGTTTTCCGAAAGGACCGGATTGCGCTTGTGGGGCATGGCCGACGACCCCTTCTGCCCCGGCGAAAAGTATTCTTCCGCCTCGCGCACTTCCGTTCGCTGGAGCAGGCGGATTTCCTGCGCAAATTTATCCAGCGACGAGGCGATGATGGCCAGGGTGGCAAAGAATTCCGCGTGGCGGTCGCGCTGCACGATCTGCGACGAGACCGGCGCCGGTTGCAGGCCCAGTTTATTGCAGACGTATTCCTCCACGAAAGGCTCGACAAAAGCAAACGTGCCCACTGCGCCCGCGATCTTCCCGGTGCTGACGCTTTCCCTGGCCCGCAGAAGCCGCGTGCGGTTGCGCGCGATTTCCGCATACCACAGGGCCAGCTTCAGGCCGAAGGTGATCGGCTCGGCGTGGATGCCGTGGGACCGGCCGATCATGAGCGTGTTCTTATGCTCGATGGCGCGCCTTTTCAACACGGCGAGCAGCTCGTCCAGATCCTCAAGCAGAATCCCGGAGGCCTCCCTGAGCTGAACCGCAAGCGCCGTGTCCAGGACATCCGAGGACGTCAGCCCCATGTGGATGAACCGGCCGTCATCGCCGATGACTTCGGTAAGCGACGAAACAAACGCAATCACGTCGTGCTTGGTGACTTTCTCGATTGCATCGATCCGGTCCACGTTGATGACCGCTTTGGCTTTGATGTTTTCCACCGCCGCGGCCGGCACCTTGCCCAGCTTCACCATCGCCTCGCAGGCCGCCACTTCCACATCGAGCCATTTGCGGTACTTGTTTTCCTGGCTCCAGACCGCCGTCATTTTTTCTCTTGAGTATCTCGGTATCACGCTTTTCTCCTGTCTTCTTTTTTTTCGCCCTTTCCGCGAAACAAGGCGCTTATTTATTATGTCTTCTCCTCCTCCGTCAAGCGCAAACTGCGTTCGACGCGCCTACGGCAGACGCTCCAGAAGCGCCGCATGCTCAAGATAAAAATCCTTCGGGTTTCTTCCGTCGAGCAGATTCCACATCCTTGTCTGTCCGATGATGTCCATGTGGTCCCACGTCGTCCAGGTTCCCAGATCCTGCCAGATTCCCTTGCGCGGCTGGCCGTCAAAAAAGCGGACGGCGGAGCCGGACGGCGCTCTCATGCTGATCGTGTTGACGATCGAGTCGTTTTTCTTCCAGGCATCGTCGATCGCCATCCTTCCCGGGAGAGGTTGCGGATCGCTGTAGCTCCCCATCCGGCCTGCCACGGGCAGAAAGATGAGCGCATTGGTGACCACGGGATGCTCGTCGCCGGACGATTCGTCCCGCTCCGTGGAGGCGGTCGAAAGCGAAAAGTAATAAACGTTCGGCGACGTCTTCACCCATCCGTTCAACTCCCGGGCGCCCTCGGGAGAAAGATCCCACACGGCGAGATCCCGCGCGGTGGGGGATTTCAGGATCGGCGATTGCCGGACGCGCTTTTTGTAGGCAAAAAAATTCTCGCCGGGCCGTTTCCTGAGCCCCCACTGATCGAGCTTGAAATCGTAAACGTCGGACAACGTATCGCTTCCCTGGACCAGTCCCGCAATGCCGGTGATGATCTGTTCGGCCATCTGAAAGGTTGCGGCATAGGCGCCGCGGGTGAGTGTCGTGCCGTTGTGCGGCGTGGACAGCGTGGTGAGGCTCTTGACCCACCGCCGATCGCCTTTGAAGATTTCGGCGGTTTTGCCGCCGGTTGCCGCCCGCTCTTCTTCGCTTCCGTATTCGAGCAGATGGATGAGGACCCGGGCCGTCTGCCCGCCCTGGCTGTGGGCAATGATGGAAATCCGGCGCCGGTCGTCCCAGCGGGACAGAAGCGGTTTTTCATAGCAGCGGCCGAAGCGCTCGTGGCCGTATTTTTGCGCGTGCGCGGCCCCGTAGTCCACGCAGCCCCCCTTCAGCTGATAATAGGCTTCCACCGCCCGATCCCAGTTGGAGGACACGGGCCCGACGGCGACGGAAACCGCCGGAAACCCGGCCGCATTGAGCAGGGCTTCGTAATCCCCGCCCACGCCGCCCCAGTATTTCACGCCGAACATTTCCGTGCGCCCCCAGCCCAGAAAACCGTGGATGAAGACGATGGGATCCTGGTCCTTTGCGCCGGCGGGAAGACTTATGAAAAATAAAAGGGAAAACAGAATGACCGCGGCGGATCTCCGCCGGAAGTTTACGCTGGCAGATCTTTTTTTCATGGCTTTTCCGACCTCCCTCGCGGCCGCAGCAAAAAGGCGCCGTTACTCTGCCGCGGGCAAGGAAACCGCAGCGCCCGCCCGCGTTTTACGGGGCGGACGCCGCGGCTTTTGACGAAGAATCGGGAAACGCTTATTTTGCCGCTTTCCGCAGCGTTTTGACCATGTCCGTCTTTTCCCAGCGGTAGTCGTCCATGAAGAACGTCCGGGGAATCTTCCGGTAGACGTCGCCGTCGAGCAGATTGAATTTTTCAATCATGCCTTCGGGCGTGAGGTCGAAAGTGTCCTGAATGACTTTTTCCAGACGGTCGTCCGCGATCCGGCCCGTGCCGAACGTGTTGACGTAAATGGAGAAAGGTTCGGCGATGCCGATGGCGTAAGCGAGCTGCACCGAGCATTTGGACGCCAGGCCCGCGGCCACGATATTTTTCGCCACGTGGCGGGCGCCGAACGCCGCCGAACAGTCCACTTTTTCCGGCGTCTTGTTGACCACCGCGCCGCCGCCCAGCTGCGCGCCGGGATAGCCGCCGTAGAACTGGACGACCAGTTTGCGGCCCGTCACGCCGGAATCCGCCGCGCTGCACGAATTGATGGCGTTCCATTCGCCCGTCGGATTGAACAGAAATTCCGTTTTCCGGTCGACGCAGTCTTTCAGACATTCAAAGGCCAGCTTCTTGGCCCGGTCCCGGACTTTGAGCCTGTCTCCCTTGACGAAGCGGTAATCGATGGCGTTGGACATGAGCACCTTGGCCACACGCAGGGGTCTGCCCGTTTTGACGTCGTAGTCGACCGACACCTGGCCTTTGCCGTCCGGAGCAAAGATCGGATCCTGGCAATACTCGAAGGCCCGCATCAGTTTATTCACCAGCACATACGGCAGGGGCAGAAGCTCCGGCGTCTCGTCGCAGGCGTAGCCGTACATGATGCCCTGGTCGCCCGCGCCGATTTCGCGGTCCTTGTTCAAAAGGCAGCTGGTTCCCTGGTTGATGTCCTCGGACTGCGGAATGATCGCGTTCATAACGCCCATCAGATGGCCGTTGAGCCCGACCGCCGCATGGTTGTACCCCAGTTCGATAACGGAGTTTCTGGCAATTTTATCGATATCGACATAGACCCGCGAGCGCACTTCGCCGCCGATCACGCAAATGCCCTTGCCCAGGAAGACTTCGATGCCGCAGTGCGGCATGTTGGCCAGAGTCATTTTCTGCTTTTTTTCCTCATCGAGAATGGCGGCAATGATATTGGCGGCAATAATATCCGCCACCACATCCGGATGACCCACTTTCACGCTTTCCGACGAAATCTGCATTTTTCTCTCCTTACAGAATGATTTGTGCGGGCTAAAAAAAACCCGCGCCAAAGCACGGGTTCAATTTTGTGATTGATGTCAGTGCTTTAGCACATTTATAGAGCGGAGCAATTTACTTTAAATCACCGCTTGGCCGGCACCATATCATACCGCCTCATAAAATCAAGGAAAAATATCCTTCCGGCGGCGCAAGCCCCGTCCGGCCGGCGGCGCCGGCCTTTTCTCAAACGTCGACTTGCTGCGGCGCCAGCTCCTCGCGGGCGTAGTCGAGGTAAATCCCCTCCTTTGTGAAGAGGTCGTAAAGATCCGCGTCGATGTGCTTTTGCGCCACCATGCCGGCCATGATCCGGAGCGCCTCGCCAAGCGTTTTGCCCCTCTTGTACGGACGGTCTTTCGCGGTCAGGGCCTCGAAGATATCGGCCAGGGCGATGATGCGCGCCTGCAGCGGCAGATCCCGTTCCCCGAGGCCCAGCGGGTAGCCTCCCCCGTCGAGCTTTTCATGATGGGCGGAAGCGTAATCCGCGATCCGGCGCAGTTTCCTGGGAAAAGGCAGACGCGCCAGCATTTTCCTGGTCACGGCCGCATGATTGTTGACGATGCCCCTTTCCTCCTCGTTGAGCGTTCCGTGGCGGATGCACAGGTTGTAAATTTCATCTTCGGTCAGAAGCGGCAGCGCCTGCGATGCGCTTCTCCACGTTCTCCGGGCGATCCTTTCGATCCGCGCCACCGCGTCTTCTCCAAGATCCTCCGTCGCGTTGTTCACCTGCGCGAGAAAACGGTATTCCTCGTCGAGGGCCGCAATTTCCCGTTCGACTTCCTCGGCCGACCGTCCGTCCGGATGGCTGCGGGCCATGTCGATCGCCAGCTGATATTCTCTTTTGAGCAGCTCAAAACGCACTTTTACGTCCTCGATCCGGTCATACACTTTTTCCAGTTTCGTCGCTTTATCGACGATATGCTCCGGCGTGGTGATCTTGCCCACGTCGTGGAGCCAGGCCGCCATGCGCAGCTCGCGCAGTTCGTCGTCGGAAAAATGCACCGCGGCAAAAGGGCCGGTCTGCGCCTCGTTGATTTTCCGGGCGATGCGCATGGTCAGGTCGGCCACGCGCCGGACATGGCCGCCCGTATAGGGAGATTTCTCGTCGATGGCGACGGCGATGGTCTGGATAAAGGCGTCAAGCAGATTTTCCAGTTCGGTAATGAGGCGGTTGTTGGTGAGCGCAACCGCCGCCTGCGATGCCAGCGACCAGGCCAGTTCCTGCGCTTCAGCGGAAAAGGCCCCGACCGCGCCCGTTTCCGCATCGGTTGCGTTGAGCAACTGCAGGACGCCGATGATGTTGCCGGCGTGATCGCGCATCGGAACGACCAGCATGGACCGCGACCGGTAACCGCTCTCCTTGTCAAACATCCGGGGGCCTTCAAAATTGAAGCCGGGGGCGTCGTAAACGTCGGCGATCATGATGGGCTCGCCGGTAATCGCGACGTGCGCGGACACGTTGGTATGATTGGGCCGGCCGTCGGGGCCGGCAAGCGGAATCGGCGGCCAGGTCATTTTGCCGCCCGAGCCGCCCATATTCACACCCAGCGAATCGTTTTGAACAAAAGCGAACTGCAGCTCCTTTTCGTTTTCCGACAGCAGGTACAGCGTGCCGCCGTCGGCCCCGGTGATGATGCGCGCCTCCGTCAGAATTTTTTCCAGCAGGCGATCGATGTCTTTCTCGGCGGAAAGCGCCACGCCGATGCGGATCAGACGCCGGATGTGGTCCGCGTTGATGGAATCTCCGTTTTTTGCCGTCTTATCGTCCCTGACCATTTTTTGCTCCTAGCGAACAATCACGTGCGGAATCGTTTTTCCGATTTCTTTTTGGATCTGCAAAAACACGTCCTCCGGATAGTTTTCTTTTGCCGGAGCGCTTTGGTCGAGCGTTTTGCCCGCATGAAACCGCTGCAGCGCAAAACGCCTTGTACCTGCGATTTCGCGGGCCACCGCCGGCACATCGTCGGGCCCGACAAGGCCCGGAACGAGCGTCAGGCGGAACTCATGGCCGATGTCCGCCGCCAGAACAAGCCGGATGCTTTCCCGGACCGCCTCGGCCGCCTGGGGAAAGCCGGTTACCGCCTCGTACTTTTCAAGCGGCGCCTTCACATCCATCGCAATATAGTCGAGAAGGTTTGCTCCGATGAGCCGGCCCACGACGGACGGATGCGATCCGTTTGTGTCGAGCTTCACCGCAAAGCCCATTTTCCGGATCTTTCCGATGAAGGCGGCAAGGTCCTTCTGCAGCGTCGGTTCGCCGCCGGTGATCGTCACCGCGTCGAGCTTCCCCCGCCGCGCCGATAGAAACCGGATAAGCTCTTTTTCCGCCAGGCACGGCCCGTAGCGCCGCGGATCCACCAGTTCGGGATTGTGGCAATAGGGGCAGCGGAAGTTGCACCCCTGCGTAAAAACGACCGCGCAGATTTTTCCCGGATAGTCGATCAGGGATACTTTCTCCAGACCGCCGATCTTCATGGCCGTCTCCTTCTTTCCGAAGGGTATCCGTCTTGCCGCCCCGTCAAAGCGCCACTCCTACTGAAACCGGTAAACCTGGCGGGAACGGAATTCCTGCTGCTTCCCCTTGTTCCACTGTTTGACCGGCCGCAGATAGCCCACGACCCGCGAATACACTTCGCACTCCCGGGCGCAGGTCGGACAATGCTCCGTTTCGCCCTTGATATATCCGTGCGCCGGACACACGCTGAAGGTCGGCGTGAAGGTCATGTAAGGCAGACGATACGTGGAACAGATTTTCCGCACCAGGGATTTGACGGCCGCCGGATCGTCCACGCGCTCGCCGGCAAACGTGTGGAAAACCGTTCCGCCGGTGTAGCGGGTCTGAATGTCGTCCTGCAGGTCCAGCGCCTCGAAGATGTCGTCGGTAAAGTTGACGGGCAGCTGCGTGGAATTCGTGTAGTAGGGCTCCGCTTTCCCGGACTGGCCGTCGCCGGCGGTAATGATGTCCGGAAACCTGTCCCGGTCGATGCGCGCCAGGCGGTAGGACGTTCCCTCCGCCGGCGTGGACTCCAGATTGTAGTTGTTGCCCGTTTCCTTCTGATAGGCGATGAGACGGCTTCTCATAAAATCAAGCGCGGCCTTCGTGAAGTCCTGTCCTTCCCGCGACGCGATGTTTTTTCCGAAAAGATTGAGGCAGGCCTCGTTCATGCCGACGAGCCCGATCGTGGAAAAATGATTTTTCCAGTATTCGTTGAACCGCTCCTTCACGCTGCGCAGGTAATAGCGCGTGTAGGGATAGAGATTGCCGTCGGTGAATTTTTCCAGCACCTTGCGCTTCGTTTCCAGACTTTCGCGGGCCGTGTCCATGAGCTTTCCCAGACGCTCCAGAAAATCTTTCCGGGACTTGGCCAGATAGCCGATGCGGGGCATGTTGATCGTGATGACGCCGATGGAGCCGGTCAGGGGATTCGAGCCGAAAAGGCCGCCGCCGCGCACGTGGAGCTGGCGGTTGTCGATGCGCAGGCGGCAGCACATGCTGCGCGCATCTTCGGGATTCATGTCGGAATTGATGAAATTGGAAAAGTACGGCACGCCGTATTTCGCGGTCATCTCCCACAGGTCGGTCATATTGGGATTGTCCCAGTCGAAATTCCGCGTGACGCTGTAGGTGGGAATCGGGAAGGTGAAAACCCGTCCCCGGGCGTCGCCTTCCGCCATGACCTGCAGAAAGGCCTTGTTGAACAGGTCCATTTCTTCCTGAAACTCTCCGTAGGTCTCCCCTTTCGGTTCGCCGCCGATGATGACGTGCTGATCGGCGTAGTACCGGGGAACCGTCAGATCGAGCGTCACGTTGGTGAAGGGCGTCTGAAAGCCGACGCGCGTGGGGACATTGATATTGAAGATGAATTCCTGCAGCGCCTGCTTGATTTCCCGGATGCTGAGCTTGTCGTAGCGGATGAAGGGCGCAAGGAGCGTGTCGAAATTGGAAAACGCCTGCGCGCCCGCCGCCTCGCCCTGAAGCGTGTAAAAGAAATTCACCACCTGCCCCAGCGCGCTTCTCAGGTGCCTGGCGGGCCGGCTTTCCACCTTTCCGGACACGCCGCGAAAGCCCTGCAAAAGCAGGTCGTACAAATCCCAGCCGACGCAGTAAACCGACAGAAGGCTCAAATCGTGGATATGAAAATCGCCGTCCGTGTGCGCCCGGCGGATTTCCGGCGTGTAGATTTTGTTGAGCCAGTAAACCTTGCTCACCTCGGAGGAAATATAATTGTTGAGCCCCTGGAGCGAATAATCCATATTGCTGTTCTCGTTGACCTTCCAGTCCGCCTTTTTCAGGTACTGATCGACGAGGGCCACTTCCATCGTATTGGTGATTTCCCGAAGGCGCGAATGCTGGTCCCGGTAGATGATGTAAGCTTTGGCGGTCTTGCGGTGGGAGGACTGCAAAAGCACTTCCTCGACGATATCCTGAACCTCTTCCACCGTGAGAATCTTGCCGTTGAAGAGTTGTTCGGCAAGGCCCAGCACCTTGATGGTCAGTTTGCGCGCCTCCTTCATGTCGAACTCTTCCGTCGCGGCGCCTGCCCTGGCGATGGCATTCGTGATTTTATCGGCGTTGAACTTGACGAGACGCCCGTCCCGCTTGCGAATTCGCGTGTTCATGAATTCCCCCTTTTCCGAATTGGCTGATGGTATGATGTCGGCATCCACAGTACCCCACAGACGCTATATGTTGGGGTTGACGGGAATCATACCACTACATATAGTCGGCAGCAAGAAGAAAATGGCCGAAAATAAAATAACCGCCGGTCACCGTAAGGATTGCTTTTTTCCGGTCGACGGTTTATGAAGAGCGATCTTTACGCAGGATGGTTCCCTTGAAGATTGATTTGGCAAGCGTATCTGAAATCAAAGGTTTTTTGGACGAAAGCGAAGCCCGCCGCCTGTATGATCTGGCCCGGGAGGCCGGACGGCTGGGGCCATGCCTGGAAATCGGCAGTTACTGTGGAAAGTCGGCGGTTTTTCTGGGTTCGGCCTGCCGTGAAAACCGGACGGTTCTGTATTCCATCGATCATCATACCGGCTCTGAAGAGCAGCAGCCGGGGCAGGAATACTTCGATCCGGATCTCCTGGACCGGGAAACGGGAAAGATCGACACCCTCCGGCTGTTTCGCAAAACGCTTGCCGTCTTCGACCTGGAAAACGCCGTCATCCCGGTCATCGGGCGGTCGGACGTCATCGGCAGAGCCTGGTCCACGCGTCTGGGCCTTTTGTTCATCGACGGCAGCCACGCCTACGAAGCGGTTTTATCGGACTATCTTCTCTGGGCGGATCATGTCCTGCCCGGCGGCTACCTGGTCTTTCACGATATCTTTCCCGACCCGAAAGACGGAGGCCAGGCGCCCTACCTGGTTTACCGGCAGGCCGTGGCAAGCGGGCAATACGAGGTTTTGCCGCTTTTCAAATCGCTGGGCGTCCTGAGAAAGCTTTCCGCCCGGAGCTGAAAACACAGGCAAACGGTTTTCTCCTCTTCCGGAAAAGACGCCGTCAATTGTTTTTTCGCGACCCGGTGACAATCGTCCAGGGCGCTATTGGCTCTGCGGCTGTTTTTTCCTGGTTTTGCCTGCCGCTTTTGCCGGAGCTTTGGCCTCAGCCGTTTCCTGCTTGATTTTCTCGACGGCCTGGAGCCCTTCAATGCGCAGCGCGCTTTGCGGATAAGCCCTCAAAAATTCCTCAAACTGCGCCAGCGCCTTTTCATTGTCCCCTTTGAGCTTCGTCTCGAGGGCCTGATTGAACTTCTGAAGCTCCTCCTCCGCAACCGGTTTCTCCTTTTCCCTGCCCTTCCAGTAAACGTCTTCCGGTGAATCGTTCCTGGCGCCTCTCACGCCTCCCACCGCGGTGGTGGCGACGGATTTCTTGCCGGGCGTCACCTTTTGCAGCTTGCCCTGCAGACTGCCCCAGAAATCGTCCTTTTCCGCGGCCGCAGCGCCGCCGGCGACAAGCGCCGCGAGAAGAACGGCAAGCGCCATCCATGTTTTTGCCTTCATACATCGCTCCTTTTTCTTTGAGGGTGCCGGTTTGTCCGTTTTACATGCTGCCCAGCAATTCCAGGGACAGTGTCCTGTACCGCCTGGCTGTTTCCGGATCTTTTTCCACGGCCTTCTGAAAGACCTGCCGGGCTTTTTCCTTTTTCTTCATTTTCAGATAACAGTTGGACAGATTGACCAGAATATACGGATCGGCCGGATCCAGCTCGCCGGCCTTTTCGTAGAACTTTCGGGCCTGATCGTACTTTCCTTTCAGATACAGCAGATTGCCGAGGTTGTTTTTAATTTCCGCGTTCTGGGGAGAAAGCTTTTCGGCTTTTTCAAAAAACGACTGGGCCTTGTCCAGCTCGCCCGCCTCTCCGTAAATGATCCCCAGCTGCACAAGCGCGTGCAGGTCCTTCGGATCGCCGGCCAGCGCGTCGTAATGGCGGTTGCTTAAGTGCTTGAGCCAGATCCGGTTGAGTTTGCCAAGCTCGTCGGCGTAACGTTTTTGCACGTCGGACCGGCCGGGAACCGGCGCGCGCCAGTCGGTGGGAGGAAGCGTCGCCGGCTTGTAGCGGTTCCAGGCCGCAGCCGGATCCGTTATTTCCAGACCCTTTTTCTTCCACTCGTAATAGGTCTTGCTTCCGGTTTCCCAGGCTTTCACAAACGGGGAGCCGACCAGGGTCAGTTCCACCGGCGCCCAGACCGTGCCGTCGTGAACGGCAAACATATTGTTGAGTGTGGTGTCCCCCAGTTCGCCTGCCGGGCCCACGGCAAACATGAGGAAAAGATGATCCGGCGTTCCCAGAATCAGCGTCCGGATGCCCAGTCCCTCCAGCGCGGCGGCGTAAAGCACCACCAGATCGGTGCAGACGCCGGAATTCCTTTTGAGGGTTTCCTGGGGATACTGGACGTAATCCACGAGCTGGGTCCGGCCTTCCGTAACCTGATAGGGATTGTTGGGATGCTTCAGATAGGTCATGCCCATCGCCCCCAGGGTCTGATACACGGCGCCGGCGTACAGAAGCGGAGCCGTGTATTCCGGATACTGCGTGATCACAGCCCGTGTGAACTCCAGCGTGACCGGATCCTTGGGCGTGATAAACGTGGCAATGCGGTCTTTGTTCACCCACATCATCCGGTGCTTGTCGTAAAGATGGACGGTTTTGCTTTTGGAGCTGCTGCGCGGCTTTTGATTCACGTAATACGTGGCCGTCAGCTCCGCCTGCACCGGCGTGTCTTCCGTCACTTCGAGAATGCGGTTGTTGAAAACGGCTTTGAAGACGATTTCGCGGGTTTCGCCGGACAGGAGATTTTTTACCTCGCAGTCCGTGGGAAAATCCATGAACTCCTTGATGGAAAAGGCCAGTTTCAGGCTGACGATCGGATCGCGCGTGTTGTTGGTCAGGCGGACCTTGCCGATCCCCTCTGTTTCATAAATTTTATAGGTATTGGAAAAAATGTCGGCAAGCTCCAGGATCTCCATTTCCAGAGGCGGTTTGACGGCGACAATCGTCCGGACGTTCACGACGGCGGGATCGCTTTCCATCTGGTCGATGCTGACGGCCGTCACCTGATAGGTGTAGGAAGCATCCGACTCCAGCCCTCCTTCGGAAAAGGTTTCGGTCTTCGGCTGGGCCACGAGCGCCTCTCCTTCGCGTTCGCGGTAAACATTGTAGTGGGCGATATGGTCGGTTTTCGGCATTTTCCAGGTCAGATCGACGGACCATTCCTGGCTTCTGGCCTGCAGGTCGGCGGGCGCCGGCGGCGTGTACTTCTGCGGCACGGCAGCCGCCGTCTCGAAAGAGGCGTTTTCGTTTCCTTCCGCGCTGCGCGCGCTTACCCGGTAAAAGTATTTGACGCCGGGTAAAACCGCCGTGTCGCGAAAAGAGGTCCGGCGCGCCGCTCCGATCTCCCGGAAAACCGTCTCCGTCTCCTGGCGGCGCAAAATTCTGTACGACTCCACGATGAACTCTTCCGCGGCATTCCAGGCAACATCGACCACCCGCATGCCCGGTATGGCGCTGATGCCCGTCGGGGCCGAAGGCGTGTACTGCACTTGAAACGCCAGCACCTTTTGGTTTCCGGGATCGGCCACCAGGAGGCGGCCCTTGTCCGTAAAAAGCAGGCCGGCCGGCTCTGCAAAATCGCCGTTTTCGTTCCCTCCGGCTCCGAACTCCCGGAGATATTTTCCGGCCAGCGAAAAGACCTTGATGCGTTTGGCTCCCGCGTCCAGGACCATCACCTCCGTTCCGTAAACGGCCAGGCCGACCGGGTCATCGAGGCGTTCCGGCTCCGCCGGTCCGCCGCCGATTTCGCGAACCGCGCGGCCTTTCGTGTCGAGGCAAACGACCACTTTGCGTTTTCCGCACAGGACGTAAAGCCGGCCCGCTTCGTCCTGCGCCAGAGCGATCGGATATTCCAGCGGCTGGTCATTTGCCGCCCTGGCGAAGACTTTCAGAAAAAGGCCTTCGCTGTTGAACACCTGAATCCGGTCGTTGCGCGTGTCCGCCACATAAATCAAGCCTTCTCTTCCGAAGAGCAGGTCGCGCACGCCGGCAAAATAGCCTTCCCGGCTTCCGGAGGAGCCGACTTTCAGGCGCACCTGACCACCCGCGTCGAGCTTGACGAGCTGGCTTTCCTTTTCATCGAATATCCACAAGAATCCTTTCGGATCGGCAGCCACGGCCACGGGTGCCATGTTCGCCAGCGCGATGGTTTTTTCCGGCGCCCCTCCCTTGAGGGCCATGATCTCCGAGCGATCGCCGTCGACCGTAAAGAGACGCCCAGACGAAGCATCCCACGCCAGCTTTTTCGCCTTCTGCGGAGTGCTTGCAAGCCAGCGGACCGACGTGGGAGGTGAAATGGAAAACGGCATGTCGCTTGCCGCCGGCCGGCCGGCAGCGATGATCTGCACGGAGTTTTTCGCCCGGTCGACGGCATAGACGTTTCCCCGGCTATCTGCGGCAATGCCGTACAATTCCTGAAACTGCGCTCTCCCCTTGCCCATCGTTCCGAAGGAAAAAAGCTTTTCTCCGGCAAAGCTGAATTTTGTGATGTTGCTGTTTTCCCGATCCGACACGAACAGGCCGTCTTCGGTCATCGCGAGCGAAAAGGGTTTTGCCGGACCGGTCAGTTTTCCGGCATAACTTCCGTCGCGGCGGTATTTTTTTACGCACCGGGCGTCGGCGTCGACCGCGTAAATGTTTCCTCCGGCGTCGACGGCGACAGCCGTCGGACTTTTCAGGCGCGCCTCTTCCGGCCCCCGATCGCCGACGGTTCCGAGAAACACGCCGTTGGGTCCCAAAATCTGAATCCGGTTATTGTCCGTGTCCGCGACGTAGAGGTTTCCCGAATAGACAAAAACGCCTTCCGGATTTTTAAAGCGTTTGGCGGCGCTCCCGCTCGCGCCGAAACGGCCACGGTACTTGCCTTCCCGGGAAAAGACGGCGATCGTTTCCCGATCGACGTCGCAGACATAAATATTTTCGCCGCCAAGCGCGAGGCCGGCCGGTTTTTTGATGTACAAAACGCCGTTTTCATCGGCGCCACCGAGAGTGCGCAGCAGTTTGCCGTCCCTGCTGTAAACCGAGACATGACCCGCGGCGCTCAAAACGCCGCCCTGCCTGCCGGTGACATAAGCGTTTCCGCTTTCGTCCACGGCAATATGAAAAGGATTTTCAACGGAAAATTCCGATACGAAACTGATCTGATGGGCGGCCCCGGCCGCCATGGCCACCATCAGCAGACAAATCACGCCACACGTTCGCAACATCTCTACTCGTCTCCCCGGCGACACCGGTTGGTACCTGCTCTGCAAGGGTTTTGTGTCCCGGAAGGATCCGTCTCCGGTATAGAGGAGGCAAGACCCCTCAGGGCAAATATTTCCACGGGAATACTTTTCCCCTTGACGGTAAAGCTCCCCAGCGGTTCGGCAACGGCCAGCGACCGCACTTTTTCCAGAAGGGCGCGGGTCATGACCGCTGAGCCGGCATCCCGGCTTTCATTTTGAATCCGGTAGGTCAGATTCACACTGTCTCCGATGGCAGTATACTCCATTTTTTTTCCGACCGCACCGATATTTCCGACAATCACTTCCCCCGTGTGCAGTCCGATGCCCCAGGAAAGAGGCTCATCGCCCGCGCCGCGCCATTTGCGCTGCAGCGGTTCCATCGCCTGCATCATTTCCAGGGCGCAGCAAACGGCCAGCCGGGCGTGGTTTTCCTGGACGAGCGGCGCATTCCAGTAAGCGAGAATGCCGTCCCCCAGAAACTTGTCGAGCGTGCCGTCATACTTCAAAATGATCTCCGTCATAGCGGCAAGATAGTCGTTGAGAATCCGGACCACCTCCGCCGGCGTTCTCTTTTCGCTGTAGGTGGTATAATTTTTAACGTCCGCAAACAGGATCGTGAGTTCCCGGGACTCTCCGCCGATCCTGGCCATCTGGGGATTTTTCACCAGAATGTCCACCACTTTTTTCGAGACATAGCTCGAAAACATCGCCCGGATCTCCCGGGCCTGCCGGTCGATGACGGCAAAACGGAGGTAGGAAGCGGCGGCCGACGCCAGCAGAATGGCAACGACCGGATATACGATGCTGATCCAGTGCCCCGCCTGAAACGCACCAAAGCAAAGGGCGACGTGGGCCGCCAGAAGGCCGAGCACGAGCGGCAGCGAAATCGCATGGCGGACTTTCCAGGAAAGCCAGGCGGCCAGAAGGCCGAAAAGAATGATGCAGGCCAGATCGACGAGGCGCTCCGGCACGTCGCGCCGCATGAAGTTTCCCGTGGCGATGCTGTCGGCGATGCCGGCGTTGAGCTCCACGCCGGGCGTGTTGTTGGAAAAAGGGGTGATCCGCATGTCGTAGATGCCCAGCGCCGTCGCTCCGACAAAAAGTACACGGCCCCGGAGTTTCTCGGGCGCCACCCTTCCCGCAACCACGTCCGCGAAGGAAAAGCGTTCATACAGGCCGGGCGGTCCGGCATACCGGATCAGCATCCGCTGCTCGTCATCCGCCGGAATCCGCCGCGGCCCCAGGCGGACGCGCCCCAGTCCGGTTTCCCAATCGGCCGTTTGGAGCAATTCGGCGGCGCCGCACAGTCCCAAAGACGGGTAATCCTTTCCTCCGTAACGGACGGCCAGCTTCGTCCAGCGAATCACTCCGTCGGCGTCCGGCAAAACGTTGATCTGGGCGATTCGCCGGGCCGCATTCTGAAGGAGCGGAAGGTTTGCCGTAAAACCCGTTACGGAACCGTCGGCGGCAAATTCGAAACCGCCGGCCAGCGTCACCCGTCCCGAACGCCGCACGGCGTCGGCAAACGCCCCGTCGGCCGCTGCGGACTGGGGTTCCGGAAAAAAAGCGTCAAACAGCACGGCCCCGGCTTCCGCCTCGGTCGTTTTTTGCAGAAGCGCCGCGTAGTGGATCCGCGAAAAGGGAAAGCGTCCCAGTTCGGCAAGCGTCTTGTCATCGATGGCAATAAGAGCGATGGTGGAGCGAAAAGCGGATTCGGAGGGTAAGAGCCTGACGCGCAAATCGTAGGTCTGTTCCTCAAAGCCTTCCAAAAGGCCGGTTTGCAGGTAATACAGAACGACCACGCAAGCGATGGCGACAAACGCCGCAAATTGAATATTTTTCAAACGCCTGAACACCATCTTCCGCCTGTGAACGCCGGCAAAGCATCTCTAAAAAAATGGCCCTGTGCACTGCTTCCTTTTGTCAAAGTATAGGAAACGCTGCGGACCCTGTCAATGATTTGTTGGGCACAAGACGGATATGGCCCGCTGCAATTTTCCGGAAAAGAGGCACCCGCTTTCTCCCGTCGCCCGGGCGCCGTTTCCGGTTACGCCCAGCGCCAGGTCAGGCCCTTTGCGCTTTCTTCGGCCCGGATATAGCCGCGGGAAATAAAATCGTTGACGGTATTTTCAATGAGGCGCGGATCGGCGGTAATGGCGTTTTTCAGGCGCTCGCCAAAGAGGGCGGCGGGCGAGGCTTGCTGCCCGCGGAGCGCCTGCGCGTCGATAAATCCCAGCGTCTCGACCAGATCCTCCTTGAGCATGGCAAACGTGATGTTCATCCGGTAGTGGCCCTCCACGCGCAAATCGTCATAGGGCGTATTGCGTCCGGTTTTGTAGTTGTTCATAACCTCCTGCCAGTCGCCGTTCATCTCCCGGTCGTAGATGGCCACGAAGTCCCGGATGTTCTGGGGCGAGAGGGCCGCGGTCCTGACGATGGCGTCGTTGGCGTCGTACTTGGACCAGTCGCGGGTCAGAATTTCCAGATCGTAGCTTTCAACTTTTTCGGCGAGCGTCGTCCCGGGAAAAGGCGCGAGATAATGATAGCCGTAAAGGATCTTCAGACTGCGGGCAAAATCGTCGGTGCGCTGCATCGTCTCGGGCGTCTCCCCCGGCAGGCCGACCATGAACGAGGCATGCGGCAGCATGCCCGCCCGCCGGCACATGTCGACGGCGGTTCGGGCCTGCTCCAGCGTGATGCCTTTGCGGACCCGTTTGAGCATTTCCGGCACGCCCGATTCCACGCCGAAACTGATGCTGTCGCAGCCGGCGGCGGCCATGGCGTCGAACATTTCCTGGTTGACGGTATCGACGCGGGCAAAAGCGCTCCAGGCGAATTTGAGGCCCCGCTCGCGGATGCCGCTGCAGATCTCCTTCACGCGGGCCGTGTCCGAGGCGAAAAGGTCGTCGGCGATATTGATGCGCTCGAATCCCATCGCGAGGATCTGCTCCATTTCATCGAGGACCAGCGCCGGCCGGCGGCGGCGCACTTTCGCGCCCACCATTTTCCGTCCCAGGCAAAAGATGCAGCCGTGCGGACAGCCGCGGCCGGTAATCATGCTGACCGGAAAGCCGAACGCGCGGTACCGGGAAATGGGCAGCAGTCTCCGGGCCGGCAGCGGAATGCGGTCCACGTCCGCAATAAAATCCCGCCGGCCGGTATTGACGATGTCTTCCCCGTCGCGAAACGCGATGCCCCGGACGCGCCGCCACTGATCGCGGCGTCGGATCAGCGGCGTAAAATCCAGGATGGTTTCGTCCGCCTCGCCGATGAAAATGACGTCGATCTCCGGAAAGGTGCAGAGCGTTTCTTCGACCGTGAAGGACACGTGGGGTCCGCCCATCATTGTGAGCAGATCCGGATCGATGCTTTTGGCGTCGCGCAAAATGCGCTGCGCGTCGTAAAAGTTCATGGTGACGGAGCCCGCGCCCACCGCATCGGGGCGAAACTCCGCGAGCTGCCGGGCCAGCTTTTCCTTGGAGTAGCCGGAAATGATGTAGTCGAAAATCCGGACCTCGGCGCCGGCCGCTTCGAAAGCGGCGGCCACGTAGGAAATGCCGAGCGGCGGAGAGGGGTATTCTTCCAGAGGATAGGGAGCGGCAATAATCGCAACGCGCATTTCAATCTCCTTTGCGCGGGAAAAGGATCGATCGGATCCACCCGAAAAGTGAGTTTTTTTCCCGCATGATCCGTTCAACGGCATCGAAGTATTCGTTCATTTTCTTTGGATCGGACATCCACTGCGAGCGGGACCGAACGGGCCGCGTCGGATCGAGGTAGCGGACGACTCCGGCGGGATTGCCGGCGGCGATGGCGTTGGCGGGGATGTCCTTCACCACGATGGCCCCCGCGCCGATCACGGCGTTTTCCCCGATATGCACTCCCTTGCAGACCATGGCGCTGTCGCCGATCCACACATTGTTGGCAATGACCACCTCCCGGGTTTGCCCGATGGCGACGCTGCGGTCGTACAGATCATGCCAGTCCGCGTCGGTGATGCAGACGTTTTGCGCCATCATGCAGTCGTCTCCGATGGTGATGGCGGTGGCCGCCTGGATCCGGGTCCCCGGACAGATGAGGCAGTGCCGGCCGATCTCGACTTTTCCCGATTTCCCGTTGGCGATCCAGGACGTGAGCCGGATGCGCCGGTCCATGGTGGCGATGAGCGTCGTGTAGTCGCCGATGGAGACGGGATTGCCGTAAATCTCCACGCCCCACGGCTTCATGAAGACCAGATGCCTGCCGAAATGTTCGCACTGGGGAGCCAGAAAATGATTGGCGTACCACTGTTCAAAGGCGTGGCTAAGACGCTTGAGATAATATGGACGATGATCTTTTATCACCCTTGCCGTTCCTTAAAAAACAGGAGAGACGTTGCGGGCAACGTCTCCGTTTAAAAATGCCTTCCGGTAAATGCGGTCGACCGCGACGCCTTACGGCTGCTCGGCCCAGCGGCGGTGGCTGAAGAGCCCTGCCGCCGGCGTCGCCCGGTTGACGGCATCCCAGGCCAGAAGAACCGCCGCAGCCGTCCAGCTCGTCTTTTCTTCCGGCCAGATGACGCTGTCCGGAAACGTCACGCCCATCCAGTAAGAGCCGTCGGCATAGCGCTTGTCGCCAAGCCAGCTGAAAATGGCCCTGGCGCGCGTGTCGTCTTCAATGGCCGAAAGCGTCAGCACAAACTCCGACGTTTCGGCCATCGTCACCCAGGGCCGGTCGCTCACGCAGCGCACGCCCCAGTCGGGAACGACAAACTTGTCCCACAGGTGGTCGATACGCTTTCTGGCCTCGTCGCCGCGGACCGCCCCGCACAAAATCGGATAATACCAGTCCATGGAAAAGCGGGACTTGATCATGTTGAACAGATCGGGCCGGTTGCCGATCGCGTCGCCCAGCAGATCCTTCGCTTTCTGCCAGGCCGGCTTTTTGACGCCCAGCGCCTCGGCAATCGCGAGCGCGCATTTGAGGCTCATGTAAATGGAGCTGCATCCCGTGAGCAGCGCCATTTTGTCCGCCGCGCCGTCTCTGTTTCTGGCCCAGTAGATTTCACCCTGCGGCGTCTGCAGGGCGACGGCGTAGGTGATGCCGCGCGAAACCATCGGCCACATGTCCTTCAGAAAATCCCGGTCCTGCGTAAGCAGGTAGTGGTGATAAACTCCTACGGCGGCATAGGCGGCGAAATTGCTTTCCTTCGTGGAATTGATGACGACGCCGTCCTTCGTCTCCGACCACCAGCTGCCGTCGGGCAGCTGCGCGGATGCGAGCCACTCATAGGCGCGCCGGGCCTGCCGGTAGCAGCCGGCGACGCTGAGCCCCATGGCGCTCTCGATATGATCCCAGGGATCCGTCTTCCCCCCCTGCGACCAGGGAATTTCTCCGCTGTCCTTCTGCACGGCGGCGATGAATTCGGCGACCTTTTCCACATCGACGGGTTTGACGGCTTCGCCAAACGATACGTTCAGTTCCATGATATCAACCTTTTTTCAGATAAAACACGATACTTTTGCCGATGAGCGGATTCAGCGCTTCCTCCAGAACCCGCAACGCTCTGGGCTTGGAAAACATGTCCCAGACCAGAAACTTGTGATAAAGCCGCACGAAAATATTGGCGTCGTTCTTGATGCCGACCAGACATTTGAGCCACCAGTACGGGGCGTGCAGGGCGTGCTTGTAGTTGACTTTCCAGCAGCGCATCCCCCGGGTGGTCAGCATCTTTTCCAGATGCTTTTTCTTGTATATGCGGATGTGGCCCCCTTCATCGCTGGAATAGGCGGAAGAGATCATCCAGCAGATGCGCTCCGAGAAATACCGGGGAACGCTCACCACCAGGTTTCCCTGCGGTTTCAAAACGCGGACCAGCTCGCCCAGCGCCGCTTCATGCGCCGGAATGTGCTCCAGAACTTCCGAACAGATGACGCAGTCGAAAGCCCCGTCGGCAAACGGCAGCTTCGTAATGTCGCCGCAGATCACGGAAACATCGCCAGACAGAGCGTCCGGCATTTCGCCCAGCGCCCGGATCGCATCATCCACATCCTTAGCGTTGCGGTCCACGCCGACGATCGTGAGCCCCGGGAGCTTTGCCAGCGCGCGCAGATGCCGTCCGCTGCCGCAGCCCGCGTCGAGAACGGCCGAACCCGGCTTCAATTTCAGATCAGGAATGTCGACGGTAATCATCGATGGCCTCGCGGTACACTTTGACCGTCTCCTGGGCGGCCTTTTTCCAACTGAATTCCGAATGGACGCGGGCCAGCCCCGCCTGAATGTATTTTTTCCTTTCCTCGGGCGAATCGAGCAGCCGCGTGATGGCCAGGGCGAGCGCCTCAGCGTCGGCGGGCGGCACGACGATTCCCGCGTCTCCGACGACTTCCGCCAGCGCGCCGCCGGACGTGGACACGAGCGGCACGCCGCTGGCCATCGCTTCGGCGGCGGGAATGCCGAATCCCTCGTAAAGCGACGGAACGACGGCGATCGTGGACTTCGCGTAGTAATCGGCGAATTCCTCATTGGCGATGCGTCCCGTGAAGTGGACGATGTCGGACACGCCGAGGCTCGCCACCAGATTCTCAATGATGCCGTTCTTCTTGGGCTGGCCGATCACCGTCAGCCGGATCGGCCGCGTCCGGCGGATCCGGGCCACCGCCTCCAGGAGGAAACTCAACCCCTTGAGCGGCGTGTCGGCGCTGTTGGTGACGATCAGCGCGTTCTCCGGCCGCGGTCCGTTTTGCTTGGGATAAAAAAATTCGTTGTTGACGCCGTTGTGGACGACGCGGAAACGCTGCTCGTCGAGCGAAAACTCGCGGGCAATGTCTTTCCTGGTGAATTCCGACACCGTGATGATGTGGGAAAACTGTCTGGCCACCTTGAGCTGCATATTGATGAAGGCGTACCAGCGGAACACGCGGTATTTCTGGCGCAGCGTTTTGGCCACATTGTATTCCTCCTGACGATCGACGGTGATCGGATGATGGATCGTCACGAGGGTCGGCAGGACCTTTTGGGCCAGCCTGCCGATGCCGTAGGACAGGCACTGGTTGTCATGAACGATGTCGTACGCGTCGCGATGTTTTTTCAGATAGGCGTAAGCCCGCTCTCCGAAGGTGTAGGGTTCCGGAAAGCCGCCCGTACAGACGTTCAGGAATTCGTACATGTTCAGCGGATTCAAAAGCGCACTGGCTTTTTCCGGACGGAAGAGATGATCGGGCGAGTACAGGTCCAGACTGGGCAGACGGATCAGCCGGACGTTTTCGTCCAGGCGCGGATACGGCGGGCCGGAGATGACATCCACGCGGTGCCCCTCGTCCGCGAGCGCCTTGCTCAAGTGTTTAATATAAACGCCCTGCCCGCCGGACGTGGGATTGCCCCGGTACGTCAGCAGGCAGATTCTCAACGGTTTTGAACTGGAACTTGTTTTCACGCACAGATCCTCTGGACGAGCTTTCGGGAATTTTCCAGGGCGGAGGCGGTTTCCTCATCGGACAGACCCGACCCCCGGGCGATGCGCAGCGCCAGAAAACGGCCGACGTAATCGCCGGGCGCATGGGCGTCGTTGTTGATCACGAGCGGCGCCCCGCAGATTCTGGCCAGAGACGCGACATGGCCGTTGGTGAAGCTGTGGCCCCGGCGGGTGGTGATTTCCAGAAACACGCCTTTTTGCGCGGCAAGGATTGTTTCTTCTTTGGTGATCAGTCCCGGATGGGCCAGAATATCGACGCCCGCCCGGATGGCGGCAAGATTGGTGCCGGGCAAAACCGGCTCGACAATCGTTTCGCCGTGCACAACGACAATTTTCGCTCCCAGCGCCCTGGCCTGGAGCGTCAGCGGCTCAATATCGGACGGATCGACATGCGTCAGTTCCACGCCCGGCAGCACACGGATTCTGCCCTGGCGGCTGATTCTGGCGCAGGCGTCGATGATCCGCGGCAGCATAAAATCGATATTGGAATAATCGGCGTGATCCGTGATGGCGATAGTCTCATAACCGGCGGTGTAGGCCCGCTGCGCCGATTCGGCGGGAATCAGTTCTCCATCGCTGAAAATTGAATGCGTATGCAGATCAATCACTTCTTATCCTTCATTTGAAAGTTCCACGACTGAAAACTGTTAGTCACTTAGCAAATTTAAAACCGGTAGTCAATAAAGATCAGGATACGACTGAAAGAAAAAAAGAACGAACGTTCGTCAGACGGGGACGGGAAGCATCAGCCGCGGCGGGGAGACGGCACCGACAGCGAAGCCTCGAGCCACTTTCTGATCCGCGTCGCGTCGCCGACGCGCGTCAGTTTGCCCTGCGAATCGAGCAGAACAACCAGCAGGGGACGCTTGGCCATGTGCACCTGCATCACCAGACAGCGCCCCGCTTCGTCCGTATATCCCGTTTTGGACAAGCCGATCTCCCAGCGGGGGTTCTGGATCAGCCGATTGGTGTTGCGAAACACGAGCACGCGGCGCCCCGAGGTAATCGTCGCGTGCCGGCAGGTGGTAAACTGACGGATGAGGCGGTACGCATAAGCTGCATCCACCAGTCGGGCCAGATCCCGCGCCGACGAAACGTTGCCGCTCGAAAGGCCGCTCGTGTCGGTAAAACGCGTTTCTCCCAGGCCCATCGCCCGCGCCTTGGCGTTCATCGCGGCGACGCAGGCGCCGAATCCGCCCGGATAGTTCCGGCCCAGCGCGTGGGCGGAGCGGTTTTCCGATGCCATGAGGGCAATCAAAAGCGCGTCTTTCCGCACCAGGCGGGTTCCCACCGGCAGATGAGAACGGCTGTGCCTCAGCCGGTCAACGTCCGCGACGTCAATGGAAATCATTTCCTCAAGATCCTGGCCCGCGTCCAGGACCACCATGGCGGTCATCAGTTTCGTGATGGATGCGATCGGCACAACGGCGGAGGCCTGTTTCTGGATGAGGCATTCGCCGGTCTGCTGATCTTCCACCAGGACGGCGGCCGAACGCAAAATCAGTTTTTGGGGAACCTTCTGCAGTTTGGCAACCGTCGTCTTTCGCGGGGATGCCTTTTTTCCGGGCGACTTGGAATATCCCGTCCCGGCGGAAAACGCGAGCAGCCCCGCGCACAAAATGAAAATCAGGACTGCTCTGAAAAACCGATGTGTCATGCTGTATGCTCTCCTATCCTGCTTCGCTTTCACGTCTGCCGTCCGGCCGGGCCGTTCAGCGGCGATTTCCATTGCTGTTCGCGGCGCCATTTTTCTTCAAAGGCGCTCCCGGAAAAAAATATCTCATACTTTTGCGCGTCCGTCAACAAACGATGAAAATAAATGCCGCTTGCAAAAAGCTCCCGGATCGCGCTTCGCGGATCCTCAGCTCCTGCGGCCCTCTCTTCCCCGCGCGTAACGTCGCATGCGGGCAAAGACGCGAACTGCCTGCTCCGGATAATCGAAACAGGGAACACCGCCGGCATTCAAAACGCGCTCGCAGAGCGTTTTGTCCGCTGCATCCCCCAAAAGCGACACAAACACGGGCTTGCGTCCGTCCGATTTGACGACGTTGGCGAGGGAGACATAGACGTCCGGATTCTTTTCGGCAAAGGAGATAAAAACGACGCCGTCCACGCCTGCGTCGTCAAGCAGCGCCCTGAGCACCTCAGTGGCGGTCTTCTCGTAGCCGGACGTAAGCCAGTCGGGAAAAATATCGATCGGATTTTTCATCTTGGACGCGGTCGCGATCACGGAGCCGATCCGTTCCAGCGTCCCCGAGTGCAACCGGGCCACCTGCATGCCCAGCGCCGCCGTTTCGTCGATGCTCATGATCGCCTGAGCGCCGCTGTACGTGACGTACGCCAGGCGGTCCCCCTGCGGCAGCGGCAGATTTAAAAATCCCCGCAGCGTGCGGATGAATTCATCGATCGTCTCGAGGCGGATGGCGCCCGCCTGACGCACCACGCCGTCAAACACCGCATCCGCCACGGCCAGACTGGCCGTATGCGACGCAGACGCGCTGGCCCCCGCCGGCGTGCGGCCGCTTTTGATGAGCAGCACCGGCTTGGCGCGAACCGCCTCTTCCAGGCGGGCGGCAAACGCCCGGCCGTCCTTGACGTCTTCCAGATACATGCCGATAATTTTCGTCTGCTCGTCTTGCGCCAGGTAGGAAAGCGCGTCCGATTCGTTGACGTCCACTTTGTTGCCCAGGCCGATGCCCTTGGAAAGATGCATGCCCTCGAGCGAACTCAAGTAGCGCAGAAGCGCCCCCACAAAAATGCCGGACTGGGCGGCAAAGCCGATTGCGCCCGGCTCCAGCATCTGCGGCGTCGCGTAATAGGAGGTCGTGAGCTTGCTGCGGGTGTTGACGAGCCCCAGCGTATTGGGTCCGAAGCCCCGCACGCCCGATGCCTTTAAAATGGTTTTTACTTCTTCCTGGTAAGACGCCCCCTCGGCTCCGGTTTCCGCAAACCCCTCGGCGGAAATGACCGCTCCCTTGACGCCCTTGCGGGCGCAGTCCCGCAGCGCCTCGGGAACCGCTTTCGGCGGAATCAGCAAAACCGCCAGATCGACATCGAACGGCACCTCCCGCACGCTCGGATACAGGGGAACGCCGAAGACGTCGCCGCCTGACGGATTCACTCCCGCGATCCGGCCGGCAAAGCCGACCTCGCCCAGCACCTTCAACAGCTGCGCGCCCGGCTTTTCCTGATCCCGCGACGCCCCGATAACCGCGACACTTTTCGCTTCCAGAATTTCATCAATCGGACGCATGCTTTCCTCCTCTGAAATTTCGCAGCGGGGACCAAGAGAAGGGATTCAGATCCTGTTCCGGAAAATCCGCCCCGAACCCTGTGTTTTCCCGCTCAGGCATGCGCCATTAAACAACAGGAGACGGAGTCTTGTCAATGTCTTGTCTTCCGGAGGCGGAATGTGTTTTCCCCTTGACGAAAGCCGCCCGATCCTGATATCTCACATTTCATTGCACATACCGTCCAACCGGAGGAAAACGGCGCCACCCACTTTTTTTTTTCAACCAGCAACCACAAGGAGATCTCACCATGGAAATCAAGAAGATTTGTATTCTGGGAGCGGGCCTGATGGGCAACGGCATTGCGCAGGTTTGCGCACAGGCAGGTTATGAAGTCGCATTGCGCGACATCGAACAGAGATTCGTCGACGGCGGAATGAACACGATCCGGAAAAATCTTTCCCGCGACGCCGAAAAAGGCAAAATTTCTCCCCAGCAGATGAATGAGATTCTGGAGCGCCTTCATCCGACGCTGGACATCAAGGAAGCCGCTGCCGACGCGGACGTCGTCGTCGAGGTCGTGATTGAAGTGATGGACGTCAAGAAAAAAGTGTACGCCGAACTGGAAACGATTGTCCCCCCGCACTGCCTGTTTTTCACCAACACGTCCGGCCTGAGCATTACGGAGATGGCCGCCGTGACCGGAAGGCCCGACCGCTTCATCGGCACGCACTTCTTCAATCCCGTTCCGGTGATGCGTCTTCTGGAGATCATCCGCGGCCACCAGACCTCCGATGAAACGCTTGACGCCGCGCGCGCCTGGGGCAAAAGGATCGGCAAGGACGTCATCACCGTCAAGGAGGCGCCGGCGTTTGTCGTCAATCGCATTCTGTGCACCATGCTCAACGAAGCTTTCTTCGTCCTGGATGAAGGGCTGGCCTCGGCCGAGGACATCGACAAGGGCATGGTCCTGGGCTGCAATCATCCGATCGGTCCGCTGGCGCTTGCCGACCTCGTCGGCAATGAAACGCTTCTGCGCGTGATCGAGGGGCTGCACCGGGAACTGGGAGACAAGTACCGCCCAGCGCCGATCCTGCGCAAGCTGGTGCGCGCCGGCAATTTCGGCCGCAAAAGCGGCCGGGGCGTCTACGACTACGGCAAATAAGCTTGCGCCTGGAGATCCGGACAACCATAGACTGACCAAAGGAAGGAGATACGGATATGGATTTTGAGCTCTCGGAAGAGATGAAAATGTTAAAGGAGATGGCTTATAAATTTGCCGTGGCGGAAATCGCGCCGGTGTCGCGCGAATGCGACGAACATGAAAAATACACCCCGGAGATCCGGAAGAAAGCGGCCGCCAACGGCCTCGTCGGCGCCTGGATTCCCGAAGAATACGGCGGCCCCGGCGCCGGCATTCTGGGAAATGCCATCATCACGGAGGAAATCTCCAAGGTGGATATGGGCATCAGTCTCAACGTGGTCGCCTCCGGCTTCGGCTGCGAGTCCATTCTCAACTACGGAACGAAGGAGCAGAAGGAAACCTATCTGCCGCCGATCTGCTCGGGGGAAAAAGTCAGCGCCGGCGCTTATACCGAACCCAACGCGGGAACGGACGTCGCGGGCTACAAGACCCGCGCGGTCAAGGACGCAAGCGACTACGTGATCAACGGCAATAAAATGTTCATCACCAACGGCACGGTGTGCGATTTCATGGTCGCGCAGTGCATCACCCAACCGGAAGCCAAGAAGCACTCAAGCTTCTCTCTGATCATCGTTCCGGCGGACGCCAAGGGCATCACCCGCAACAAGATTCACGGCAAGATGGGCATCCGCGCCAGCGACACGGCGGAAATCGCGCTGGAGGACGTCCGCGTGCCGCAGACCAATCTGGTCGGCAAGGAAGGAAACGGTTTCCGTCAGCTCATGCATTTTTTTGACATAACCCGGGTCATGGTGTCCGCCCAGGCGCTGGGGCTTTCCGAAGCGTGCCTGGACACCAGCGTCAAGTACGTCAAGGAGCGAACCGCCTTCGGCGCGCCGCTGGGGGCTTACCAGATGACGCAGATGAAGCTGACCGAAATGGCCATCCGCATCGAAGCGCTGCGCGGCCTGGTTTACAAAGCGGCCTGGCTGATCGACCAGGGCAAACCCGACTACACGCTCGCCGCGATGGCGAAATTCTACGGCGGGCAGACCGCCGTGTTCTGCGCCAACTACGCCGTCGAACTGCACGGCGGCTACGGCTACATTGACGAATATCCCGTGCAGAAGTGGTACCGCGACGCGAAAATCCTGGAGCTGTACGAAGGAACGAAGGAAGCGGAAATCATGACCATCGGACGCACGCTGCAATCCCGGTAATTCTTTATCCGGCGGGGAGCATCCGACCCTCACGGAGGACGGTGCTCCCCGCTCTTTTCACCTATCTTTTTTATTTCTTTTTTTTAAGACGGGGAAGCGCTTCCCTGTTCGCTGATCACTTCCCGGGCAATGACGATGCGCTGGATTTCCGACGTGCCTTCATAAATCGTCGTGGCGCGCGCATCGCGGTAGAGGCGTTCGACCTTGTAGTCCCTGGTGTAGCCGTAGCCGCCGTGCACCTGCAGCGCCATGTAGGCGGCCGCGTTGGCGGTTTCCGAAGCGAACAGCTTGGCCATCGAGGCTTCCTTGGTGAACCGAAGCCCCCGGTCCTTGCGGTCGGCCGCCGCCAGCGTGAGCCATGAGGCCGCTTCGATTTTCGTCGCGGCGTCCGCGATCATGAACCGGATCGCCTCGAATGAATCGATCGTTTTGCCGAACTGGCGCCGCTGGCCCGTGTAGGAAACCGCTTCCGCAAGACAGGCCCGCGCGATCCCCACCGCCTGCGAGGCGATGCCGATCCGCCCGCTGTCGAGCGCCATCATGGCCACTTTAAAGCCTTCGCCGGGATTGCCCAGCAGATTGCCGGCGGGGATTTCACAGTCCTCGAAAATCAGTTCGACGGTGTTGGAGGCCCGCAGCCCCAGCTTTTCCTCCCGCGAACCAACGGTAAAACCGGGCGTGCCTTTTTCCACAATGAAAGCGGAAAGCCCCCGGGTTCCCTTTTCCTGTCCGGTCCGGGCAATCACATTGATGATGTCGGCATACTGGCCGTGCGTGATGAACACCTTGGCGCCGTTAATGATGTACTTGTCCTTTTTCAGGACCGCCCGCGTCGTCATCGATCCGGGATCGGAACCGGCGCCCGGCTCCGTGAGCGCAAACGCGCCCAGGAGGGAGCCCGCGGCCAGATCCGCAAGCCATTTGTCCTTTTGGACTTTCGTGCCGAACTTCAAAAGCGGTTCGGTGGAGAGATTGGCCACGGACATGGTGACGGCGCAGGAGGCGCACGCCGCGGCGATTTCCTGCAGCGCGAGCGAATAGGCCACCGCGCCTGCGCCGGATCCGTCCAGCTCGGGAGGGACCATCATGCCCAAAAGTCCCAGCTCTCCCATCTTTTTCACCGCGTCCACCGGAAAGGTCCCCTCCCGGTCCCAGCGGGCCGCCATCGGTTCCAGTTCCTTTTTTGCAAAATCCCGGGCCATCAGCCGGATCATTTCCTGTTCGTTTGATATTTCGAATGCCATTGTCGCCGCGCCTTTTCAAGGATTGTAGAGGACCACCAGCAGTTCTGTTTTCTCGTCGGAAGGATTGCTCAACGCGTGATGCAGCGCCGAATTGAAATGGATGCACTCGCCGCGTCCCAGCACGGAAGTGTTCCGTCCGACCTTGATCGACAGTTTCCCCCGGAGCACATAGATGAATTCCTCGCCGTCATGATGATAGGCGACGCCTTCATGCTCCGTATTGGCCGGAATGGAAACGAGGTAGGCGCCCAGATGCTTGTCGGAACCGGGCCGCGTCAGCTGCTTGTAAGCGTAGGACCCGGCCCGGATCTTCTGGCTTTTGACCCGGGTGGAGGCTTTCTTGCTTTCCGTCGCGCTGAACGCTTTGGCGCCTATCTTCAGTATCCGGCTCAACTGCAGCACCAGCGCCACGGGCGGCGTGGTCTCGTCTTTCTCCACCCGCTCCAGAAGATCGGCGGGATAACCTGTTTCATGCGCCAGATCCCGGAGGCTCATTTTCCGGCTTTCCCGGTACGACCGGATATTTTGGCCAAATGATGTCTTCTCTTCTTTTTTTGCCTTTGCCATGCTGACCTTTCTCACTTAGCAGAGATTCTGTCTTCGCCCGGCCCGCCATAACGGCTGTCTTGTCTCTGCCGGGGCCGCCCGTCTGACCTTTCTGCGCTTCGGACTGTTCTTTTTACCTTGCGTTCACCTTTTCGATGCTTTCTAAATTCATATCCATTTCAGGATGCCTGCAAAGACGACCATCATCAGGGCATCCACGACAAACAGCGCGCCGATAAGCGCGATCTGCGCCTTCGGTTTCCAGTCGTAGCACAGGAAGGAAACTCCGAAAAACGGAATGTAGACGGTGACAAATACCGGAAGGGCGCCCCACCACGGATAGACCCAGTGGAACGCGGGCGTCCGGGCCAGAAAGATTTCGATGACGGAAAACAGGGCGGCGTTGACCACCGCGAAAAACAGGCGGTTGTTGACGCCGCAGATTTTCAGATGACGATCCTCCGGAAGCACTTTCGACATGACCAGGCCGGCGACGGAAAACATCAGGCTCAGTTCGATGCCGACGCCGATCAGAATCAAAAAGGCGGTGCCGGCCGGAACGGTCCAGAGCGCATGGCCGCTGCCGTACTGAATCAGGGCGTTTACGATTTCGTAAAACCAGTGGACAAGGTACAGGGAAAGCCCTGCGGCAACACCCTTCCAGTTTTTCTTGCTGATTTCGTTGGTGTAAATATAAACCACGAACGCCAGGAGGGGAATGACGTACCATGCGAAGCAATCCGGCGAACGCAGGATGCCGAGGGCCTGCTGGGTCAATTCGGGTGCATTCATAAAGGCTCCTTTATGAAACAGAACTGAACTGGCGGCTAAATACCACAAACCTGACGTAAAGGAAACCGGCGATTGCACTGAAACAAAAAAATTTCCGCGCTTCCGGTTTCGGCTACTGCGGCGGCGCTTTTTGCAGGTCCATGCATGATTTGATTTGACAACGGACGCGTGGAATACTATCCATTCGCGTGCTGATTGAACTATAAATCCCAATAAAGGAGTATCCCATGAGCAAGAGACTGGAAAACAAAGTCGCCGTGATTACCGGCGGAACGAGCGGCATCGGCGAAGCCACCGCGGAAGTGTTTGCCGCCGAAGGCGCGAAAGTGATCATCGCCGGCCGTTCGGAAGAAAAAGGCGCGGCCATCGCCAAACGTCTGGGCGAAAACGTCCTCTATCAAAAAACGGACGTCACCATCGAAGCGGACATCAAGGCGCTCGTCGCTCTGGCCGTCGCCCGTTTCGGCCGGCTGGATTGCCTGTTCAACAACGCGGGCGGGCCGGATCGCGGCACGCTGGAAACCGTCACGCCGGAAGACTTCACCTACAGCATGAACCTGCTTTTGGGCGCGGTGGTGTTCGGCATGAAGCATGCGGCTCCCGTCATGAAAGCCCAGGGCGCTGGCTGCATTATCAACAACTCCAGCGTGGCGGCGATCCGCATGAATCAGGGCGGCTATCTCTACACGGCCGCCAAGGCCGCGGTCACGCACATCACGCGGCTCGCCGGTGTTGAACTGGGTCCCTTCGGCATCCGTGTGAACAGCATTTCTCCCGGCGCGATCGCCACGCCGATCTTCTGGGGCGGCTCGCAGGCGGCCAACAAACTGTCCGATGAACAAAACGCGCGCAAAATGGAAAAGCTCAAACAGAGCCTGGCCAAGGCCACGCCCCTGCCCCGCGCCGGTCTGGATAAAGACATTGCCTACGGCGCGCTCTTTCTGGCCTCCGACGAAGGCAGCTTCGTGAACTGCCACGATCTGGTGGTGGACGGAGGAAGAACGTCTCTGTTCCGCGAAGGCGCTTAAACGGAGTGACTGCGAAATAAAGCACCCCGCCCGGATTTCTCCGGACGGGGTGCTTCTTCAATCCTTGCGCCGGCTGCCGGAAGCGATTCCGAAGCTACAATTTTCTTAATTCCTTTTTCAGAATTTTCCCCACCAGACTCTTGGGCATGGCCTGTATAACCACGACCTCCTTCGGCACGAAAAATCGCTTGAGCCTGCCCTTGCAGAACGCGAGAATATCCTCCGCCTCCGCCGTTTCACCCGGCTTCAGCACAACAAAGGCCTTGAGATCCTCGCCGTAAACCTTGTCCTTCACGCCGATTACGGCGGCTTCCGAAACCGCCGGATGAGTATAGAGCACCTCCTCGACGGCCCGCGGCGAAATATTCTCGCCGCCCTTGATGATGATGTCCTTCTTGCGGTCGGTGATGAAAAAATAGCCGTCCTCATCGACGTAGCCGATGTCGCCCGTGTGGAGCCAGCCGTTGCGGATCATTTCCGCGGTGGCTTCAGGCTGTTTCCAGTAGCCCTTCATCACCATCGGCCCCCGCAAAACGATCTCCCCTTCCCGGCCCGGCGGCAGTTCTTCGTCCCGGTCGTTCACAATTTTCATCTCCATGTTCTTCATCGGTTTGCCGATGGACCCGACCTTCTTCAGTCCCAGAACGGGATTGAGCGCGTTGTTGGCGCAGGCTTCCGTCAATCCCCAGCCTTCGGCGATTTCACCACCGAATTTTTCCTTGAACTGCTTCCAGGTTTCTCCGGAGAGGGGCGCCGATCCACAGATGTAGTATTTGACGGAACGAAGGTCGTATTTTTTGTAGTCCGGGTAATTCAGCATGTAAATGTACATGGTGGGCACCGCGGCGACGCTGTTGACGCGATACTTTTCGATGGCCGAAAAAAGCTGCTCCAGATTGAACTGCCGCAGCACGACCGTCTTTCCCAGCGTGCGCAAGAGCGCCGTGTTCATGAGGCCGATGCCGTAGGAATGGCAAAGCGGCAGCATCGCGACCGTCACTGTATCCGGGGGATATTCGGTCGTCGCCTGGAGGTTCACCGCCGTATAGTACAGCGCGTAATGGGTCTGCATGACGCCCTTGGGCCTGCCGGTGGTTCCGGAGGTGTAAACCAGCGCGGCCACATCGTCGTCGGCCGCAGGATAAATGTCCAGCTGATCAGAGTTTCCGGCCAGCAGACCCGCAAAATGATGCGCGCCCGCGACCGGTTCGGCGGAAACCACGATCACGTTTTTCACGCCGGGCGCGCCGGCCCGGGCGATCCGGACCTTGTCGAGAAACTCCGGCGCGGTGATCACTGTGGCGGCGCCGGAATCCTGGTAGATATAGGCAATCTCTTCCGCACCGACCTGAAAATTGACCGGCACGCAAACGGCGCCGATTTTCCAGACCGCCTGAAAGGATTGCAGGACCTCCGGAGCGTTGGGCATCTGGAGGATCACCCGGTCCTGCGGCCCCACGCCGAGCTTTTTAAGCGCATTGCCCAGGCGGCAGGCCGCCTTGTCCATCTGGACGTTGGTGTACTCGCTCCCCTCGAAGATGATGCTGACATGCTCGCCCGTTGACAATCCCCGCACCGCCAGTTCCGCAATGTTCATACTGAAGCCTCCTTGATGGTTATCCGGACCGAATCGTCGTTTTGCCGATTCTGATAAATCGCGCCGTCCGCTAAAAATGCTCTTTTTGCCAAAAAGTATCGGATGGCATTTTCATAACGTTCTTCGGGTTTGCGTGCAACGAAAAAAATGCCGCAAAAACCGTTTTGATCCCATCGTTTTCGGCCGGCCGCACGATCGGCGCAGCGTCGGCATTCGGGCCGAATCGCCTTGCCGCCGCTGCGTTTACGTCTTTTTGTAACCACTGGTCACGTTTTAAATTGTATTTGGCCGGAAAATCCTTTATAGGAGAAACAGAGTTGGCGTCGAGCAGAAAAAAAGGGAGACCGCTTTCTTTACAGAAGGCAAAGAAGGAGGATTTTTATGCAAGCGTTTCAACTCGAGAAGCCGGACAATCTGGTCGACTGGTGGCAGGAGAGTCTGGACAAGTATGCCGACAGAAATCTCATCGGCACGAAAAACAAAGACGGTGTTTTTGAGTGGGCGACGCGCAGAGAAATCAACGCCCGCATCGACCATCTTCGCTCAGGACTGGCGCTGCTCGGCGTGAGCGAAGGAGACGCCGTCGGCATCATTGCCAATAACCGCCTGGAGTGGGTCGTGGCGGCCTTTGCCACGTGGGGGCGGATCGCCCGCTATGTGCCCATGTACGAGGCGGAGCTCGTTCAGATCTGGAAGTACATCATCACCGACAGCCAGATCAAGGTTCTCTTCGTCTCCAAGCCGGAGATATACGAAAAAATAAAACATTTCCCCGCGGAGATTCCGACGCTCCAGCATATTTTTGTCATTGACGCCGCGGGAGACAGCTCCATGGCCGCGCTGGAAAAGAGGGGCGCCGCTTCCCCCGTCCCCCCCCGGAGTCCGCAGGCGGATGACATCGCCGAACTGATTTACACGTCGGGAACCACCGGCAATCCCAAGGGCGTGCTTCTGTCCCACGGCAACTTCACCAGCAACTCCATTGCCGGCCAAAAGATGTACCCCGAACTGAAGAAAAACGACGGCAGAGACACTCTCACTTTGGCCATTCTGCCCTGGGCGCATTCCTTCGGCCAGACCGGCGAACTGTTCGCCATCATCCGCCTGGGCGGCGCTCTGGGCCTGGCGGAGAGCCCCTCCACGATCGTCGACGACATCGTGAAAGTCAAGCCCACCTTCCTGGTCGCCGTCCCCCGCGTCTTCAACCGCATCTACGACGGCCTCTGGGCCAGGATGAACAAGGAAGGAGGTCTGCCCAAGGCGCTGTTCGTCATGGGCGTGGAAGCCGGCAAGAAAAGGCGGCAACTGGCCGCCCAGGGCCGGTCCGATTTTCTTACCAATCTCAAGTTTAAAATCGCGGATAAAATCGTCTTTTCGAAAATCCGGGAAAAACTGGGCGGTCGGGTGATGGGCGCCATGACGGGCAGCGCCGCGATGAATCCGGAAATCGGCCACTTTTTCTTCGACATCGGCCTGCCCGTCTACGACTGTTACGGGCTTACGGAAACCTCGCCGGCCGCAACCATGAACGCGTCTTTTGCCTATAGGTTGGGCAGCGTCGGCCGGGCCATCGACAAGGTCAGAATCGTGATCGATTCTTCCGTGGTGGAGGAAGGCGCCACGGACGGTGAAATCATCATTTACGGTCCCAACGTCATGAAAGGCTATCACAACCGTCCGGAGGACACGGCGGCGGCCATGACGCCCGACGGCGGTTTCCGCACCGGCGACCGCGGCCGCCTGGACAAGGACGGCTATCTCTTCATCACCGGGCGCATCAAGGAGCAGTACAAACTTGAAAACGGAAAGTTCTGTTTCCCCGTTTCGCTGGAGGAAGAAATCTGCCTCATCCCCTACGTCCAGCAGGCGGTGATTTACGGCTTCAACCGCCCCTTCAACATCTGCATCGTCGTTCCCGACTTTGAGGTGCTCACCGGATGGGCAAAGGCAAAGGGCCTGCCCACCGAACCTCAAGCCCTGGCGGCGCGCCCGGAGGTCGCCGAGATGCTCAGTCAAACGATCACCAGCCATCTGCAGGGAAAATTCGGCGGCTACGAAATTCCGAAAAAATTCCTTGTGCTGGCCGAACCGTTCAGCCTGGACAACGGCATGCTGACGCAGACGATGAAGCTCAAGCGCAAGGTCGTCCTCGACAAACTGAAAGACCAGATCGAAGCTCTGTACCGGTAGGCGCCGCCGCAAGCCGCTTCGTAAAACACAAAGCGGCCGCCGACGGTCTTCATTACCCGCCGGCGGCCGCTTTTATATGTTGTGCAGGCTTCCGCTTTTCTCTAACGGCCGCCTGCGAGGATGGAGGCTGCGACGGCCGCCATGGTTTTATAGAAATCCGCCGCGGCGTGGGCGACGACCTTTTCTGCAAGCGTCAGTCCAAAATTCGTGAGATGCTTTTCCAAAGCCTCTTTTTGCAGCTTCTGCGCCAGCGCCTCGTTTTCCGTGTTGCCTTTCTTCACGGCGTTAAGCTCGTTGTAGTACAGATAGGCCAGAAATTCCAGCTCGACCGCGATGTGATCGGGCGGCAGTTTGAAATCATCGACCAGGTTGAGCCCGGCTTCCACATACAGTCTCGCGATCTCAAAGGTTGATTCCTGGAGCAGTTTTCCTTCTTTGTAAACGGATTCGAAAAGATAAACCAGACGGGGCTTCGACGAAAAGAACAGCCGGGTATAGTCTTTTTCCAGCTCCAGAAGCAGATTGGCCTTGTCCTGACCGGCGGCGGTGTATTTTCCTTCCAGCGCCGCGATCCGGTCGGTCCAGGCGGCCTCCGGCTCGAGGATACCGAGCGCTTCGTCCAATGCAGCCGTAAATTCCCCCGAGACCAGTTTTTCCACAAGGAGCTGATCGGGATAGTTAAACGCCTGCGCCAGGAGGTTGAAAAGCGCCGCCCGGGCCTGCAGACCGATCAGGCGATCGTCGGGTCCGGTCCTGCGCGTTGTTGTTTTTGGGTTGCTCATACGTTACCTCTAACAAATTCCTGCCGGATTGTCCAATGGCCGACAAACCGGCAACCGATCCGGCGGCGCCTGCGGGCGCCGCCGGAAGGCGGTTCAGGGTTGGATTACTTTTTTTCCTTCTTGGCCTCCGTTTCAAGACGGGTTCTTCTTTCGCTGTACTTCTTGAAGCCGACAACCGCCAGCGCCGCAAGCGCCGGCACGCCCAGTTCGCCGTCCAGCGAGGCTTTGCCTTTGAGGGCCTTCTTCGCCACCTTCGGGTAGCCGAACGTTGCGGGATCTTCCTTGGCCAGAATAAACAGATGGGTACCGCCGTTTTCCTCATAGCCGTACAGTTTGAGTTTTTTCTCTTTGGCCGTTTTTAAAGCCAGTTTTTTCATCGCTTCGTATTCGCCGAACTGCAACGCGCCTGTAGGGCAAATCTCCACGCAGGCCGGTTTTTTGTCGTCGTTGATCCGGTGCGCGCACATGCTGCACTTGACGATCTTCTTCGTGTCCGCGTCGAACTGGGGAACATGAAACTTGCACACCCGGACGCAGGTCTGGCAGCCGATGCACTTCTTGGCATCGTAAAGAACCGGACCGTATTCCGATTTGGTGAGCGCTTTCACCGGACAGTTTTCAACGCAGTCCGGCTCCAGGCAGTGCATGCAGCGTTTCTGGTAAAGGCCGTCGTCGTTGATTTGGACAAAGGTTCTGAACAGCCCCTTTGACGCCTGATCGTGATATCTGAACTCCTGGATGCACCGGTAAGCGCAGGAGTTGCAGCCCGTGCAGAATGTATCATCCAGTAAAATGGCATATCTTTTCATTTCGTCACCTCACTACATCTTCTTAATGCTGACATAAACATCTTCAACCCATCCCATTCCGGTCGGATCGAACTTCTTTAACATGGCCGGATCCTTCTGCGGAATCAAATCGCCGTCCCGGTAACCGAAATTGGCCGCCACCTTCAGGTTCTTGGCCCGGTGCCCGATGCCGTGGAACAGCAGGACGCAGTCGTTTCTGGTGATGCGCTTCGTCAGATGCACCTTGGCTTTCTGCGGCCGGGGCAGATCTTTCATGTAGGTCGGATCGTTTGCGAGGATAACGGCATCGCCTTCCTTGAGACCCAGCTTTGCCGCCGCTTCGGGATTGATCCAGACCGTGTCCATGTAGTTGCGGACCGTCACTTCCTTGAGGACAGGATTGTTGATGAAGTTCGGATCGGCATGCATATGCCAGGGCGCCCGGGTGATGAGCAGCGAGAACTTGTAGTCTCCCGTGGTTTCATGCCAGCGGGCATGCCAGACGGGCAGCGGGCTGTGGCCGACTTCGGCAAACTCGTTGATGTACATCTTCACCCTTCCTCTGGGTTTGCCGTAGCCGATCTGCTCGATCTGCTTGTAGTTCTGATACGCTTTTTTGTCGATCCACAAACCGCCCTTCTTCATGAAATCGGCGGCGCTGTCGGCAATGCCCGCCTTCTTGACCGCGACATCTCCCATATTTGTCGGAATTTTCTTCGCCGGATTGCCGCTGCCATCCGTGGTCCAGTATTTCGGCGCCATCGCCAGACCGATCTTCATGGCGAAACCACCCCAGCCGATCTGGTCTCCCGGCGATTTCTGCACCGGCGAACCGCCGACAATGCAGGGATATTTCGGATAGTAGAGACGCAGGTCCATTTTGCCCTCTTCAAACTGATGGGGCGCCGGCACGACATAGTCGCAGAAGTAGCCCAGATCGTCCAGATAGAGGTTCCAGTCCACCACGAGTTCCAGTTTCTGAGAAGCGGCCTCGAACATCTGCGAATGAATCATGGCAAACAGCCCGCGGTGCGGATTTCTGAAGAACGCAACCTTCGCGCGATTCGTCTTGTAGAGTCCCCAGCCCACCATGCCGTAATGGCCCGGCGCCGAAAAATCTTTCTTCCGGTAAATGTCATCGGTCACCGGAAATTCATTGCGGAAGTCAACCGGTTGGGACGGCTGTTCGGGATAAGGCAGCGCGGGCGGGGCAATTTCGTCGATCCAGGGAATCTTGACGTCGTGCAGCAGAAGCACGCCGCCTTCATGGTCGATCGAGCCGGCCAGGGAGTTCAGAATCTGGATGGCGTGGCGGAGCCGCCAGCTGTTGGCGTAGTTGGGACCCGCCGCATCACGTTTGTAAGTGGGAATCATCGCATAGGGTGCGGCAGCCGCAAAATCGCGGGCAATCTTCTTGATGGCCTTGGCCGGAACGTCGCTGATCTTGGCCGCCCATTCGGGCGTGTAGGTCTTCGTCGCGTCAGCCATAAGCTGTAAAACCGGCTTGGCTTTGACTTGCCGTCCGTCGATCGTCACGGTAAAGGTGCCGCTGAGCGCCGGATCATCGCAATCGTCGATGGGCACGGCTTTTTTGTTTTTTGCCGACCAGGCCAGAAACATGCCGTCGGCTGTTTTCAGATGCGTTTGTTTTTCGACGTCAACCAGAGCCGCTCCGTCCGAATATTTGGACATGAATTCCTTGTTGTACTTCTTGCCGGCCACGATCACATTAATCATGGCCAACGCGACGGCCAGATCCGTTCCCGGTTTGATCGCGTAATACTCACTGGCGAAATTGTCCGTCATGGGCGTGCGGACCGGGTTGAACATGACAATCTTGCCGCCGTTTCTTTTTCCTCTTGCCCAGTGATTGAGCATGCCCGCTTTGCCGCACTTCGAAAATGAGTCGAATCCAAACCAGACCTGGTACTTGCACATGTCGTAGTCATAACCGCACACATGATGGCTCGGAGTGTAGCAGCTGGAGTAAAACTTGTTGGGCGGATTGGTGAGCGTCAGGCAGTTGATATAGTAATGGGTGCCGAAACATTCCGTCCGCTGATCGCTCCGGGTGCAGCCGATGGACTGACACAGGCGGTTGGTGTAGGGATCGCCCGGCGACGCCATCAGAATTTCTTCCGGTTTGTAGGTTTTCATCTTGGCGATGATTTCATTGACTGCATCTTCCGTTTTCATGACAATCCAGCCGGGGTCCACATCGGTCCCCTTCGTCTTGTTGGTCCTCTTCAGAGAAACCATCAGGCGGTCCGGGTCGTACATCGAATCAACGAATCCCATGCCTTTGATGCAGAATTTTCCGTTGGACACGGGATCGTCCGGACGGCCTTCCAGGGTCAGCGCCCTTTCAAGACCGGTGGCGGGATCAACGCCGACCACAACATTATAGGCGCAGTCAGCTTCACAGGCCCGCGCGCAAACCTGCGGGACCTTCTTGGTAATGCGATACGGCAACTGTTCCTGGGGATGATCCCCGAAGGCCCAGGCGGCCCGCATATTTCTGAAGGGAAAAGCCGTCATCGCGGTGGCGACACCGGCGGCTCCCGCCAGCTTCAAAAAACTTCTTCTTTTCATTGAGAACTTCTCTTCCATTTAACTACCTCCTTTACACATGGAACCGACAAAATATTTCTTTCTCGGTCTTCCGAGAGTTCAGCCACTCTGAACATCATCCGACACTCGAAATTTTCTTGCCCAGACAGCCGGCGCTTCTAAGGCTCCGGCCGTTCTGTTGGATTCAGCATAAAGGATTTAAAAGGATTGTCAAGAGAATATTTCAATTATTTCAGATAGTTATGCATCTGAAAGCATATGCCCGCAAAAGCATATCAACTCCAAATTCGGAGAGAACGCAAAATAGTCATTTCTTTTCACCGCCTTCCGGAGGAGGATCCTTAAGCTCGGTAAACAAAGATCGGCGCGCCTCGATAAACGCGTCGACGTCTTTTTCCAGCTTCTCAAACTCGGCCAGAAGTTTTCGTGCGTCTTCCGTCAGGCGCATTTTCTTGTCCTCTCCCACTTCAACAACTCTCTTGCCGATGCGCTCTTCCGTCAATTTAATCTTGCCCCAGGCCGCGCGGTAGGACATCTTCAATTGCTTGGCCGCGCCGTACAGGCCGTGACATTCGTCGATGGCTTTCAGGAGCCGGTCGCGCCCCTCGCCAAACAAGGCGTGACCGTCCTTTTCCAGCCAGATTTTAAACTTTATTTCCATAATCGCCTTCACAATTTTTTTTTCGGAATATTCCGGCACCGGTGCCGCAACGCGCAAATGACGAAGGGATTGGCCAAGCCGCCGCTTCAGACACCTGAATGCGGAATATCCTTATTTTTTTTCGCAGGGTAAAGCAACTTCTTTTTGGCTGCCTTGGGGCGACACGTCGGAGGAAAACCGGTCAATGTCCGGTGGGGGAACGAAATCTGCCATAAAAAAACCGCCCCCGTTTCCGGTCAGGCGGCTTTTTTTATGGCTGGTTAAAATGATGACTTACTTTACCGAATCCTTCAATCCCTTTCCGGCTTTGAAAACCGGAACTTTCTTGGCGGCGATTTTGATCGCTTCGCCCGTCTGGGGGTTTCTGCCTTTGCGAGCTTTTCTCTTGCTCACGGAGAAGGTGCCGAATCCCACCAACGTCACGGTGTCGCCCTTTTTGAGAGCTTTCGTGATTGCGGCCAATGCTGCAGTAATTGCCGCATCTGCCTCTTTCTTGGTGCTCGTTACTTTTGCTACTTCTTCGATCAATTCTGCTCTGTTCATTGGTCACCCCTTTAAAAATTGTATTTTTGGAAAACGGTTGCGAGACGCTATCTCTAATTTTAAAAAAAATCCACCTTTTTTTATCGGAAAAATGCAGCGCTGCCGCGCGGCCCCAATCCCTTCCGCACCGCTTACCGCGGCCCTCCGACACTACTGGACGTTGCAGGATTGCCCCGCCTGTTTCCAGAACGGCGACATCTCGCGCAGCCGTTCAATGATCCCCGGCATTTTTTCAATGACAAAATCCACTTCCGCTTCCGTGTTGTAGACGCTCAGGCTGAAGCGGATCGATCCGTGCGCCATGGTGAACGGAACCCCCATCGCCCGGAGCACATGCGACGGCTGAAGCGACCCCGACGTGCAGGCGGAACCGGACGAAGCGCAGATGCCGAGCTCATTCATGAGCAGCAAAATGGCCTCTCCTTCCACGTACTCGAAGCTGATATTGGCGGTGTTGGGCAGACGGTTTTCAATGTCGCCGTTGACGCGGCTCTGCGGAATTTTTTTGAGCAGTTCCCGCTCCAGCTTATCGCGGAGCCGCCGGACCTCGGTGTTTTCCTTTTCCAGATTCCGGCCCGCCAGCTCGCAGGCGCGCCCCAATCCGATGATCCCGGCCGTGTTTTCCGTGCCGCCGCGCCGTTCGTGTTCCTGATGGCCGCCGATCAGATAGGGGGAAAATTTCGTTCCGCGCCTTATGAAGAGAATGCCGACACCCTTGGGCGCATGCAGCTTGTGACCGGAAAGAGAGAGCATGTCGATTGGATTGTTCGCCATGTTGATGGGAATTTTTCCGACAGCCTGCACGGCGTCCGTATGGAAGAGAACGCCCTTCTCATGGGCCAGGCGCGCCGCCGCCTCCACAGGGAAAAGCACGCCGGTCTCATTGTTGCCCCACATCAGGCTGACGACGGCGGTATCCGGCGTCAGCTGATTTTCCAGATTCTCCAGATCGACGAGACCGTTTCTGTCCACGGGAAGCTCCGTCACCTTGTATCCCTGAAGGCTGAGATGGGAACACAGGGCGCGCACGGCCGGATGTTCGACCCGGCTGATGATGATATGCTTTTTATCGGGCCGCGTCTGAAGCGCGCTGCGGATGGCCGCGTTGTCGCTTTCCGTTCCGCAGCTCGTGAAAACGATTTCCTCGGGCGCAGCGCCGATGAGCGCCGCCGCCTGCTCGCGCGCCTCGCGGATCTTCTGTCCGACCTGGCCGCCGAACGAATGCATGCTGGACGGATTGCCGTAAAGCTGCGTAAAGTAGGGAAGCATGGTCTCCAGCACTTCGTCGGCGACCCGGGTCGTCGCATTGTTGTCCAGATAGATCGTCTTCATTGCGACACCTCCTCTACCGTGATGTCGGGAGACACCATCTCCTTCAGACGATGCTCGACGAAATGCTTGAGCGTGATGTTGGCCGCCTTGCAGGTCGCGCAGGCGCCGCGGGTCGCCACCAGCACGCGGTTGCCGATGATGTCGATGATGTCGAGATCGCCGCCGTCCTTTCTCAGCGACGGGCGGATTTCTCTTTCGATCGTTTCCTCGATGAGGCGGATTTTCTGAAGATTGGTGAGCCTAGGTGCAGCCTGGGTCTTCGGCTCCGCCTTCACCCGCTCGAGAATCTGCGCGATGGCCTCGTGGCAGTTTCCGCAGCCGCCGCCGGCCTTGGTGTAGTTGGTCACGTCTTCCACGGTGGCCAGATTGTTTTCGCGGATCGCCCGCTCAATCTCCTTGTCGGTCACGCCGAAGCATTCACAAATAATCCGGGCGCCCGCTTCCGGCGCCGGAAGGACGCCCCGGTAATTCTCCACCGCCTTTTCCAGCGCCTGTTTGCCCAAAACCGAACAGTGCATTTTCTCGTCCGGCAGGCCGCCCAGGTATTTGGCGATGTCCTGGTTGGTGATCGTGAGCGCTTCATCGACCGTCAGGCCCTTGATCATTTCGGTAAGCGCGGAAGACGAAGCGATCGCGCTGGCGCAGCCGAAGGTTTTGAACCTGGCGTCCGTAATGCGTTTGTTCTCGTCGAGTTTGAACGTCAGTTTCAACGCGTCTCCGCAGGCCATCGATCCGACTTCGGCGACGCCGTCCGGATTTTCAATCTCGCCGACATTGCGCGGATTTAAAAAATGCTCTTTAACCTTGTCCGTGTAATCCCACATAACTGCTCCTTTAACAAATATCTGTTGCGTTGGTTTGTAACCGGGAAACCTTTTCTGTCTGAAATTAAAATGAATCCCGTTCAATTGCAACTTTTTTTATGCCCGGCCGGATTCCCGCCAATTTCCTTTCTTTATATTCCGCTCAATTTGCGCTAAAGTATAGCGCCACGTCAACAGGAAGGAAATCATAAAAAATGATCGGAAGAAAGGCCGTCTTGTTTTACGTTTGTCTGATGCTGGTCCTGCCCGCTGCGCTTTTCGCGGAAAAAATGACCGCCAACTGGCATCTGACCGGCTACACCCGTTACCGCGACGCGGTCTTTGCCGACCGGGCCCGAAGGCAGTCGCCCGCGCCGGAAATTCAAACGCTCTGGATCAAGATCGCCCCATCGCAAAAAAGCAAATACCGGCAAATGATCCGGCAGTATCTCGAGGCTGTCCGCCGGCCGGATGCCCGCTTCAACTCCATTGAAATTCTCTGCGAAATCCACTGCACACAGCATCTGATCCGCTTTACCCGTTTTGTCTATCTCGATGACGCAAGAAACAAGATCCACGAAGCAGACGACCGGAAGGCTCCCTGGTTCCGAATCAACCGGGGCAGCCTCTGGTATCCCGTTTCCAGGGAAGCCTGCCCGTCGGAAGAAATAAAGTAAGAAGGAGCATGACCCATGAGCACACCGTCTTTGAAAGTTCCCGCGACCATCAGCACATCCGAATTCCTCATCAAACTTTTACAGATTTCGTGGCGCCTGCCGTCCATGGTGTTCGCCGTCGTGAAGGGCCTGCGCAGTATCGGCGGCAACCGGAACGGCTCCTGGGGGCTGGAACTGGAAAAAACCGCCCGCCGCTATCCGGAACATCCGGCCGTCAAATCTCCCGACGGATCGCTGACCTACCGCGAACTCAATGAAAGAGCCAACCGTTTCGCGCACTTTCTGATCGGCAAAGGCGTCGGCCGCGGCGATGTGGTGACCCTGTGCCTTGAAAACCGCCCCGAGCTGCTTGCCGCCTACTGCGGCTGCTCCAAGGTCGGCGCGATTGCGTCGCTCATCAACACCAACCAGCGCGGCGAATCCCTGATCCACAGCTTCAATCTCAACCGCGGCAAGGTCGTGATCATCGGCGAGGAATGCTATGAATTCTTCTCCGAAGCGCGCTCCGGCATCGACCTTTCCCGCTCGACGCTCTGCATGGTGCGGGACACGGGTAAAATTTCTCCCAGGGACATTACCGATATCACCAGCGAACTGGCCTGCAAAAGCGTCCAGAACCCGTCGACCACGCCCAGCGTCATGCTGAAGGATCCCGTAGCCTACGTTTATACGTCCGGGACCACCGGCGGACTTCCCAAGGCGGCGGTCATCATCAACAAGCGGGCGGTTTCGGCGATGTTCTGGTTCGGCAAAGTCGTCATGCCCGTCAAGCCGACCGACACCATCTACATCCCCCTGCCCTTTTTCCACACCAACGCCATCACCGTCGGGTGGCCGCCGGCCCTGTACAACGGCGCCGCGGTGGCCCTGCGCCGGAAATTCAGCGCCAGCAAGTTTCTGGACGACGTCCGGCAATTCCAGGCGACCCACTTCGTTTACGTGGGCGAGGTCTGCCGCTACCTCATGGCCGTGCCCGCCAAGCCCGACGATCATCAGACTCCGCTCAAATACATCGTCGGCAACGGCCTGCGTCCCGATATCTGGATGGCGTTCAAGAAACGCTTCGGCATCAGGAAAATTTACGAGTTTTACGGCGCAGCCGAAGGCGTAGGCGTTTTCACCAACCTCTTCAACTTCGACTACAGCGTCGGCACCAGTGTAACGCCGTTTGCGCTGGTGGCCTACGACAGCGAAAATGAAGTCCCCGTGCGCCAGAAGCAGGGATTCATGAAAAAAGTGGACCGCGGCGAAACCGGTCTGCTGATTATGGAAATTTCCGAAAAAACGCCCTTCGCCGGCTACTCGGACAAGAAAAAAACGGAAGAAAAAATCTTCCGCGACGTTTTCAGAAAAGGGGACATGTGGTTCAACACCGGCGACCTGCTTCGGAACATGGGATACCGCCACGCGCAGTTCGCCGACCGTCTGGGGGACACCTTCCGCTGGAAGGGCGAAAACGTGGCCACCCAGGAAGTCGAAAAAGCCATCGACACCTTCCCCGGCGTCGCCTCCTCCGCGGTTTACGGCATCACCATGCCGGGCAGCGACGGCAAGGCGGGCATGGCGGCGATCGTGCGGGATGAAAACACGCCCCCCGATATTTCCCAGCTCGCCGCCCATCTGCGGGCGAGCCTCCCGAAATACGCCGTGCCGCTGTTTGTGCGCTTCGTGCCCGATTTCGAATGGACCGCCACGCATAAAATCAAGAAAACCACGCTGAAGAATCAGGGATACGACCCGGCGCAGGTCAAAAACGACATTTACGTCCTGCTGCCGGAAAGCGAAGGCTACATCCCGTTGACTGAAGAAATCTATCGCAACCTTCAGGAGGGAAAATACAAGTTTTAAACCGGATCGGGAAGAGGCGCCTTCGGGCGTCCCTTCCCGTTTGGCGTCCAAAGCCGTCAGGCCCGGCGACCGCGCGCGCCGCTTTGCCCGTTACGCTGCGGTTTTTCGCAATCCGGCAATGTGGCGCACCTGGGCGCCCAGATTCGTGACGTAGGCAACCCGCTCCTGGAATATTCCTCCCTTGACGTTGTATTCCGCATGGGCCATGTCGAGCGTCGCCTTTTCGACGTCGCCGCCGGCGGCGTCAAGATAGCTTTCAATGAGCTCGCGGTACTTGAAGGTTTCCGCAAGCGATCGCGCCAGAAAATTTTCCGCGTCGTCCTCCGTCAGCACCCAGCCGTGCGCCAGGCAGATCATTTCGGGCTCCAGAGCAATCAGTCTAGTCAGCGACGCGATGTAGTCTTCGTAGGAAGACAGAAACTCCACCTGCATCAGCGATCCTGTTTTTCCCTGGAGCACGCCGCCGGCTTCGCTGGGGAAAAGGGCTTTCAGTTCCGGAATAAAAAAGGAGAGCGAATCCCGGGTGTGGCCCGGCGTTTCATACACCCGGCAGGTCAGACCGCCCAGATCGAATTCGTCTCCCTCCTGAAGACGGATCTCCGGCTCGAAGGCGGCCAGCGACAAATCTTCGCCGGTGGTGTTGTATTTGAAAAGCTCGACATGATTGCCGCTGAGCCGGTTCATCATCTCCAGCACCGACGCTTTCCGCAGAAGTTCGCCCAGGCGTTCGTGGGCGCCGACCTTCAGGCCGGGAATGCGGCGTTTCAGATAGGACACCGCGCCGACATGATCGTAATGCGAATGGGTAAGGAAGAGATAATCCAGGCGTTGAGGATCGCCGATCACCTCACCCAGCGCGGCCAGGTAGCGGGGAGCGAGAAGACTCACTCCGGCGTCGATCATCATCGTCTTATCTTTTCCCCGCACAACGTAAACGGGATACCAGGAATTTGGAATAGCGCTGATCTGACTGCTGATCTGTCCCTTCGCCTGTCTCTGCATCGGCCGCACCTCACCCTGTTCGCTGTCGTCTCCGGAAAAATCGGCGTTCCGTCACGACGGGGTCAATAATATCATAAAATGATCATTTCAAAAACATCCAAAACAAAAAATAATTATTCCGAACCTCTCCTCTTTCGCAAACGGTCAATCAATTGTCGTTGGCAAAAAGTTAAATCCCTCCGTATTGGACCGGCCGGCGTTAAATTTTTTGCGCCATTTCTTTCACGCGCTCGGCTTCTCCAAGAAGAGACTCCAGGCGCTGCGTCTGTTCATCCAGCCGGGAAAGCGGTTCCTTCAGGCAATGCTCAATTTCGACAAACAGGTTTTCAAAAATCCGGGCAATTTCCTTATCCAGCCGATCCCGGAACTCCGCGCGGGACTTCCGCAGCTTTTGCGACACTTCGGACAAAAGACTGGAACGCTTCCAGATCAGCGTCACGGCGATCAAACCGGCGCCGGCCAGAGCGAGAATTCCGCCGGTGATGTCAAACGCCACCATCTTTGTCGCCAGGGCGATGACGGCGCCGAAGGCGGCCAGACCGCCGCCGGCCAGCGACAGCTTGCCGATGTCGGAACCCTGAATGGCCTTGTCGCTGACAATATCGGCCACGCGCAGCTCCTGCAACTGGCGCTGCAGGCGCGAAAGAATTTCCACCCGGTCCGTATCTTTTGCCGAAATTCCCGGCCGGGCATCGTTGCGGCGCCGCGCGATGGCTTCCGTGAGCTCCGTAAACATGGACATCATTTCATTGGCGATGTCTTTCGACACCCGCGAGGATTCCGCGTCGATTTCCGTTTTCGATTTGTTTTCAAAATCAGACTGAATTTCCGCAAGCCAGGTCTTGACATCCTTGTCGCGCACCAGGGGAATGGCCCGGCGCAAAATGGTCCCCACGCTCAGGCCCTCCGTAAAATCCGCTTCCAGAGAGGACGCCAGCCGGTCGTAGGAGACGCACAGGCTGTCCACGGCCAGGCGCCGCAGAGCATCGGCTTTGTCGCGCCTGGCTTTGACGCGGCCCATCAGGTCGCCATAAAAAATCCGGTCTTCCGCCAGCGCGTCCCGGGCGGCGCTGAGACGCGCGATGATGCCGAGGGCGATCTTTGCCGCGGTTTCCCGGGCGCCTTCCACCTTCATCCGCCAGACGTCGCCCGTTTCAACGGTTTTTCGCAGAAAGTCGCGAAATTCCGTAAAACCGCTGTCGGACGCCCCTTCCGCTTCCCGCTTGGCCGAAACGGTAAACACGACCGGATCCTGAACATTTCTTTCCCGCGCATACTGGGCGACCCGTTCCCGGTTGATGGCGAGTTCATGCTGCGTTGCCAGGTCGGACTGCTGCAGGACAAACACCGTCTTGCGGTGCCAATCCTTGCGGATCAGCGCCAAAAGATCCCAGGCGGAACCGGTGTGGGGATTCTTGGCCGGAAAGACAAAGACAACCAGGTCGCTTAAGGGAATGTAATTTTCAGTGATGGTTTGATGGTTGCGGATGACCGAATTGGTGCCGGGCGTATCGACGATGGTGATTTCCCGCAGAACTTCCCTGGGAAGGGCGATTCTTTCCCACTGCAGGCCGAGGTCCGTTCTGGAGCGCTCGTCTGCGTAAACCAGTTCCTGAATGCAGGCCGTGCAGGGGTCCGGCGCGACGTCGCAGACGTCCTCGCCGAGAAGCGCGTTGACGAAACTGCTTTTCCCGGACTTCACTTCGCCGATGATCACAAAGAGTGCGGGGGATTGCAGATGCGCAAGCCTGTCCTGAACGATTTTGGCCGCTTCGGTATCGGAACTTTTTTGTGCGAGCGCCAGCGCGGCTCCCAGTAAATCACGCATGGCGTCAAACTGGTCTTTGACGTCCTGACTCAAGAGCTGTTTTGTCATGGTTCCTCCGCGTTCGTTCATCCGCCGGAGCCTCAGTGATTTCTGCAAAAAAGGCGCTGCGGAACGGATCATCCGTATTGATGAAATGCCGACTGAATTATTAATGCAATCCTGCTGTATTGGCAATGTATTTTATGGCAAGGCCTTTGGAAATCAAAGTGGCTTACTTCAAAAGGTGAACCTGACGGCTGTTTTCATGGCCCGGCCGGCGTTTTTGCACAGGTTGAGATCGATCATTTCGCGGTAGCGTTCTATCGGGAAGGTGTGCGTGAGCATGTCATCGACGCGAACCTTTTTCTCAGCGATCATCTCCAGGGCGATCTCGAACGCCTGCCTGCGTCCGCGCGACGTTTCATTGAACCGATAACCGTAACACCCCCTGATCGTCTGCAGTTTGAGCCACAGAGGCGTCAGATCCAGTTTCACGGCCGGGCCGATGCCGAGAACGGAAAGCGTTCCTTTTGCTGCAAGGGCGCGCAGAGAGCGGTTCAGGGTTCGCGCGTGCCCGACCGTATCGTAAATGCGATGAAATCCGCCCATCACGACAGGATCGCCCAGAGCGGGCTTGTAGGAGCGGCCGCCGGCAACTTCGCACGCAGCGTCCAGAATGCCGGCCGAAAACGTCCGGTCGGCGCCGGATGATTTTACATAGGCGGCGGCAAAAGGCGCCGGCTCCATGACGGTAATGTCGCAGGCAATATCCAGGCCCCGGATGGCCTTGACGATCATCGTGCCGATAACGCCTCCGCCGATGACCAGAATCCGGTCGCTGTTGCCCGGCCGGTTATCCAGCACCGCCTGAAGGCCGACCGCGAGCGGCTCGGTAAGGGTCGCCGCTTCCGGGGAAACAGCTTCCGGCACACGGCAGACCTGGCTTTGATGCGCCACGGCATATTCGGCAAACGCGCCGTTGACATCCTTGCAGATGCCGATGAACATTCCGGGCGCAAACTTTCCTTCGGCAAAATTTTCACAGTTGCCCGGATTGCCGTCAGCGCAACTGGGGCACAGCGGCGCGATTCCTCGCGCCTGACAGCCCAGCGAGGGAATAACCGTCACTCGGTCGCCTTGACGGCAGGCGGTCACCTCCCTGCCCGTTTCCACCACATCGCCGCAAAACTCATGCCCCGGAACGCAGGGAAAAGACGTGAAAGGCATCGGCGTGGGGGAATCCTTCATCAAAATCAGATTGAGGTCGCTGCCGCAGAAGCCGCATAACCTTGTCCTGATCTTCACCCACTCGGGAGAGGGAAGAGCCGGCTCGGAAATGTCCGCAAGCCGGATGGCGGAAAAAGGGCCGCGATAGCAGAATTTGGCGCTGAGCGGCCGCAGCGCCCGCAGGAGGACGTAACGCCGCAGACTGACATCCAGCAGAAGGGCTTTCATTGCCGTCACTCCATCTTGAGCGACTGGTAAAAGAGCGGCGTCGCGGGGCTGGTCGCCTTCGGATCGGTCATCACGTTGATGCAGGCGGGTTTGCCGGAAGCAAAGGCCCTCGTGAGCGCCGGAAGTATTTCTTCGTCTTTCGTTACAAACTCGCCGTACCCGCCCAGGGCTTCGGCGACCTTTTCATAATGAATCACGCCCAGCTCGGCGCAGGCCAGGCGGTCGCAGCCCAGAGAAAGCTCCTGGCTGTGCTTGATCATTCCCCAGGCGCAATCGTTGTTGATCACGCACACCAGCGGAATGTCGTGACGGACCATCGTATCGAACTCCATCGCGTTGAATCCGAACGATCCGTCGCCGCTGAGCACCAGCACTTTCTTTTCCGGCCGCGCCAGTTTGGCCGCCATGCCGAAGGGCAGGCCGGTTCCCAGGCATCCGAAAAGCCCGGCGGATGTGGCGATGACGCCCTGCTTCTCGCGCGTGGAAAATCCCAGGCCGAAGTAGCTGGTGTCGCCGCCGTCTGCAACATAGATCGCGTTTTCGCCGACAAACTTTTGTATCTGCGCGACCAGACGCACCGGATGAATGGGCCGAGACGGCGTCTCGCGCATCCGCAGTTCATAGTCCAGGACGGACCGGCCGGCCGCCTTGAGCGTTTCGGACCAGCCGCTGTGGTTGTTTTCCCTCACCTGCGCCGTCAGTTGCTCCAGGACGGAAGCGATATCGCCGGCCAGGCCGACCGTTGCGCGGCAGTTGCGGTCAAGTTCATGCGGATCGATATCGATGCGCACCAGTTTTACCGACGGCGGAATCAGCTGCCCCGACTGCAGCGTCCAGTTGAAACGCAGGCCGGCGGCGACAATCACATCCGTCTGGCCGATGCCGAACATCAGCCCCAGATTGCCCATCTCCATCACCGAGTTGGGATGATCGTCCGGCAGTTCGCCCCGTCCGTAATTTAAGAGCATGAAGGGAATGCCCGTCTTTTCAATGAACTTTTTCAGGCTCTCCGATGCGGAGCTCAATCCAACGCCGCTGCCTCCCAGAAAGAGGGGCTTTCGGGCGTTGTTGATCAGGTCTGCCGCGGCCCGCAGATCCTGGTCGTCCGGATGCATGCGGTACTGCCGCGCCGGCTGAGCGGGCATGGTCACTTGCGATTCCTCGACGCCGACGCTTAAAATATCCGGCGGCAGCTCCACAAACACCGGCCCCGGCCTTCCCTGCGTGGCGTAGCGAAAGGCCAGTGAAAGATATTCGGGAATCCGCCGGATGTCGAAGCAGGTGGCCGCCCACTTGGTGATCGGATGGACGATGTCCATCTGGTGAATCTCCTGCAGCGCTCCTTTGAGATCGTCGCGCAGCGGATGCCTTCCACACAGGACGACCAGCGGCGCATTATCCAGATAGGCGTTGGCAATGCCCGTGAGCCCGTTGGCGAAGCCCGGTCCCGCCGTGAGGAAACAGACGCCGGGTTTTCCCGCGTAAACCGACCAGGCATGCGCCATCATGGCCGCCGCCTGTTCGTGGCGCACATCAACGGCGCGGATGCCGTATTGCGTGAAACCGTCCAGCATGGCCTCAATATGTCCGCCGGAGATGCCGAACACGACATCAACTTTTTCCACTTCCTTCAGATATTTGCCGACCAGATGCCCGCCGTTGATTACGGCCATGTCTTTTCCTCCTTAGAGAACAAGTTTCACTCCGTCGTTAAACCATTGTGCGAAATAGGCCATTCCGTCGAGCTTCATTTTTCCCTGAGCGGCAGCCTCAAACTGCTTCGCATCGCTTCGCGACGACATCACCTGAAATCCCGTTCGGGCATCGGCCCAGACAATCGCCGCGTCACAGGCGTGATCGGCCCCGCCGGCGCTTTGCACGCCTCCCCGGTCGAAAATGAAAAGCCTGCCTCTTTTTCCATCGGCGGTCTTGATCAGGATTTTCACGGCATGAACGGATCCCAGATACTTTTTAAACGCTTCATTTTTCCGGGACGCCCGTTGTAAAACTTTGTACAGCACAAACAAAAGAAGAGAAAATCTCATAATGCAGTGCCCCCGGCCGGTTTTTGAAATGCTTCGGTGAATTGACGGCTTAAAATACACGCAATCGGACAGAATTGTCAACCAGGCAAACAGAATAAAATATTGGGTTGTAGGCCATAAGCGATGGGATAAAAGCTCATAGCTCATGGCTGATAGGAAATATTGAAAGACAATGGGCTTCCATTTGACGGTTAACGTTTCTCCGTCTTGCCTTGAAGTTGTTCGACTATCCCATAATCACCTAATACTATTTTAAAAAAGTATGCTTGCAAAGGTTCCGAATATCCCGTTTGGGGGATTACATCTGTTTGAAGGTATTCTGAAATCGATGGACGGCATCAACGATTTCATCTCCGGCTTGCTGCGGCTTAGCATTTCAAGAGCGCATTGTCTGTTCATCGCCTTACCTTTAAGCTATCGAGTTCACCTGAGGGACCTCAGCATCGACTGCCGCTGTATGTATCGGGGCTTTGAAAACGTCTAATGACCCTGCAACGTCACTTCTTCTGATGTCGCTTGATTCGCAAATGGTGGAGGCGGCGGGAATTGAACCCGCGTCCGAAAACCTTCCGCTGGAGCTTCTACGTGCGTAGCCTTCGTTTTAGAACCTTCACGCTGGTTTGCTCCCTAAGGCCGGATCTCCCCGCGCTATCCTGTAAGTTTTCGCCGCCCTCCGCCAGGCAAGAAGTTTGGCTATCCTGTCTAAATGACGTTTCCCCCGGTCAACAGGAGAACCGGGTTCAACGTTAGCCGACTAAGCGGCTAAAGCGTAATCGTAGTTGTCTGCGATTATATGTTTCCTACCTGTTTAACGAGGCCTGTAGGAACCTCGGCACGCTTCTACAACTTCAAATGTCCCCGTCGAAACCGTTACGCCCCCTTTTTTGTTTGGTCTTAATATAGACAGTCCGCGCGCTTTTGTCAAAGAAAAGCGCAGAAATACTCTGCTCGCCCCCTCCGTCACTTCGCGGCACCTCCGCCGGCGGAGGATAGGAAGGAGCGGTTTCCTCATTCAATCATGATCGTAAGAGTCAATAATGATTTGAGTTTTATTTCATTAACCCCGAAGGATCTTGTGCTTTTCCCTTTCTTTTTGCTTTTCGGCCAGGCGCATGCGCCGTCTTTCTTCCGCTTCTTTATTGCGATGGCGTTCTTCATCCGTTTCCAGAATCAAAGGCGGAAGGGGCGTAGGGCGTTTATTGGCGTCCAACGAGACAAACGTGAGATAAGCGGAGCCGGTATGCCGCACCTCTCCGGTCAGCGGATTTTCAGCCTCGACACGGACGCCCACTTCCATCGACGTTCTGCCGACATAGTTAACGGATGCTTTGAGGGTCAGCACATCGCCAATAAATACGGGATGATGAAAATCCAGCCGGTCAATGGACGCCGTCACCACGTGGGCCCGCGCATGGCGGGTGGCGGCGACGCCGCCGGCCGTGTCGATCAGTTTCATGATATCACCGCCGTGGACGTTCCCCGCGGGATTGGCATTCTCGGGATTCATCGCCTGGGCGATGATGACCCGGCTTTCTCTGACTTTTTTTCCTTCCATAAAAGAATTCCCCCTCTCCCTTGGCCTCCTGCAAGAGGCGGGGATTTTTTCTCCTCTCCGAAGCGGTTTACAGCGCCCGCAAAAGATTTGAATGAAAGCTATTTATTGCAGAAGCCTTCCCGGCCTTTGCAGAAGGAGCCGGAAAAGAAAATACATCAAACCTTGATCCGCTTGGACTTGAAATCCCGCGCGATGGAACGGCGCTCTTCCCGCTGTTTGATATCCTGGCGGCGGTCGTGCAGTTTCTTGCCCTTGCCGATGCCGATCTCCACTTTCACCAGACCGTTTTTAAAATAAAGCCGAAGCGGCACCAGCGCCAGTCCCTTTTCGCGCGATTTTCCGTAAAGCTTGCGGATCTCCCGCCGGTGCAACAAAAGCTTGCGCGCCCGAAGCGGTTCGTGGTTGAAGCGGTTGCCGTGATCGTAATGGCTGATGTGCATCTCGCGCAGGTAAACCTCGTCATCCTTCACGACGGCGTAGCTGTCTTTGAGATTGGCCTTGCCGGCGCGCAGCGCCTTGACCTCCGTTCCGGACAGAACGATTCCCGCTTCGTAAATGTCGTCAATGTCGTAATTCACCCGCGCAAGTTTGTTGCTTGCGATGAGTTTATGAGCTGAGTTTTCTTTTGCCATAAATGAATTCTACATTAAATTTCGTTTATTGCCACCATTATTGCAAATCCGCCCTGCCTGATTACCCTTCCATCTATCCAGGCACCCTTGCCGCTCAGGCCCCAAGGAGCCGAGAAACGCTGAAACCGGCGCTTTCTACTTTTTGGGTTTCGGCAGAAGATAGTCCGGTTTGACGTGGCCAAGCGCCGTGTAAATATTATGGCGGATTTGCGGATTGTCAACTTCAAGTTGGTCAAGCAGCTTCTTGATGTAGCTGCGCCGGGAATTTTCGCTTGTCGGACATTCGTTCTTGACGGTTGGAAACGCGCGCTCGCGGCTGTATTTCTTCACGAGGCCTTCCTGCAGGTAGGCCAGCGGCCGGATGATGTGCAGTTTGCCGCCAAAGATGCTCTGGTTGGGCAGCATCGTGCTGATTTCCCGGCCGTAAAACAAATTGATAAGCAGCGTCTCGATGATATCATCGCGGTGGTGTGCAAACGCTATTTTATTGCAGCCGTGCGCGTCCGCGATTTCGAAGATTCTTTTGCGCCGCAGGCGCGAGCATAGAAAGCAGGGATTTTTCCGGTTGAACTCGGAATGCGCCAGCACGCCGATGTCCGTCTTTTCCATGACACAAGGGTACTGGTGCGCCTGAAAATATTTTTCCATCTCGCGGTAGGCCACATAATCGGAATCAAAGCCCATGTCGATATTGACGGCCAGGAAGGTAAATTCCGGGACAAAGACCATCGGCGAATCAAGCAGATCCAAAAGCGCATAACTGTCCGCGCCGCCCGATAAGCCGACCAGCACTTTGTCGCCTGCGGCGATCATGCCATAGTCCAAAACGGCTTTTTCCAGCCATTTTTTCAGATGAAGAAACAGTTTGGTGTTCTTCTTTTTCTCTTTGTTTTCCTCCAAGGCG
>DBPV01000077.1:77753-110692 GCA_002304995.1 Syntrophaceae bacterium UBA1411
TCTCTCTGTTATAGGTTTGGGCAAAGCGAAAAGGAGGTTTTACCCTATGCCAGAAATCATCAATATTCATGCCAGGGAAATTCTGGATTCCCGCGGAAATCCAACCGTCGAAGCCGAAGTCACCACCGTATCCGGCGTCACCGCGCGCGCGGCCGTTCCCTCCGGCGCCTCGACGGGCGAGCATGAAATGCTGGAATTGCGTGACGGCAATAAGAAAAGATACAACGGAAAAGGCGTTGAAACGGCCGTTAAAAACGTTTTGCACAAGATCGGACCGGAAATCATCGGCATGGACTGCCGCAATCAGCGCGACATCGATTTCGCCATGATCGAGCTCGACGGCACCGCCAATAAAGGCAAACTCGGCGCCAACGCCATCTTGTCCGTCTCGATGGCCTGCGCCAAAGCAGCCGCGGAAATCTCCGGCCTGCCGCTGTACCGCTACCTGGGCGGCGTCAACGCCAATGTTCTTCCCATTCCGCAGTCCAACATTTTAAACGGCGGACAGCATGCCGACAATAACGTGGACATCCAGGAATTCATGATCCTGCCGGTCGGCGCCCCCAACTTCAAGGAAGGCATCCGCATGAACGCCGAAGTGTTCCACGCCCTGAAAGCCGTGCTGAAAGGCAAAGGCCTGAACACGTCGGTCGGCGACGAAGGCGGATTTGCCCCGAACCTGAAATCGAACGAAGAAGCCCTGGCCTGCATCATGACGGCCATCGAAAAAGCGGGCTACAAGGCCGGCAAGGACATCTTCATCGCCCTCGACTGCGCGGCGAGCTCCTTCTATGAAAAAGGGAAATACATCCTGGCGGCGGAAGCCAAACCCCAGAAGTCGTCCGCAGAACTGGTGAAGTTTTATGCCGACCTGGTGGCCAAATACCCGATCATCTCCATCGAAGACGGCCTGGCGGAAGACGACTGGACGGGCTGGAAGCTGATGACGGAAGAGCTGGGCGACAAGATCCAGATCGTCGGCGACGATCTCTTCGTCACCAACGTCAAGCGCCTCAACAAAGGCATCGAGCTCGGCATTGCCAACTCCATTCTGATCAAACTCAACCAGATCGGCTCGCTGACCGAAACGCTGGAAACGATGAGCCGCGCCAAGGAATGCGGTTACACCTGTGTGGTTTCGCACCGCTCCGGCGAAACGGAAGACACCTTCATGGCGGATATCGCCGTGGCCACCAACTGCGGCCAGATCAAGAGCGGTTCTCTGTCCCGGACGGACCGGCTGGCCAAATACAACCAGTTGATGCGGATTGAAGAAGAGTTGGGCGACGCGGCCTGCTACCGCGGCAAAGAGGCCTTCTACAACATCAAACAGACGGCCAAACCCGCGAAGAAGAAATAACAGCCAGACCTGAAACAAGGCGGCGCCTCCGAAACCGGGGCGCCGCTTTTTTTTCAACGTTCTGCCACAGACCGGCCGGAACGTCACTTTTTGTTTTTTATGTTTTTAGAGAAACCTGAACAGACGGCGGCGCAGAACTTCCAGTTGGGCGCGATTGTCCGTCAGGCAGTAGGTGACTTCCCGCTTGCCGCCTTTTTCCTCGCCCGGCTGCGAGACGATCAGCTCGGCGCCTTCAAGGAATTTAATGGCGTTCTGATAATTGGCCTGGGAAAGGGCTTCCGCNNCGCAGCACTTCGCCCTTGCGGTACATCCGGTCTCCGAGAGCACGGATTTTGGCCAGCCAGTCTTTCTGGTTCAGAGGTTTTTTCTTGAGATAGACCAGACTGCGGATGACGATCCAGTAAGATTCGAGATAATTGTGGATGAGTCCGATAAACGGTTTGAGTTTCGCGCCGCCCCGGCTCTTGATCTCCACCCAGACGTCGCCGTCGCGCTCCGTTGTAACGATCATGGATTTGGCGTGCAGGTAGGCCAGCACGTCGTCGACGTCTTCCACGTCGTCGCGGGCCTCATCAAAGATGAACTCATTCCACAACAGCCACTTTAAAAACTTGTAGTCTCCCATGATCTTGGCCAGGGTCATGGAATCCTCCGAATGCTTGACCATGGACGTGGCCACAAAACAGATGGGTGTGAAAAAATGGAGGATATTGTTTTTATAATATTCGAGATTGAGCCGTTTGGCATCCGGCAGGGAGTAAACCACCTCCTGCATCTCTTCTTCTTCGTCTTCATACGTCTCGATCTTGGAAATGATGTCGGTTGTACTGAAGATGTTGAGCGCGTCGGCAACGGCTTTATCGCGATGGGCAAAGGTCGCGGCGAATTTCACCTGCCGGGTGGAAAGGTACTCGAGAAATTCGTTTATGATTCCCTTTAATTCATCATGCGACACGCCGCGCCGGTCGTGGCTCAGCAAAGCGGCGGCCACCAGCGCGAACGGCGTGACGACGGAAACCTTGTTGATCTCCAGCACCACTTCGTAGCCGATTTTCCGGTAAAGGCTCTGGCGTTCTTCGAGCGTCATCTGGTCCATCGGCTTATCCTGCGCCTCCAGATAATCTTTCATCACGATCGGCTCGCCGACGTTGATGTACACGCGGCCGTACCGCTTGCGCAGAACTTTGGTGCTTTTGATGATTTCAACGGTGTTTTCCTGGACCTTGGGCGCCCCGGACAGCTCGTTGAGATAGGACCGCTCCTCGATAACACGGTCATAACCGATATAAACGGGCACGGCCGCCAGATTTTCGCAGTATTTTTCCTGGTACGCCTGAAGGATCATCGACAAAAGGCCGTATTTGGGCATGACCATCTTGCCGGTCCGGCTTCTGCCGCCTTCAATGAAAAACTCCAGAGGCAGGCCTTCCTTGAGCAGCGTGGCCATGTATTTGGCAAAGACCTCTCCATAAACTTCATTGCCGCGGAAGCTGCGCCGGAGGAAAAAGGCGCCGGAGCGGCGGAAAATGTACCCCAGCGGGAAGAATGAAAGATTGTTGCCCGCCGCGATAAAGGGAAGCTGGATATTGTTTTTAAAAAAGACATAGGACAACAGCAGATAGTCAATGTGGCTGCGGTGACAGGAAATAATCACAAAGGGCATTTTCTTGGACAGATTGCGCAGGCGGGCCAGCCCTTCGGAATCGACGGACAGACCGTCATAGACGGTATTCCACAGCCAGGTGAGGGCTTTGAGCCAGATCTCGATAAAGGTCTCCTGGTAGTCGGCGGCGATTTCGTAAAGGTAGCGCCGAACCTCCTTGGCCAGCGCAATGCGGTCCTTTTTGTTTTTTTGCGCGTATTCGTCCAGAAACCGGTTGAGGTTGGGATCGTGCATCACCATGCCGATGAGCTCCGCGCGCGACTTCAGCGCCGGTCCCACAACCGTCGTTTTTTCCTCCTCGATCCGGTCGATCAGCTCTCCGCGCAAATCCAGGATCATCTCGTCTTTCGTCAGATTCCGGACGCTCGCCAGATAGTCAATCAGGTTGACCGGCTCGGCGGGAATCACAAACGCCTGCTTCGAGTAGCGCATGAAGGTGATCAGACGGCGGATGGTGCCCGTGTGCTCCATCTGACCGAAAAGAATATTGATCAGACTTTCGTCTTCTTTTTCCCGGCGGCGGCCGTAGGCGACCAGAACCGGCACAATGAAGATGGGAAAGGACAGCGTGCGCTGCAAGGAGAGAAGGCTGGACAGCGCATCCTGGGCGGCGCGGCTTTCGATGAATTCCGATTCTCCCAGGTGGATGATGATGCTTTCCCGCCCCGCGACCTTGCGGGCCAGATAGTCGAGTTTGCCCTGCCGGGTGACGCGGTCCCGGCGGAAGCGGCGCAGAAAAGAAGACCAGTAAAACTTCAGCATTTTGGCCAGCGGCTGCCAGAAGGACATGTTGACGCCGTGGCTGTACACCGGCAGGGGTAAGCCCTTGCGGGCGGCAACCTCGGCGATGATCAGGCTGTTGAGTTTGCTTCTCTGTTTGATGGCGTAAACGATCACGCCCTCGCCGGCCAGTTTGCCGAGCGCGTTGACCTCTTCATCGGAGATGGAAACGCGCGACAGGTAGGCTTTTGCCGGACGGAAGCGCCAGATGTCCTGCTTGTTGTAGATACAGCCGGAATAGTATTCCTCTTCCTGAAGATTGCTGACTGTTGACGTAGTTTCTTTCATAAACCATCCGGAAAAAGACGCCTCAACGGAATTTGCCGCTCAGGATTCTTTTTTCTGAAATTCGTCGGGAAAACGCTCGCTCATGTAATCCTGGACATGAGCCCTGACATCGACCGCGCTGCTGAAGGACAAGGCCCGTTCCAGCAGTTTCCGGGCCTCCTCCAGAGTCGACTGCTGGACGATGCGTTTGATCCGGGGAATAGCCAGGTGATTCATGCTCAGTTCGTCGAGCTGCATGCCCAGCAGAATCAGGCAGCACAGGGGGTCGCCGGCCATTTCGCCGCACATGGCCACGCGGATGCCGGCACCGTGGGCAGCATCGACGATCTGCTTGATCAGCCGCAAAACGGCGGGGTGGAGCGGTTCGTAAAGATACGTGACCCGCTCGTTGGACCGGTCGATCGCCAGCGAGTACTGGATCAGGTCGTTCGTTCCGATGCTGAAATAATCGACTTCCCGGGCCAGCTGGTCGGCGATGACGGCCGCCGCCGGCACTTCAATCATCGCGCCGATTTCCATGCGCTCGGCCACCGGTATTCCCTCGGCCACCAGTTCCCGGCGCGTTTCCTCGAGCAGGCGTTTGGCTTCCTGAATTTCCTCGATGCAGGAAATCATGGGAAACAGAATTTTGACCTTGCCCAGAGCGCTTACCCGCCAGATGGCGCGCAGCTGCGTTTTGAAGATGTCCACTTCCTTGAGGCAGAACCTGATCGCCCGCAATCCCATCTGCGGATTCAGCTCCTTGACCTGCTTCTGATAGTTGGGAAATTTGTCTCCCCCCAGGTCAAACGTGCGGATGGTCGACCAGGCCAGATTCTTCTCAGTCACCACCTGGCGGTAATTGTTGAAATGGTCCTCCTCCGTCGGCAGATCGTCGCGGTAAATATAGAGAAATTCCGTCCGGTAAAGCCCGATGTACTCGGCGCCGTGGAGAATGGCCGACGGAATTTCCTCGATGAACTCGATGTTCGAGCCGATCCGCACCCGGTGGTCATCCGGCGTCACAGCCGGCTGCCGGGCATATTTCAGGTACTCGTCCTTGGCGGCGTCGTAATGGCGCTTTTTTTCCTCGTAGCGTTTGAGCATGTCGGGGTAGGGATTGATGACGACCAGCCCCGATGTTCCGTCCACGATGATGTCATCGCCTGTCCGGACAAAGCGGGTGACATTGTCGAGCCCGACGACGGCGGGCAATTCCATGGACCGGGCCACAATGGCGGTGTGCGACGTCCGGCCGCCGCTGTCCGTGGCGAAGCCCACCACTTTTTCCAGCTTCATCTGCGCCGTGTCGGCAGGCGACAAATCGTGGGACACAATGACGACGCCCCCCATTCCGACATCCCAGACGACTTCATGCTTCTCTCCGGAGAGGTTGCGCAAAATCCGCTGCACGACATACTGCACATCGCTGATGCGGCCGCTGATATAAGCGTCGTCCAGCCCTTCAAAAATCTGCTTGTAATGGTCGAGGGTCATGCGCAACGCCCATTCGGCGTTCACCCCCAACCGCTGGATATATTTGATGGTGCGGTTGATGAATTTCTTGTCCGACAAAAGCAGGATATGGACGTCAATGATGTAAAGCGGTTCCGTGACTTTTGTTTTTTTGAGATTTTCCTGAATGGTCTGAAGCTGGCGGGTTGATTCTTTCAGGGCATTTTTAAAACGCTCAATTTCGCGCGGAATCAGGTCGCTGTTGTTGAGTTTGTAAAAAGATATCTGAGCGTCCAGGGGATCGAAGCGGTAGACTTTACCGATCACCACTCCCGGAGATACACCGATGCCCTTCAGAACAAAAGTCTTTTTCGCCTGGTCAGAGGTCATGGGGATGTTTATTCTTCTCCAAATTTATTTTCGATCAATGCTTCCAGTTCCGCCAGCGCCTGCGGCGCGTCTGCTCCGTCCGCTCTTACTGTTATCATACCGCCCATCGGACAGGCAAGGGTCAAAATACCCAGAATGCTTTTTCCATTGACGGTTTGGCCGTTTCGTTCGATCATGATGTCCGCGCGAAATTTCTGCGCAACGCGGACAAACGACGCAGCCGCCCGCGCGTGCATACCCAGCTTGTTTTTCAATTGAAATGTTTTCATTTCCAAAATATCAACCATTCTCTCGTTGCAATCATTATAAAAAAAAGAAGTGCTGCTCCGTATAAGATATAAACTTGCGAAATCCCCTTCCGGATCAGGATCCAGCAGACCAGGATAACCGCCAGCACGGCCAGCGCCGCCGCCGGCGGGGGAATTCCCCCTTCGCTCCATTGGGACTTCCGCGCAAGCCATCCTCCCCAGACGGACAGCACTCCCAGGGCCAGCCATCGCAGACGGCCGGCCAGACGCGGCAAATCCAGTCCGCGGATGAATTCCAGCCCCAGTTTTCCCCGGCGGTACCCTTCAAGGAATCCTCTGGCTCTGACCCAGATGTGCGCAGGCGTGTAAATCAGGATGAAGGCCAGAGGAGCCAGCATCCAGCCCACATCGGACAGGGCCGCAGCGACAATTCCCGCGCAGGGACGAAGCGCCCCCCAGAAAAAGGTATCGCCGATCGCGGCGTAAGGCCCCGGCAGGCTCTGTCTGACCATCTCTATGGACGACGCATCTTCCTGTCCGCTTTGTTCCTCCTCCATGCGGACGAGCGAGCCGATGAGCGGCGACGACAAATAAGGATGCGTGTTAAACATCTGCAGATGCCGGGTGAGCCGCCTTTCCGTCTCTTCTCTTGTTCCCTGCTTTTTCCGGATCTCCGGCATCATCGCATAGGCGAAACCGAGATTCTGCATGCGTCGGAAGTTCAGGGCAGCGGCAATAAACAACGACCGCAAAAAAATTCTGAACAACGCCCCCTTTTCCATCCGCTGCGGCCCCCGACGCACATATCCTCATTGTTTTCCTATTTTTACGTGCCGAAGGAACTAGCACAAATGGCAGTCTAAGTCAATTTAATCAGGGAATTGTTTTTACAATAAATCCGGAAATGCAATGTCTTACCCGGGATTGGCCCTTTGCCGGACGTTACAGAACCGCGCTCATTTTTCCGACTTTAATTTTTCTTGACAGGCCCTTTTTTTGCTGTTAAGGACACGCCGGTTTTATAGCCAGTGGCGACTGTGGATCTTATTCGTTTTCTTCTCTTTTTCCGCAACGTCCAAAATTTCACGTAATCTTTAAAAGGGGGTTCTCTAGAACATGCTTTGTGAAACTGTAAAAAAAGGTGTCGAATGCGCTTTCATGAGCAAAAAAGGCTGCGGCTTCTTTGGCGGAAGCTGTGTGACGGTCATCGAGAAATGCGGTGACTGCAATAAAATTTTCGAATACGAATCGGGAAGATACTGTAAAGTTTATCCGGATCCGAAAAGCAAATGGATGACCGGCAACTGTCCGAGCGCATCCCATGTCAAAATTGAAATCAAGGAAACTCAGAAGATCAATCCGCTCAAGGCGTCCAAAAGAGCCAATAAGAAGAAATAACCGTTTACTTCAGGATATCTGAATGGCGAAAAGCCGGCAGAAAGCTTTGCCGGCTTTTTTCAACCGATGATTTTTTTGATTTGCTGCAATTCTTTTTTAATGATCCTCAATTTTTCGGACGGACTGTCGGCGCGCGCCGGCTCCGTCTCGCTGCGCATTTTCGTCAACTGTTTTTTGGCGCCGTTGATCGTAAACCGCTGCTGATACAGCAGATTGCGGATCGTTAATAATTCCTCGATGTCTTTTCTCCGGTAAAGACGCTGAGCGGTTTTTGTCCGTACCGGTTTGACCGTTTTAAATTCCGTCTCCCAGTATCGAATCACGTAAGGCTCAACGTTCAGGATCCTGCTTACTTCTCCAATACGGAAATAAGCCTTTTCGGGAATGATGACACTCATACAATTCTCGAATTCCTGCGGAGAAAAACATCAATACCTTAGAAACCGCAAAAAGCACCTCCGTCCGACACCGGACGGAGATATCCTTTTGAAGTTTCAAGGCCGGTAATGCCGTTGAATAAAATTATTAACCGTTTAGAGCTTTGCGCAAGACCTGCGAGGATTTGAACGTCAGAACCCGACGGGCCGTAATTGAGATCTCTTCACCGGTCTGGGGATTGCGGCCGCGCCGGGCGCGTTTTTCTTTCACCATGAAGTTTCCGAAACCGGAGATTTTTACTCTTTCACCCTGTGCCAGACTGTCCTTGATGATGTCAAACACGGACTCAACAATATCCGCCGATTCTTTTTTGGAAAAACCGAGTTTTTCATAAACATTCTGAATAATATCGATCTTTGTCATTTCTCTGCCTCCGTATTGAACGTCATGTCGGCCGTCAGGCTCTTATTTTTGCGCCTGTCAACCGGACAGTATTGTGCACAATCCTTTCGTGGATGACGTTGATTTCCGTATCAGTTAAAGTTCTGTCGAGTGCACGATAGGAAAATCTTAACCCGAGACTTTTAGTTCCTTCCTCCAGACCTTTTCCCGCGTATATATCAAAAATCCCCACATTTTCAAGTAAATCTTCACGTTGGTTTAAAACTATTTCGAGCATTTGTCGTGCTTCCATCGCTTCCGGAACGACAAATGCAACGTCGCGTGTCACGGCGGGAAATTTGGATATTTCTCGGTAACTGATGCGCCGGTCAATCGCTTTTTCAAGTAAATCCATATTTATTTCAAACAGATAAGCTTGCGCCCGGACATCCATCCGGTTTATGACTTCGGGATGCGCCTGCCCCAGACATCCGATCCGGATTCCCTTGACATAGATGCCGGCCGACTGGCCGGGGTGCAAAAAAGGTTCTGCTTTTTCAGCCTGATAGACACAATCCGTTAGTTTGAGATCGTAAAAAATATTTTCCAGCGCGCCCTTGAGGTCGTAAAAATCGACATTTGCCCTGGCGCCCCAGACATCATCGCTCGTTTTTCCGGATAACAGTCCGGCGAGGATATTTTTTTCTACGGGCAGTTCCCCTTCCTTCCGGAACCGGAAAGCTCGTCCGATTTCAAATATTTTCAGATTGAAAGCGGCGTTGTTGATGTTCCTTTTAAGCGTCTCAAGCAGTTCGTAGGCCAATGTGGTGCGCATGACGGACTGCTCTTCCGTGAGCGGATTGCGAATGACCACGAAGCGGCGCCGTTCGTCATCCGCGGGCAGTCCCAGGCAATCGGCCAGAGCGGGAGAAGTGAAACTGTAATGGATGGTTTCGGTAAAGCCTGCTCCGGTAAGCAGTTGACGGACTTGCTCTTCCAGCGCCAGACGGGGAATCACCGCCGTTTCCGTCACGGCGACGGCGGGCAGCGTGACGGGCACGCGGTCGTAGCCGTACAGACGGACCACCTCTTCTATCAGATCGATTTCTCTTTCGATGTCCACGCGACAGGTCGGGGGCGTGACGAAATACTTCCCCTTCCCTTCCTGCTGCACCGTCATGCCGAGACTTTTCAGAAGAGAAACGACATCCTCGTCTGCGATGTCCTCTCCGATGATTTCCCGCACCCGGGAAAGCCGCAGCGGAATATTTTCAGCCGTCTTCACCGGTTGCGGATATTCGTCCAGAATGTTCTTTAAGACCTCTCCGCCGGACAGCTCGGCGATAAGCTGCGCCGCGCGATCGAGCGCCCGCGTCACTCCTCCCGGATCGATGCCCCTTTCAAAACGGAACGCGGCATCCGTCGGCATGGCCAGACGGCGCGCCGAACGCCGGATCGAAGACGGATTGAAATAGGCGCTTTCCAGAAAAATAATCTGCGTATCGTCCTTGACTTCCGAATTGAGGCCGCCCATGATGCCGCCGATCGCGACGGGCTTCTTCCCGTCGCAGATCAAAAGCGTGTCATCCGGCAGAATCCGGCTTTTTCCGTCGAGCGAAACGAATTCTTCCCCCGCTTTGGATTTGCGCACGACGATGCGGCCCTCTTCCAGAAAACGGTAATCAAAGGCGTGCAGCGGTTGCCCCAGTTCCAGCATGACGAAGTTGGTAACATCGACCACATTGTTGATGGGGCGCATGCCGGCGGCCTGCAGGCGCGCTTTCATCCAGACCGGTGAATCGCCGATGGTGACGTTTTTAATCATTCGGGCGGTGTACCGCGGACAAACATCGGCGTCGATAATGGAAACAGACGACAAAGAGGCTATGTCCTCATCCGCCTGTGCGACGTTGATCGCCGGCAGTCGGACTTTACCGCCGGTCAGGGCGGCGACTTCCCGGGCAATACCGATCATGCTCAGGCAGTCGGACCGGTTCGGCGTAATGCTGATGTCCAACACCGTATCGCCCAGGTTCAGGGCTTCCGCAAGCGGCGTGCCGAGCACCAGTCCGGAAGGCAGCTGCATGATGCCCGACGCGTCATCGCCGATTTCCAGCTCCGCTTCCGAGCAAAGCATGCCGTCGGATTTTTCTCCGCGCAGGGTGGTCGATTTGATGGTGTATCCGCCGGGAATGACCGCGCCGATTCTGGCCAGCGGCACGACGTCGCCCGGCGCAATATTCCTGGCGCCGCAGACGATCGGATAGGTTTTCGTCCCGTCCGTTACGTCGCACAACGACAGCTTGTCCGCGTTCGGATGAGGCCGGACGGATAAAATGGCGGCGACGACCACACCGGTGAACGCGGGGGCGATCGTCTTGATTTCATCCACTTCCAGACCGGCCATGGTCAGACGGTCGGCAAGCTCCTGCGGCGTGAGTTGATGATCAATATAATCTTGAAGCCATTTGAGACTGACGAGCATGAGACCAAGCGCTCCTAAAATTGTCTGAGGAACCGAATGTCATTTTCAAACAACAGACGGATGTCGGAAATGCCGTACTTCAGCATGGCAATGCGCTCCAGGCCGAGGCCGAACGCAAAGCCGGTGTATACTTCCGGATCGTAGCCGACATTTTGGAAAACGGCGGGATCGACCATGCCGGAGCCCAGAATCTCGAGCCAGCCGGACTGTCCGCAAACGCGGCAGCCTTTTCCCGCGCACATGACGCAGCGGATATCGACTTCCGCCGAGGGTTCGGTGAAGGGAAAGAAGCTGGGACGAAAACGCAAAACTGTGTCTTCGCCGAAAACTTTTTTCAGAAATGCGCTCAGAATGCCTTTGAGGTCGGCAAAACTCACGCCCCGGTCAACGAGCAGTCCCTCGATCTGATGAAACATGGGCGTATGGGAAACATCGGAATCGGGCCGGTAAACGCGCCCCGGCGAGAGAATCCGCACGGGAGGCTGCACCTTTTCCATGATCCGGACCTGAACGGGCGACGTATGCGTGCGCAGCACCATGTTGTCGGAAATGTAAAAGGTGTCCTGCATGTCCCGGGCGGGATGGTCTTTGGGAATGTTGAGCGCTTCGAAATTGTAGTAGTCCAGCTCGACTTCGGGACCCTCGACCACTGAAAAGCCGAAGGCGGCAAAAACATCGCAGATTTCACGGCGGATCTGTGTGATCGGATGCACCCGGCCGGGCCGGATGCCCCTGCCAGGCAGCGTGACGTCAATCTTTTCCCGGGCCAGAACATCTTCCTTCTGGGCCTGGGCCTGCCTGTCCTGGACCGCGGCGATTCCGGCCTCCAGGCGCTCTTTTACTTCATTGCAGCGTTTTCCGAAAAGCGGTTTTTCCTCCGGCGGTACGGAGGCGATGTTTCTCAACAGTCCGGTGAGGAGGCCTTTGCGGCCCAGATATTTTGTTCTCACCGCCTGAACCGCATCTGCCGTCCGGGCGCTGTCCAACTCGGCCAAAGCGTCCTTTTCCAGCTGTTGGAGATCCGCTATCATGCCGCCTGCTCGCCTTTAGCCGTGGCCACAATCCTGGCGAAGCCCTGCGGATCGTTGACAGCCAGTTCGGCCAGAATCTTGCGATCCAGGGCGACGTTCGCCTTCTTCAAGCCGTCCATCAGGCGGCTGTAAGAAATGTTGTTCACACGAGCGGCGGCGTTGATCCGCGCAATCCACAGCCTGCGGAATTCTCTTTTCCGGCCGCGGCGGTCGCGGTACGCATAGCTCATGGCCTTGTTGACGGCTTCCGTGGCGGTACGCAGCAGGCGGCTGCGCGCCCCAAAGAATCCTTTGGCCATTTTCAAGATTTTTCTTCTTTTCTTCCGGGCGGTGACGCCTCTTTTAATCCTTGCCATTTTCTATCGTTCTCCTCAATTTCTGCATCGATCGACTATAGATAAGGGATCAATCGCTTAACGGCCTTCTCATTGGCGCTGTGCACCAGCGTGGCCTTCCTTAACGTTCTTTTCCTCTTGGTGGTCTTTTTGGTGAGGATGTGGCTGGCAAAAGCCTTGCTGCGCTTGACCTTCCCCGAAGCGGTAACCGAAAAGCGTTTGGCAGCTCCTCTGTGCGTTTTCATCTTTGGCATATGTTCACCCCTTTTTTATTCTCGTTCTTATTTTTTCGGCGAAACAATCATGACCATGTTCCGGCCTTCCAGCCTGGGCTCCTGATCCATCGTACAGTCATCGACCAGCGCCGCTTTAATCTGCTCCATAATCTTCCGGCCGATTTCGGTAAAGGCAATTTCGCGCCCCCGGAACATCATCGATACTTTCACTTTGTCATGCTGCTCCAAAAACTTTTTTATATGCTTGATTTTGACCTGCAAATCATGCGCTTCCGTTTTGGGCCGCAGGCGGATTTCCTTGATGTGGATGACCGTCTGACTTTTCCGGGCGTCATGCAGCTTCTTGCTCTGCTTGTAACGGTACTTTCCGTAATCCATGATTTTGCAGACGGGCGGTTCAGCGTTTGCCGACACCTCCACCAAATCCTGGCCGGCTTTTTCCGCATGGGCCATGGCTTCATCCAGCGAAATAACTCCCAGCGGCTGTCCCTCTTCGTTGATCACCCGGACAGTGGCAGACTTTATCTCCCTGTTGATTCTCAAATCCTTAACTATACGGCACCTCCCCAAAAAATCTCGTCAGTTTCTACTTCTTTTTCTCACACATGTCTAAAACCAGCGCGATGAACTGCTCCACCGGCATCTCGCCCAGGTTCTGACCGTCGCGGGCGCGCGGCGCCACCGTCTCCGCCGCCGTTTCCTTGTCGCCGATCACGAGCATATAAGGAATTTTCTGCAGTTGCGCCTGGCGGATTTTATAGCCCAGTTTCTCATTGTCAAACATCGTTTCGCTGCGAATGCCCGCCTCGAGCAGCCGGGCATGAACCGTGCGGCCGTAAGGAATGTGCTTGTCCGTCACAGTCAGTATAACACATTGCGTCGGCGCCAGCCAGACCGGGAATGCGCCGGCATAATGTTCGATGAGAACGCCCATGAAGCGCTCAATCGCCCCCAGGATAACCCGGTGCAGCATCACGGGGCGGTGCTTTTCGCCGTCCGCGCCGATGTAGCTCAGGTCGAAGCGCTCCGGCAGCGTAAAGTCGCATTGAATCGTCGCGCACTGCCATTTTCTCTTCAGGGCATCCTTGAGCTTGAAGTCGATTTTCGGTCCGTAGAAAGCGCCGTCGCCCTCATTGACGTCATAGGTGATGTTATTGTCCTTGAGCGCATTTTCCAGAGCGTTCGTCGCCAGGTCCCAGTCCGCATCCGAGCCGATCGAGTGTTCGGGACGGGTGCTGAGCTCCACTTCATATTCGAAACCGAAAATGCCCATCGCGTAATTGACAAAATCGGCGATGGCGCGGATTTCGGAATTCAGCTGTTCAGGCATGCACAGAATGTGCGCATCGTCCTGCGTAAACTGACGCACCCGCATCAAACCATGGAGAACACCGGTCTTTTCGTGGCGATGAACGGTGCCCAGTTCGAAATACCTCAGCGGCAGATCCCGGTAGCTGCGGATTTTGGATTTGTAAATCAACATATGCGACAGGCAGTTCATCGGCTTGATGCCGTAAGTCTGCTCGTCCACTTCCGTGAAATACATGTTTTCGCGGTAATGATCGAAATGGCCGGACTTCTTCCACAGGTCCACCTTGAGAATCTGGGGCCCCATGACCATATCGTAGCCGCGCTTTAAATGCTCTTTCCTTTCCCATTCCTCAATCAGATACCGCAGAAGCATGCCTTTGGGATGAAAGATCACCAGGCCGGCGCCCGCTTCGTCGTTGACCTGGAACAGATCCAGTTCGCGGCCCAGACGCCGGTGGTCTCTCTTCCTGGCTTCCTCGAGCAGGGTCAGGTAATCGTGGAGCGCCTGTTCATCGGCAAAGCCGGTGCCGTAAATGCGCTGCAGCATCTTGTTTCGTTCATCGCCGCGCCAGTAGGCGCCCGCGACGCTTAGCAGCTTGAACGCCTTGATCCGTCCGGTCGAGGGGATGTGCGGCCCGCGGCATAAATCCATATAGTCGCCGTCGCGGTAAATGCTGACGATGTCAACCTCCGCCGGCAGGTCGCGAATCAGTTCGACTTTGTAATCTTCGCCTTTCTGCGCAAACAGCGCGACAGCCTGTTCGCGGGGCATTTCTTCCCGGACGAAGGGATAATCGGCGGCGACGATCTCCTTCATCCGCTTTTCGATTTTTTCGAAGTCCTCCAGAGTGAAGGTTTCAGCGTATTCGAAATCATAGTAAAAGCCGTCCTCGATGGACGGACCGATCGTCACCTTGGCGCCTTTGAAGACATCCTGCACGGCCTGCGCCATGACGTGCGAAATGCTGTGCCGCAGAACGGCGAGTCCTTCTTTGGAAGAAACGTCAACCGGTTCGACGGTCGCGTCTTTGCCGAGGACAAAACTTAAATCCACCAATGCTCCGTTGACCTTGGCGGCAACAGCGGAGACATGCCCTTCTTTCCGCCAGCCTTCCAGCGCCTGGCCGACGGTAACGCCGGCGTCCAGGGACCTTTCCTGCTGATCAGGGAAAACAACTTTTATATTCATCACGTTACTTTATTCATCCTTGCCGGCCGTCTGCTTCATTTTAAAAAGGGCATCACCATTTTTGCTGATGCCCTTTCTTTATCCGGCATTTACGACCTATGCGCGTTCGTCAGAGAAAAATGGTAGGCAAGCAGGGATTTGAACCCTGGACATCCACCGCGTCAGGATGGCGCTCTCCCCCTGAGCTACTTGCCTATATTCAACTTTTCGAGCTTGCTCACCTAGCAGCAAAACGCTTTCGTGTCAAGCAAATATCTCATTATTTTGCTTCTTCGGGCGCCGATTTATTCAAAATGCGGATTCCCCTCAGAATGTAAACCAGGCCCGAAATAACCGTAAACAAAGCCGTCGCCCAGCAAAGGCCGATAATCCATTTATTGCTGAGATCATTGGGCACCGCCTTGTAGAGCAGCGCGAGAAAAACCGTGACGATCTGCAAGGCCGTCGTCACTTTACCGACGATTGCCGGTTTGATTTCATAACTTACGGACATTAAAGTCAGAATGGCTATTCCCAGCAATATGATAAAATCGCGGCTGATGACGATGACGGCCAACCATCCGGGAATCAGCCCATAAACGGCCAGCGTCACAAAACTGGTTACGAGCAGAAATTTGTCTGCAATAGGATCGAGATAGGCGCCCAAAGTCGTCTGGCATTTCAGCAAACGCGCCAGCGTTCCATCCAAAGCATCCGTTACACCGGCCACCACGAAGGTAATCAAAGCTTTATCGTATGCCGCCTGAATCAGAAAAATGACAAAGACGGGAACCAGGATAATCCGCAGTAACGACAAAAAATTCGGTATGTTCATCTTTTATCTGATTTGTCTGTCTATCTGTGCCTTCTTTGGTCGCGGCTTCTATTCCACTTCGCCCAGTCGTCCATATCCTCAACTTCGGTAAACGTTTCCGGTTCCGTTGCCCGTCCGTCGGCGCTGATGGCAATTTTCTGCATCGTCTTTACAATGTATACCCATTCTTCCATGGACACGGGCCGGGGGCCTTCCACCGGCGTCGGACCGGCAACCGGTTGGGGCGGTCCGACGGGAGCAATGGCCGTCTGTTGAGCCCTGGGAATGCTGGCAACGCGGACTTCACCGTCGTAGACCTTGACCAGCGCCGACTGGTCATTGGCGACATCCACCCGGTAAACCGTTCCGCGAACCCCGGCCACGGCATTCTGACAGGAAACTTCAAATTTGTCCTTTTTCCCGGGCATGGATTTGCGGACATTCGTCCAGATCTTGCCGACGGTGACGGAAATTTCGACATCCCGGTCACCCTGGGCCTCGACATCCACCTGAACCAGACGGAACTTCGTGTTGTCGGCAAAACGGATCATGCTTCTGTCCGGCAGCATCATCTCCAGACGGCTTTCATCGCCGGTTGTAATTTCACAGCCGGCACGGACCAGATCATTGATTTTGAGGGCAAAGGTTTCTTTCCGGCCGTCACAAACCGCACTGGCTTTTCCCTTGAGCAGCGTTACCTTTGCCTCGCCTCTGGTCATTTTGACCGATACCGGCGGCTTGGCCTGGGCAACCGCAAAAAACACCATCAAAAAAATACCGCACAACACGATTGACGTCCACTTTTTCATGGTCTTCTCCTTCAAGATTCCTCTTGGCAAGCCGTCCTATTCCACCGGGTCCTTATCCGAATGAAGGTTCAGCTCCTCAGCTTCGGACCGTAAGGCAATGTTTCCATAAGCTCATCCACCGCTTCTTCCATGGCCTCTTCCAGATTGCCCCGGGATTCCTTGTGCAGGTTTGAATTCCTGATATCGAAGCTGCGGCTGGTTGACCGGGACTGGGCGCTCCAGATCGTTTCACCGGTTTTAGCACTCCGCAAAATGCAGTGAACGGAAACCGTCACCGGCGAATAAAACAAACGGCCGGGCTTGCCGCTTTCCTTAAGAGAACAGTACATGACGCCGTCGGCCCCCAGCAATTCCTCGACCACACGGGGCGGAATGATGCTGCTGTTGGTCATATCCTTTCCGCCGCTGAGGGGCTTTAATTTACTGTCGATGAGATCGGCATCGAGCGGCGGATAGCCTTTAAACCGCAGCTCCTCGCAGAGTTTCGTCCGCAGCATTTTGACGGCCTTGGCATCCGCATTGTTGCTTTCCACCGGCAGCAGCGCGATGACGTTGACCAGACGCGGCTTGGGTTCCGGATTGGCTCCGGAATCTTCTTTTAGAAAGGCCGGCGTCGGCAGCAGTGAACAGGCGCAAAAACATCCTGCCCACAAAACCATCAACGCCGCTTTTAGGATTTTCATCGGACCTCCTCCTGAATCTGCAAACGAATTTCAACCGCCTCTGATTTTCCCGCCAGGGCTTCCATCTGATAAAAACCCGCTTTTTTCAATTCCGCCGTAAAATTTTGAAAGGGCCCCGAAAGGGTAAGTTCGCAGTCCATCCGCTGCCATTCCAGACGGCACGGATAGCGGCTTTTAACGATCTGGGGGCGGCTGTCTAAAAAAGCATTCAACCGTTTGAAGTCTGTATATCTCCGGATGCCTCTCACGGACAACAACACGGATGAAGACTCTCTGGCCCCGGCGTCCGGCAGAAGACCCATTTGTGCAAGATCGTCGCGTAGCGGCACAAGCGCAACAATCGCCTGAACCTGCACCAGATAATCGTTTTGCCGCCGGCTTTCGGACACGATACTGAAGGTATTGACGTAGCGGTCCGTCCTGTTGATTAAAAGGCTTTTGACGGCCTGAAAAGATTCCTGTTCAACTTTTTCCGACAGGATGCGGCCGCAGGCCTGCACGATCGCCGTTTCCAACGCGTTTTTAACCGCTTCCTGCCGGGCGCGGGCCTCGTCGCCTTTGGCGACGGCCGCCTTTCCCTCCACCTGGAGCGACAGGGGCTGCGCCGGATCGGCAGCAACCGGACAATACCCCGTCCCCATGATGATCAGTAATGCGATCAGCAGCCTGCTTTTCACGGTTTAATCCTGTCTGGTTTTTTGGTGTGTACCGGCGGTCTTGATTTTTTCAATTTCTTCCCGAATCACGCGCTCGGCGATCTCCGGAATCATTTCTTTGGCCATCTTTTCGATTATTTCCACCGCCTGTTTCATGATCGTGTCTTTCATCTGCGGCGTCAGAAGATGTTCTTCAACCACGTCGGTCAGATCATGCATGGAATGGCCGTTCGGTTTAACGCGCTCGTAACCGCGGCCGTCAACGACAATAACCTGCTGCGGATTTCTTCCTTCCGTTGATCGGCGGCCGTGCCCGGCCCTTTCGTCATAGACCTCGGTCAGTTCGACAATTTTTCTGTCTTCGGCCTTTCCGGACTCTTCCGCCATTTTTCCGCTCCACTTGCCTCAGCAAGAAAACCACCGGCTGCCAGCCGGTTTTGCTCTGGAATTATCATAGCGCCGGAAACTCTTCAAGCAATATATACGCGCGGCGTTCTTTCCTATGAATCGGAATTCCGGCGGATTTTCAGGGCGATGGCGTACACTTTTTTGCGGGGCATTCCGACCCGCTCCGCCACCAAGGCAACGGCATCCCGCAGAGACAGTGACTTTTCATCGACGAGCCTGAGCAGTTCATTACGAAGGTCTTCATCGGCCGGGAAAACAGACTTTTGTTTAACCGGCTCAAGGATCACGGTGAATTCTCCGCGCGATTTTGCTTCGGACATTCGCGAAAGTATCTCGGAGGCTCTCCCCCGGGCAATCTCTTCGAAAACCTTTGTCAGCTCACGCGCCACGACCATCTCCCGGTCGCCCAGAATGTCGCACATGTCCCGCACAGCGGCCGCGATTCTTGACGGAGACTCGTAAAATACCAGCGTGGTCTCCACATTACGGAGGGTTTCGAGAAAACGGCGGCGTTGATTTCCCTTGGCCGGCAGGAAACCGCAAAACATGAAAGCATCGGCGGGGAAACCGCTTGCGGAAAGTGCCGCAACCAGCGCACAGGCCCCGGGAACGGGGACCACCGGAATCCGTTCGGCAAGCGCCGCACAAACCAGATGATGGCCGGGATCGGAAATACACGGTGTACCGGCGTCGGACACATAGGCCACAGTTCTGCCGCCACGGATCCGTGCAAGGATCCGGACGCTTCGTTCCTTTTCGTTATGCTCGTGCAGGCTGACGAGCGGCGTGTCGATGTTGTGGGCACGAAGGAGAATGCGCGTATGGCGCGTATCTTCCGCGGCAATCAGATCGGCGTCTTTCAAAATCCGCAGCGCCCGGAGAGTGATGTCCTCCAGGTTTCCGATCGGCGTCGCCACCACGTAAAGGGTACCCGGTTTTTTTGCTGCCCCTGCGTCCATATCCCCTGAAACAAATCCGTTTTTGTTGTTGACATATTTGTCCTGTTTCGGCTTAAATAGCAAGGTTTAAAATTCGACCGGAAATGACGCTTGGACATAAAAATGACAAAACGAATCTTAATTACGGGCGGCGCGGGTTTTTTAGGCTCTCACCTGTGTGAACGCCTGCTCGGAGAGGGAAACGACATCCTCTGCCTGGACAACTTTTTCACCGGGAGCAAAGACAACATTGCCCACTTGCTGGGCCATCCGCGCTTTGAACTGATCCGCCACGACATCACCAATCCAATTTATCTGGAAGTCGATGAAATTTACAACCTGGCCTGCCCGGCTTCGCCCGTGCACTACCAGTTCAATCCCATCAAGACCATCAAAACGAACGTCATGGGGGCAATCAACGTTCTGGGCATCGCCAAAAGAACCAAAGCCAGAGTGCTGCAGGCCTCCACATCGGAAGTTTACGGGGACCCCGACATCCACCCGCAGCCGGAATCCTACTGGGGGCGCGTCAATCCCATCGGACTGCGCAGCTGCTACGACGAAGGGAAAAGAGCCGCCGAATGCCTGATGATGGACTACCGCCGGCAAAACGCGGTAAATACGAAGATCGTCCGGATCTTCAATACCTACGGCCCCCGAATGGCCGTCAACGACGGGCGAGTCGTCAGCAATTTCATCATCCAGGCCCTGCGGGGGCAGGACATCACTGTGTACGGGGACGGCAGCCACACCCGATCCTTTTGCTACTGCGATGATTTGATTGAGGGCCTCATCCGCATGATGAATTCTCCCGATGATTTCTTCGGGCCGGTCAACATCGGCAATCCCGGCGAGTTCACCATCCTGGAACTGGCCCAGCGCGTCATCGACCTTACCGGCAGCTCATCGCAAATCGATTTTCAGCCCCTGCCGGCCGATGATCCGGCGCAGCGCAAGCCGGATATCGCACTCGCAAAAAACAAACTGGGCTGGCAGCCGAAAATTTCCCTGGAGCAGGGCCTCGTCAGCACCATTAAATATTTTCAGGAGATTCTGCAAAAGCAGTCCTGACAAACGGAAGGGAAAACATGGAATTTAAAAAAAACATTCTCGGCATCGGAGCCGGTTACGTGGGCGCGCCGTCCATGGTCATGATCGCCGCCAAATGCCCGGACTATAAGGTGACCGTCGTCGATATCAACCCGCAGCGCATCGCCGCCTGGAATTCGGAAGAGCTGCCCGTGTACGAGCCGGGGCTTGAGGAACTCGTCCGGCAAACGCGCGGCAGAAATCTGTTCTTCTCCTCGGACGTCGACAAGGAAATCCGGGAAAACGACATCATCTTCGTCTGCGTCAACACGCCCACCAAAACCTTCGGCGCCGGCGCCGGCATGGCCGCCGATCTGCAGTACTGGGAGAAGACGGCCCGGCAGATTCTGGAGAACTCTCAGTCGTCGAAAATCGTCGTCGAAAAAAGCACCCTGCCGATCAAGACCGCGCAGGCAATGGAGCGCATCCTTTCCTCCGGCAAGGGAGACATCACCTTTGACGTCCTGTCCAATCCGGAGTTCATGGCGGAAGGCACGGCCGTCAGCGATCTGGAGAATCCCGACCGGGTGCTCATCGGTTCCCGGGAGACCCCCGGCGGCCTTGCGGCCCGCCGGCAGCTCGTGGATATTTATGCCCGCTGGATACCGCCCGAAAAAATCATCACCTCGAATATCTGGAGCGCCGAACTTTCCAAACTGGTGGCCAACGCGTTTTTGGCGCAGCGGGTGTCGTCGATCAATTCCATCTCGGCCCTGTGCGAAAAGGCGGATGCCGACATCTCGGAGGTGGCTTACGCGGTGGGCATGGACAGCCGCATCGGCGCCAAATTTCTCAAGGCCGGCATCGGCTTCGGCGGCTCCTGCTTCAAGAAGGATATTCTGAATCTGGTCTACCTGTGCCGCTTCTACGGGTTGCCGGAGGTCGCCGACTACTGGGAAAGCGTGGTCCGCATCAACGAATACCAGCAGGACCGTTTCATCGCCAACGTTTTGCAGTCCATGTTCAACACGCTGGCCGGAAAAAAGATCTGCGTCCTGGGCTTCGCCTTCAAGGCGGATACGGGGGACACGCGCGAAAGCCCCGCCATTTATATCACCCGCAAACTGCTGGCGGAGCATGCCGACGTGGTCATTTCCGACCCGAAGGCGCTTGCCAACGCCGCTTCCGATCTGGCGGACGAAAAAGGAACGGTCCGCTACGTTGAAGACCCGTATGAGGCGGCCGCCGGCTGCCATGCGCTGGCCGTCATGACGGATTGGGAGTTGTACCGCCGGCTCGATTACCGGAAGATTTACAAATCGATGGTCAAGCCCGCCTTTATTTTTGACGGTCGCAACATTCTCGACCACCGGCACTGCTTCGACATCGGCTTCAATGTGTTTCCGATCGGCAAACCGTCTTTGACGCGCTTTTAGGAAGCGATAAAATCGAAGGCGTTCGGAATCCAGCGGATCTCGTTTCCGGAGGGTTCCATTAAAACGGCCACAACGTCAAAGCGGGCGCGGGCTTGGTCTTGTTTTTTCTCCCGGAGGTACCACAGAGCCAGCTGCGACATTTTTCTCTGTTTTCCGATGCCCACCGCCTGTTCGGGATACCCCAGCGCGCAGGATTTTCTGGCCTTGACTTCCACAAAAACCAGTTCGTTTTTGTCCCGGGCCACAATGTCGATTTCGCCGATCGGACAGCGATAATTGACCTCGACAATCCGATATCCTTTTTTCCGCAGATAGTCGACGGCGATGGCCTCGCCCTTTTTCCCGGTGGAGATGCGGCTCATGTCTTTCGTTTTCATGACCAATCCAGTTCGGTTTGCCGGTCTTTTAAATGAAACGACCGGCGATGAATCTTGCACATGCCGATCTCTTCGAGAATACGGCGGTGCTCGGCCGTGCCATAACCTTTATTCTGAAGAAAATTGTACTGGGGAAACTGCCGGTGATAAATTTCCATGATCCGGTCGCGGGAAACCTTGGCCACGATAGACGCGGCGGCAATGGAAACACTGCGGGCGTCGCCTTTGACGATCGCTTTCTGCGGCAGGTCCAGCGGAATCGTGTTGAGACCGTCCACCAGAAGAAAGTCGGGAGCAGATGAAAGTTCCAGCACGGCTTCGCGCATCGCCTGCAGCGAAGCCCGGAGGATGTTGATCCGGTCGATGACGTCGGCATCCGCAACGCCCACGCCGACCGCGACAGCTTCTTGCGCGATAACCTTGTACAGTTCGTCTCTTTTGCGGGCGGAGAGTTTCTTGGAATCATTGATGGCGGAATTGGCGTAGTCGGGGGGAAAAATGACGGCGGCAGCGACAACGGGTCCGGCCAGCGGCCCCCGGCCCGCTTCGTCAACGCCGGCGATGCGCCGGTAGCCCTCACCATTGGCAAGCTTTTCGAAAGTGTTCATCGTCCGAGGAAAAGCCCTTTTTACACAACAAAGCCCGGTACAACATCCGTCGTCCGGGCTTCATTCATTCCTTTGTGCAGCGCTCCCGTCCTGTCTCTTTCGGAGCGGCGCACCAGGCATTCGGCAAGGGGTAAAGCATCAGTTGTTGGCGGCTTCCTTGATTCTTGCTTTCTTGCCCCGCAGATTTCTCAGATAGTAAAGGCGTGAACGGCGCACCAGGCCTTTGGTGACGACTTCCACGCGGTCAATCACCGGCGAGTGCATGGGGAAAGTTCTTTCCACGCCGATACCGTAGGACACCTTCCGGACGGTGAAGTTCGCCCTGCTGTTGCCGCGGCGCTTGCGGATGACCACGCCTTCAAAGGCCTGGATTCTCTGCTTCTGGCCTTCTATGATGCGCACATAAACCTTGACGGTATCACCCGCTTTGAAGGCGGGAATATCGCCTCTCATCTGTTCTTTTTCTACCATTTCCAAAATGTTCATCTTCTATTTCCTCCTGCGAAACTCGCCGTATTATTGTCTTTTCAAGGATTGCTGATCCTGTCCAAAATGATCGCGACGGCCGACCGGACCGCCAGATGGTTATAGTCGTCCGTCCCGCGAATCGGCTCCAGGCGGTAATCCGCATTGCGGACGACTTCCGGCGCGATGCCCCATCCTGTACCAAAAATTAAAAGATAAGGCAAACGATTACTGTCCAGAAATTCCCTGAGTTTGCCGCAGGTGAGCCAATCGCCCTCGAGATTTGCGCCCGTCACCGCTGTTTTAGCCGCACAGCCCGTCTCCGCTTTGATTTGGTCCAGGACCTCTTCCAGGCTGGATGCAATCGCGACTTTTTCAAAAGCCTCCCTCCGGAAAGGATTGTGTAGAGCGCCGTGCCCAAAGCGCCAGTGCTCGATAATCCGGCGCGCCAGTTCGCGCTGCAGCGCCACCGGATTCACCACGAAAAATTTTTCCACGCCGAAGGTTTTGGCCGTCCGGGCGATATCGTGAAGATCCATGTTGGCAATGGCGGTTGTCACCACACTGCCCGCTTTATTGAGCACCGGATAATGTAAAAGAGCAAGATAAAGCTTACCCGCCCGGGGAAGCTGCTTTTCCATCAGCGCGTCACCCCCGACAAAAAGTCGACCTTACTACCCTAAATAAATCTGGAAATCAAGAATTTATATCTCGTGAAGGCGGATTTTCTCCAGGATTTTTTTATCTTCGTCGGAAAGATCCGCTTTTTCCAAGAGGTCGGGACGCCTCAGCCAGGTTCGTTTCAGCGCCTCCGCCCTCTGCCAGCGCTCAATCTGGGCGTGGTTACCGGAAACCAGCACCTCGGGAACGCCCCACCCTTTGTATTCCGCCGGCCGCGTGTACTGGGGATATTCCAAGAGCCCCCGGGAAAAGGACTCCGCAGCGACGGAGGCGTCATTGCCGAGGACGCCCGGAATCAAACGGGATACCGCATCGATGACAACCAGCGCGGAGAGCTCTCCTCCCGTCAGAATGTAATCACCGATGGAAATTTCCCGACTGACAAGGTGCTGCCGGATACGTTCGTCAAATCCTTCGTAGCGCCCGCACACCAGAATCAGGTGCTGCCGCCGGGCCAGCTCTCCGGCGATTTTCTGGGAGAACGTCTCCCCCTGCGGAGTGAGCAAAATGACTTCTCCCGGAATGTCTTTTCGCTTCACCGCCGCCAGCGCCCGTTCTACGGGCTCGACCTTCATCACCATCCCGCACCCGCCGCCGTATGGGGCGTCGTCAGTCATGTTGTGTTTGTCTTCAGTCCAGTCGCGGATGTTGTGCAGGCCGATTTCAATCAAACCCTTGTCGCGGGCTTTTTTAAGCAGACTGTACTCCAGCGGAGAGTGGAGCATCTCCGGAAAAATGGACAAGACATCAAAGCGGATCACGTCTTCAGTCCTTCCAGCAAATTGACGGTTATTCGGCGCGAGGCAAGGTCGATGTTCAAGACGGCGTCGGCGACGGCCGGAATGAGATATTCCGCGTCGCCGTTGCGGCACACATAGACGTCATTGCTGCCCGTCGGAAAGATGGAGGCAACGCGGCCCAGGAACTGTCCCTCCGGTGTATAGGCGTCGAGTCCGATGATATCCTGCCAGTAGTATTCGCCGTCGGGCAGAACGCCGAGCCGTTCCCGCGGCATCAGCAGTTTGCAGCCCACCAGCGCCCGGGCGGCATCGACATCAACGACGTCCCCCAGGTCGAGATACAGAAACTTTCCGGCCGGAGTGATCTTTTGGACCGGGTGGCGGCTCTGCCGGCCGGAGCTCGATTCCAGATACACGAAATCCAGCCCCGCCAGAATATCCTGAGATTCCAGAAACGACAGAGCCTTGAGGCAGCCGCGGAGACCGCGTGTTTTGACGATCTCCCCAAAAACAAAGAGATCCATGGACTATTCAATAATTTCCAGAACCGCCCGTTTGTGCACTTTCGCGGAGGTAGCGCTCAAAATCGTGCGAATGGCTTTGGCTGTTCTTCCCTGCTTGCCGATGACTTTTCCCAGATCTTCCTTGGCCACGCGCAACTCAATGACGGATGTCTGCTCGCCGATGACTTCAGTCACTTCCACTTTGTCGGGATTATCAACTAAAGATTGAGAAATATACTTGATCAATTCCTTCATCGTCAGCACCTCCACTGATTTTGGTTAACGCTTCTGGAAAATTCAACTCAATATTCGCACGTTTTGTTTAATGTTATTATGATGTGAGGTAGATTCTTTATCTCATATCTTAAAATACCGCAACAGCAAATAACTACTTGACGCCGGCCACGATGCCTTTGGTTTTCAGCAAATGAGAAACCGTTACTGTCGGTTTGGCCCCTTTGGACAACCAGTCGCGGACACGGTCTTCCTTGAGAGAGATTTCTGCGGGATTCTTTTTGGGATCATAATTTCCTAAGATTTCAAGAAATCTTCCGTCGCGGGGATATTCCTTATCCGCTGCGACAATACGGTAAAAAGGTTTGCCTTTCGCGCCCATACGCGTTAATCGAATTTTAACTGCCATCTAGTTTTTCTTAAGACCTCCTTTAAAAAAATAATAATTTTGAGTCTTTTTTATCATAGTTCATTTTATTTTAAAAGGGGAAATTCCTCATGAACGACTTGACGCCGCCTTTGGAATTGATCTTTTTCATCATCTTGCGGATCTCGATATAATTCTTCAGGAGCCGGTTCACGTCCTGGACCGTCGTGCCGCTGCCCAGGGCGATCCGCTTGCGCCGGCGGCCGTCAATGATCAGATAGTTGTTCCGCTCCTTGCGGGTCATGGAATCGATGATCGCTGTAATTTTCACAAGCTCCTTTTCATCCGGCTGCATTTCCTTGAGCGCCTTCAGTTTCCCCATGCCCGGAATCATGCCGATCATATCCTTGAGCGATCCCATCTTCTTGATCTGCTTGAGCTGGTTGCGGAAATCTTCCAGCGTGAATTCATTTTTCCGGAGGCTCTCCTGCATCTGGCGGGCGGTTTTCTCGTCGATGGTGGCCTGGGCCTTTTCCACCAGAGATAAAATATCCCCCATGCCGAGAATCCGGTTGGCCATCCGCTCGGGGTGAAACACTTCCAGCGTGTCGATCTTTTCACCCACGCCCACAAACTTGATGGGCTTGCCGACAACGGCCTTAAGGGACAAGGCTGCGCCGCCGCGCGCGTCGCCGTCCATCTTGGTCATGATCACGCCGTCGATGCCGATCTGTTCGTTGAAGCGCGCTCCGACGTTGACGGCGTCCTGGCCCGTCATGGCGTCCGCCACGTACAGAATTTCCGCCGGATTGACCTTTTCCTTGATCCTTTTGAGCTCGTCCATCAGCGGTTCGTCGATATGCAGGCGTCCGGCCGTGTCGATCAGCACCACCTCATATCCTTCTTTTTTCGCCTGTTCCATCGCCTGGACGCATATTCTGACGGGATCCCGCAGATCGCCTGCGTTATAAACGCCGGCGGAAATCTGCCGTCCCAGAACGGCAAGCTGCTCCATGGCCGCGGGCCGGTAAACGTCCGCCGATACCAGATAGACTCTTTTCTCCTTTGCCAGAAGCCGCGCCAGTTTGGCGGCCGTCGTCGTTTTACCGCACCCCTGCAAACCAATCAGCATGATGGGCGCGGGAATCCGGGAACCGAATTTGATATGGGCGCTCTGGCTGCCCATCAGTTCCACCAGACGGTCATGCACAATCTTGACGACCTGCTGACCGGGCGTGATGCTTTCCAGAACATCCTTGCCGACCGCCCGGCCGCGGACATCCTCGATAAAATCCTTGACGACCTTGAAATTCACATCCGCTTCCAGAAGCGCCATGCGGATTTCCTTGAGCGCCACATTGACGCTTTCCTCATCGAGAATGCCCCGTCCCTTGAGTTTCTTAAAAATCCCTTCGAGCTTTTCCGCTAAACTTTCAAACATATCCCTTAAGCCTTTATTCGCTTAGTGCTTCCGGCCCGCGTTTGGTTCGACGGGGCGGATAATGCATTTTGTTTTCACCTTCTGAGAAATCTTATCGGCGGCGGCCTGCGCTTTGTCCCGGGTTGCGAATTGTGCAGCCACAACGCGGTACCAGGTCCCCTTTCCCTTGAGCTCCACCTTCACGACTTTCGCGGAATACCCCATGGCATCGACCGTCTTGGAAATCTGAGCGGCTTTGGCTTTATCCTTGAGAGACGCGACGTGAACGACATACGTCGGGGCGGCTGCGGAAGGCGCTTCCTGGGCTTTTGCAGCCGCGGCAGTTTCTCCCGCCGGTTTTTTCGTCGGGGCGACCGGTTCCTCCCTGTGCGTTTCGGAAGCCGGAGGAGGCGCCTGGGCGATGATATCCGCCACGACGTCGGCATCCGTTTTGCTGTCCGCCGGCGCCTGCTGGATCGTGGGAATCTTCTGCGTCGTCAGGGCGTCATGAAATTCCAAGTCCATTCCGGATTTGTCCTCTCCGGCCTCTTTGCCGGCCTGTTTCTTTTCGGCCACGGCTGCTTTGGACGGACGCCAGAACAGCGCTAAAAACCGCTGCGGGGCGGAAGCGATTTTTTCCGGATAGGTGTCGATATTCTTTCCGACGCCGACACCCAGCAAAAACGACAGACACAGCAGCACCGCCATTCCGCTGATGAGAAGAATCATCCCGGTTCTGCCGAGTTTCCATTCGAATTTTTTGATATTTCCGGAGCCCATCTTGCCCCCTACATTTTTTCCGGCGCCCCCACTCCGAGAATGCCGAGGGCGTTGGCCAGAACAATGCGCACGCCCTCCACCAGCACCAGCCGCGCGCCCGAAAGCGCCGCGTCATCCGTCACCACTTTATTTTTATTGTAGTAGCTGTGAAAAATCCCCGCCAGATCGTTTAAGTAAAAAGTGATGCGATGGACTTCCAGCGCCCTGGCCGCTCCTTCGATCATTTCCGGATAGCGCGCCATCATTTTGATCAGGGCTTTTTCCTCCGGTTCGCCGAGCAGCGAGGCATCGATCCGGTCGAAGGCCGGCAATGCCAGCCCCCGCTCCTGCGCGGTCCGCAGAATGCTGCAAATTCTGGCGTGCGCATACTGAACGTAAAAAACCGGGTTTTCATTGGTTTGTTTCTTGGCGACCTCCAGATCGAAATCCAGGTGGCTGTCGGAGCGCCGCATCAGGAAGTTGTAGCGGGCCGCATCCCGGCCGACCTCGTCGAGCACTTCGCGCAGGGTCACGAATTCGCCGGAGCGCGTGGACATGGCGACCGGTTCGCCTGCGCGCAACAGGTTCACCAGCTGCACCAGAATAATTTTCAAATCGTTGCGCTCATGTCCGAGCGCCTGAATCGCCGCCCAGAGGCGGGGCATGTACCCGTGATGGTCCGCTCCCCAGATATCGATCAGCAGATCGAAACCGCGGAAAAATTTATTTTGATGATAGGCGATATCGGCGGCAAAATACGTCGGATCGCCGTTTTTCCGGATGACCACCCGGTCTTTTTCATCGCCATAAGCCGTCGTCCTGAACCACAGCGTCTCGCCGTCCGAGTAGATGAAGCCCTGATCTTTCAAAGCGTCCAGGAGCCGATTGACGCCGTCTTCCTGATACAGCTCCTTTTCGCTGAAGTAGCAGTCGAAAACCACACCGAAATCCCGAAGGTCCTCCTTGATGCCCTCCAGAATGACTGAACCGGCGACGGCGTTGAAGGCCGCGACGGTTTCGTCCTCATTTTCGGCAAGATAGCGTTTGCCTTCTCTGCGGAGGATGTCGGCGGCGATGTCTTTAATATAGTCGCCCTGATAACAGTTGTCGGGAAAATCGATGGCCTCGCCCTGGAGCTCCCGATAGCGGTACAGGACGGACTTTCCCAGGTTGTTCATCTGGTTGCCCGCGTCGTTGATATAATACTCCCGGGACACGCGATACCCCGTCGCCTCAAGCAGATTGGACAGGACATCGCCCACCACGGCGCCGCGCGCATGGCCGATGTGCAGAGGCCCGGTGGGATTGGCGCTCACGAATTCCACCTGGACCTTCTTTCCCTGTCCGAGATTGACCCGTCCGTAGGCTTCCTTCTGTTCATGAATGTCCTGGAGAATTTTCCGCCAGAATTCGTCCCGGATGCGAAAATTCAAAAAACCGGGTCCGGCGATATCGACTTTTTCGAGAAGCTTTTCCGGATCCGAGAGGTTGTCCGCAATGGCCTGGGCGATTTTCCGCGGATTTTGTTTGGCGAGCGACGCCAGGACCATGGCGGCATTGCAGGCGTAATCACCGTGCTCAGGATTGGCCGGCACCTCGATTTCAATCGGCGGCAGTTGCACCTCCGGCAGCAAACCCTTCTGCACGCAGGTTAAGACGGCTTCGGCAATGATTGACGCAAGTTGATTTTTCATGGAACGGGTAAAAACCTTTCTTTAAAAAAAATGACAAGCGGCTTTTATCATTTGCCGCTTGTCATGGCAAGTTGAACTATTAATGGGGGATGTCAGCGGCCGATCCATCCACTGCAGTTTCCTGATATCGGCCTTGGTTTCGCAGTTTTTCTTTTAAGCGAATCCCTCCCGTTAAGGCCTGATGCGCCGGTCCTGCCAGTAAATCAAACTGCCCCGCGGATCATTGGAAAGATTGGGATCCTGCAGCTGCTGGACGTGATCGCCGACGCTCTGTGAATAATAAAGATTTGCCGAACCGTCCGGTCCGACGGAAACGACGACGGCGGACATGACGCCGCTGCCCGGCACCGATATGTACTTGGCATCGCTTCCCCAATACCCTTTGGCTGTAATGTAATTCATATTGTAGACTCGGGAACTTCCCGGCGCATTGCATGGATCGCCTCCGGCTCCCGTGTCGGGAATGTAAGACGTAAAGTAGAGTCTTCCCTGATAGATGGTCGGCTCAGCCAACACTTTTTCGCTTTTAGGAAACTCGATCCACCATCCGTTTTGAGAAGAGCTGTTCCCGTCTTCATAGACATCTGCTGCCTGTGTTGGAGTGATTTTATCCAAATCGGAGACTGTGTAAGGCGAATCGCTGTTGTTTCTCCGATCCTTGATCGCATAAAACCTTTCCTGGGCGTTGGGCGCGGTAGGCTGGGTTTTGTCGCCCGTTCCGACATACACCCACAGGTTATAAGACGGATCCATGCTGACGGCCGCCGACGTGTAGATGGGCCGGTTTCCGGCATTGTCCTGATTATTGAACAGCATTCCGCCGCTCCAGTTGGATTCTGTGCAGGACGTGGAATCCGATTTGCGGCAGAACTGAAACCGCCAGATATTGCCCGCCAAATCACCCACATAGACTCTGTCGATAAAGCCGTCGTTATCGGAATCCACCGCTGCAGGTCCGGCCGGAACGTCCCCTTTCATCACTCCCGAACTCGTCGCGTACGTGTATTTCCAGAGGATATCGCCGTTGGAGAGGTCAATCACGTAAAAGCCTTTGCCGCGGGTGTCGTTTCCGCCATCCAGCGCACAGGTGCCGCCTTTGGCCAGGCCGCAACCGGAATAACCGCCGCCGATAATGCCGACCCACCGCTCAATATTGCTGATCCGCACACGTCCGAGGAACATTTTGCTCCAGGCCTGCCCCAGATACTTTCCCTCATCCTCCGGCAGCCCGGCGTTGGCGCCGATCCGCCATAAAAACGGCCAGTCCACCGTATCATCCGCCGTATCGGAAGCGTCAAAAGCGTAATACCCGCAATAGTTGGAATGTGTGGATGTCCAGTAGGGACTGAAGCCGGCCGACGTGTCCGCATCACACGAGGTCGAGGAGCTCCACAGGGTGCTTGTTCCACCCCGGCCCAGCGCCGTCACCAGCAGGGTTTTCCACTCGCTGACCGTTTTCGTTGTGTTGTTGATATCCGTGGGACTGCCGCTTCGCACCCATACTTCCGCCGCACTTGTCGGCCCGTCGACATAGTATTGACGGGATTTATCAAGCGGATGCTGGCCGTACGTATGATAGATCAGTTTTAGACGTCTCAACTGATTGGGCGGAATGAAGCTCCACAGCTCCTTGCCGCCGCCGTCCGCACCCAGCTCGCCCGTTTTAAAAGCGTGCAGCTGACCGTCATTGGCGCCGACAATCATGAAGCGGTTGTGGTAAGCGTCGTTGGCGGACGTCCTGATGTGACTGGAGCGGAACGTTTCAAAGGCCTTCGGCGACGCTTTGTCCCACTGGTCGTAAAACAAAGCGTTGGGTGTGCCGATGGACATGGGCGAGGAATGAAAGATGTCGCCCAGACGCCAATAGGCGGCGGGACTGGCGGCAATCTGATCGCCCTGCCTGAAAAAGGTGATGATATTGGATCTTTCCGTGGCATCGGCGGCATTTAAATTTGCCGCCGTCAATTCCGACGTTGTTGTCTTGAAATCAACCAGGGTATTTCCGATGAGCGTTTTGATTACTCTGCCCGTCTCGGTTTGGCTGTTCAAAACGGCGGCCGCATCCCACGTTGATGGCGTGATGATGGCGCCTGTCGTGGCATTGATATTGTACCTTTTCAAATGTCCGCGCCACAACGGGCAGTCGGCCGTTTCAAAAGAGGCCTCATAGATGAAATTTTCATCGGCCGTGCGGATCGCCTGGATCGATGCCGTCGTAAAAGAATAGCTCGCTCCGCTGATGGCGTTGAGGGCGACTTTCAGAGACTTGGTCAGTTTGTCCCCATCCTCCGCGATAAAGGCATAACCCGCGAGGTCAAGATAGCCGGGATCATTCACGGTCGACTTGAAATTGGCGGTCGATGAGCCCTGACAATCCGCCGCTGCGAGATCGCTGCTCTGTTCCATACAACTGGCGGTGACGCCCGACGGGAAGCAGGCGGCTGCCGTGGCGGCCGGGAAAGGACAGGTTCCCGCCGTGGTGCTGAACGTACAGCAGTTGGCCGCGCTCGCCGTTCCGCAGTTGGTTCCTTTGGGAATACTGTAAGCTGAGGGATTGCCTGTATTCTCGGCTGCTGCATCGGGATTGTCCGTGCCGCCGTAGTAGGACATCCAGTTGAGCGTATTTTTCAGATAAGAGGGCATTGTTGAACCAAAGCCGACCACGAACAGTTTATAACCGTGATCGTTCAATGCTTTGGCCGCCGCCACCACTTCGCGGCGGCGCTCGTACATATGCGCCTGGCATTCGGCGCCGCTGCCATCGCAGGCATACGTATCCGCTCCGTCTGAAACCAGGATGACAAACTTCTGCCGGCAGGCCTTGCCGGGATCGGCATTGGTATAGTTCGGCGGAGTTCCGTTTTTATGCAGGTCGAGATATTTTTTCGCTTCCTTCAAGGCGGCGGAAAGCGGCGTTCCTCCGTCCGCGCTGGCTTTCGCAATACATTCGCCTGTTGCACAGGTATCCGTTATGAGACAACTGGAATTTTCGCCTGTTTTACCGCAATAGGTAAGCTGATAAGATGTACCTGTGAGTTTGCCGTAGTCGCTGATATACGTGACCAGTTTGTTTTTTCCCGTCGCGGGATCGCCGCCCGTATCATTTCCGCCTTTGAATCGCATGTAACCGATGCGCACATTCAAACCGGAGGCGTCATTTTTATCGACCTTGCCGTCATTGTTGAAATCCATGACGTTGAAAAGCGCCCGCTTGGCGATCGCGACGCGCCGGCAGTCGACTTTACAGGTGGAATGAATGGAATTTGACTTACAAAAGCCGCCCGTACAATACGTGTGTCCTGAAGATGAGTAATCGGCGCAATTTGTCGTATCCGCCGTGCAGGCGGTGGAAGATCCGTATACGAAAGTGTCATCGCCGGCCGGATTCCAGTCCATGGACCCGGACAAGTCCAGCAGAATCAAGGCATCCGG
>DBPV01000022.1:0-107456 GCA_002304995.1 Syntrophaceae bacterium UBA1411
CGAACCTGTGACATCAGGCACGGCGGACGGAAGATATGGCGACGGATGAAGACTACATGAAGATAGCGCTGGAAGAGGCGGCACAAGCCGCGGCCGAAGGCGAAGTTCCGGTGGGGGCGCTCCTGATGCGAGAGGGTTGCATCCTGGCCCGGGCGCACAACGAACCGATCGGCGGCAACGACCCGTCGGCGCATGCGGAAATGCTGGCCATCCGCCGGGCCTGCGCAACCGTCGGCAACTACCGCCTGACGGGCGCGACGCTCTTTGTCACGCTGGAACCCTGCACCATGTGCGCCGGCGCAATCCTTCAGGCGCGGCTGGAGCGCGTCGTCTTCGGCGCGCGCGATCCCAAGGCCGGCGCGGTGGTTTCTCTGTACCGCCTGCTCGACGATCAGCGCTTCAACCACCGGGTGGAAGTGACGGAGGGGATCTTCAGCGGGGCCTGCTCGGAAATTTTGAGTAGATTTTTTAAGGAAAAGAGAGTAAGAGCGCAACTGGCGCCTGGTTGAAACGCGCCCGGACGGCGCTGCCGCCCGTCAAAGCTGTTCTTTGCACAGGAGTTCGGAAACAAACAGTTCCACCCGGAAAAAACGCGGAGAGATGTCTGAGAGGCCGAAGGAGCACGACTGGAAATCGTGTGTACGCCCACAAAGGTGTACCGCGGGTTCGAATCCCGCTCTCTCCGCCATTTTTCATGTTTTCCCCTCCAAAAGCTCATTGTTTTTAGCCCAGCCTTTTTTGCGGAGAGTTACCGAAGTGGTCGTAACGGGATCGACTCGAAATCGATTTAGGGGCCACAAGCTCCTACGGGGGTTCGAATCCCCCACTCTCCGCCATTTATTCCGACAGCTTATCCGATGTTGTTTTCCGCTGCGGAGGAAAACCGCAAAATTTGGGTTGATTCCTTTGCATTTATCCATTAAGACTCTGTGCCGGTTGTAATTTTATTATGGCCGGGTCCCGTACAACGAAGGCTTGTGAACCCCGTCAGGTCCGGAAGGAAGCAGCGGCAGCAAATCCCGTCGTGTGTTGCGGTCAACCCGGTCACCTTTTGTTTTTTTTCAAAAGCAAATACCCGCGGAATGAGGAACCGTTGGACTATCAGGTTTTAGCCCGAAAATTTCGCCCGCAGCGCTTCGACGACGTAACGGGGCAGGAGCACGTCGTCCGCACGCTGGCCAACGCCATCGGCCAGGGACGCATCGGGCACGCCTACCTCTTTTCCGGTCCGCGGGGCGTCGGCAAGACATCGGTCGCACGCATTCTGGCCAAATCGCTCAACTGCGAAACGGGACCGACGGCCACACCCTGCAACGTCTGTCCCAACTGCCGGGAAATCACGGACGGCACGTCCATGGACGTCCGCGAAATCGACGGCGCGTCCAACCGCGGCATCGATGAAATCCGCGAACTGCGCGAAAACGTCAAGTTTGCTCCGGCCGCCGCCAAATACAAAATCTATATCATCGACGAAGTCCACATGCTGACGCGCGAAGCGTTCAACGCGCTTTTAAAAACGCTTGAAGAACCGCCCGGCCACGTGATCTTCATTTTCGCCACCACCGAAAACCACAAGGTTCCGGCCACCATTTTGTCGCGCTGCCAGTGCTACGACTTCCGCCGCATCTCGCTGGCCCAGATTGCCGCCAACCTGGACCGGATCGCCCGGGAGGAAGGGCTGACAGTCAGCCCCGCCGCCCTCACCTGGATTGCCGAGGCGGGCGACGGCTCCATGCGCGACGCCCAGAGCATCTTCGATCAGATCATCTCCTACGCGGGACCGGCGATTGCCGACGACGACGTGGAAGAGCTTCTGGGGCTTGCCGACCGGAAATACCTTTTCCGCCTGTCCGAGGCCGTCCTGGCCCGCAACGCCGGCGTCTGCCTTACGATTCTGGAGGAGGCCTACCTGGCGGGCATCGACATGAAGCACTTCTATACCATGCTGCTCAAGCACTTCCGGAATCTGCTTCTGCTCCGGATCGCCGGCGACGGCGCGTCTTTCGACATCGCGCCGGAACAGGCCGAAAAGCTTAAAGTACAGGTCGCCCGGGTCTCGCGCGAAACGCTGCAGCGGTATCTGGATATTCTGCTGGCCGAGGCGGACAGTCTGCGCCGCAGCCAGGAAGTCCGGATCAAGCTCGAAACCATCCTCGTGCGCATGGCCTACCTGGAACCGGTCCTGCCGGTCGGAGAAATCCTGGCGACGCTGGAAAGCCTGGAGCAAAAGCTCGCCTACGCGCCGGCAAACGCGGCGCCGTCCCCCAGCGCGGTGCCTGTCTTCGACCGGCCTGCGGATCCGGCGCCGCCCGCCGTTTCCCGGCCGGCCGAGCCGCCGGCGGCCCAAACGCCCCGTTCTCCGACCAAACCCGCGCCGGGCGAGGATCTCAAGAGCTTCATCAAAAGAACCAATCCGCCGCTCGGCGCCAAAACCGCCCCGGCCGAAATTCTGGGGCCGGAAAACGGCGCGCTCACGCTGGCTTTTCCCGCCGGATACGTGTTTCTCGACACGCTGATGGAAAAGCCGCAGAAAGAAGAACTGGAAAGAATCGCCGGAATTTATTATTCTCAAACAATCACCCTGGCCATCAAGGCCGTCAACGCGCCCAGAGCCGCCGGCCCCCGCAGCGCCAGGGGAAACGCCATGAACGAAATCAAGCGCGAGGCCATCACCTCGCCGCTGTTTCAGAAAGTGCTCGCCGAGTTCGAAGGAGCGGAGCTGGTGGAAATCAAACCGATAACGGATAAAAAATAGGAAGGGGTACCGTCGTGCAAAATATTAATAACATCATGAGGCAGGCCAAAAAAATGCAGGAAAAGATGGCCCATCTCCAGCAGGAACTGGAAACAAAGACCGTCGAAGCCCAGTCGGGCGGCGGCATGGTCCGCGTCCTCGTCAACGGCAAATTCGAGATTGTCTCGCTCAAAATCGAAAAAGACGTCGTCAATCCCGACGACATTGAAATGCTCCAGGATCTGATCGCCGCGGCGGTCAACGAGGGCATCCGCAAGTCGCAGGAACTGGCGCAGGCGGAGATGGCCAAGATCACGGGCGGACTGGCCATTCCCGGCATGGGGTTATAGGGCGGCGCATGAAATCCTACGCTCAACCCATCAAGCGACTGATTGCGGAGCTTGCCAAGCTGCCGGGAATCGGCGAGAAAACGGCGGCGCGGCTGGCCAACTATATTTTGCGCGCCACGACCGACGACGTGGAAAAGCTCGCCGAAAGCCTCGTGGAAGTGAAACGGAAGATCCGGCTGTGCCGCGTCTGCCTCAATCCCAGTGAAGAAGATATCTGCCACATCTGCGCCAATCCGGCGCGCGACCGGCAGGTGATCTGCGTCGTGGAAGAGCCGGACGCGCTGGCCGCCATCGAGGAAAGCGGCGTCTTTGCCGGAACCTACCATGTGCTGCACGGCGCGCTGGCGCCGCTCGACGGCATCGGACCGGAAAACCTGCGCCTGGGCGAACTGCAGAAGCGCGTCGAGGACGGCGGCGTCGAGGAACTCATTTTAGCCACCAATCCCAACGTGCACGGCGAAGCCACGGCGCTGCTCATCATGCGGATGTTCAAGGACAGGCCCCTGCGGATCACGCGCATCGCCATGGGCGTGCCGATGGGCGGCGATCTGAAATACGTCGACAAGATGACGATTTCCAAATCCCTGGAATTCCGCAGGGGCATGTAGGCTGCGCTTATGGACAAAAAAAAGCCAAAGCGCCTGCGGCGCATCGCCGCCGGACGCATCACCAAAACGGTGCGCAACCTGTTCATCGCCGCCAACACCACGCTTTGCGACGACGTGTGCGATGCGCTCCGGCGCGCCCTCGCGCAGGAAGCGTCGCCCATCGGCCGCGAGGTGCTCGCCAAAATCCTGCAAAACGCCGACATCGCCCGCGACAACGCTCTGCCGATCTGTCAGGATACGGGACTGGCCGTGTTGTTTCTCGAGGTCGGCCAGGATGTCCGGATCGTCGGCGGCCCGCTTCAGGACGCCATCGCGGAGGGCGTCCGCCAGGCGTACGCGGAAGGCTTCCTGCGCAAATCCGTCTGCGATCCCTTCACCCGCGCCAACACCAAAGACAATACGCCGGCCGTAATCCACTGCGACATCGTTCCGGGCGACCACCTGCGCATCATCGCCATGCCCAAGGGCGGCGGCAGCGAAAACATGAGCCAGGCGCGGATGCTCACGCCTGCGGCGGGGCTTGACGGCGTCAAGCAATTCGTTCTGGAAACGGTGGAAAAGGCCGGCGCCAATGCCTGTCCGCCGATCATCGTGGGAGTCGGCATCGGCGGTTCGCTCGAAGAGGCGTGTCTGCTCGCGAAAAAGGCGCTGCTGCGGCCGGTCGGCGCAAAAAACGAAGACGACGACCGCCTGGCCAAGATGGAAGAGGACCTCTTCAGAAAAATCAACGCTCTGGGCATCGGGCCGGCGGGCCTGGGCGGCCGGATGACAACGCTCGGCGTTTCCGCGGTGATGAAGCCCTGTCACATCGCGTCGCTGCCGGTCGCGGTCAATATCCAGTGCCATGTGGCCCGGCACCGGGAAGAAACGCTATGAGCCCGACAACCTCCGCCGACCAGGACCGGTTTCTCCGGATTTCAACGCCTCTTTCCGCCGAGGTCCGCGCCCGGCTCCGGGCGGGCGACATGGTGCTCTTGTCGGGCGACATCTACACGGCCCGCGACGCGGCGCACCGCCGTCTGCATGAAGCGCTCGTCCGCGGCCTTCCGCTCCCGATCGATTTGTCCGCCGCAACGCTCTTCTATGCCGCGCCGTCGCCCACGCCGGTCGGCAAGGTCATCGGTTCGATCGGCCCGACCACCAGCTACCGCATGGATGTCTTCACGCCGACGCTCATCGAGCACGGCTTGCGGGGCATGATCGGCAAGGGCAACCGCTCGCCGGAAGTCGCCCTTGCCATCAAACGCTACGGCGCGGTTTACTTCGGCGCCATCGGCGGCATTGCGGCGCTTACGGCCCAGTGCGTGAAGCACATGGAAATGGTCGCCTATGAAGATCTGGGTCCGGAAGCCATCCGCAAACTCACGGTGGCGGACCTGCCGCTGGTGGTCATCAACGACGCCGAAGGCAACGACCTGTATGCCCAGGCGCAAAACGACTGGCGTATCCTGACGGAATGACGCGTCATTTTTTCAGCCGAGGAAAAGATATTGACTCAGAATTCCTTCTATATTATGGATTCGGGTCATTTTTATATGCGAAGGAGATGAAACTGCATGATTGAAGTAAGATGGCATGGCCGGGGCGGCCAGGGAGCGGTAACATCGGTGGAATTGCTGGCTGTGTCGGCAATCGCCGCGGGAAAATTCGCTCAGGGGTTCCCCAGTTTCGGCCCGGAAAGACGAGGCGCGCCGGTGGCCGCCTTTACACGCATTGACGACAAGAAAATCGACGTCCGTTCCGGCATCTACGAACCGGATGTCGTCCTGGTGCTCGATTCGAGCCTGATCGGCCTGGTCAACGTCCTCGACGGACTGAAGCCGGGCGGCAAGGTCATCGTCAACACTCCCAAAACACCTGAAGAAATCCGAAAAGATCTGAATTTCAACGGCCCCGTCGCCACGGTTGACGGCACCGGCATCGCCCGCAAGGAGATGGGGGTTCCCATCGCCAACACGACGATGATCGGCGCCCTTCTGAAGGTCACCGGCATTATGGAGCTCGACGCCATGAAAGACTCCATCGAGCACCGTTTCGGCCGGATCGCCCAGAAGAACCTAAACGCGATGAAGCGGGCCTACGATGAAATAAAAATCAGCAAGTAAGGGGACAATCCATATGGCATTAAAAACCTGGAAAGAACTTCCGATCGGTTGTGTTGTCTTTGAACCGGGCAGCGCCAGTGAATATCACACCGGCAGCTGGCGGTCGCAGCGGCCGGTCTGGGATGACGCCAAGTGCATCAAATGCGGCATCTGCTACGTCTTTTGCCCGGAAGGATGCGTACAGCAGGGCGAGGACGGCTTTTTCAAAGCGGACATGAATTACTGCAAGGGGTGCGGGATCTGCGCGCACGAGTGCTGGCCCCGCGCGATCAAGATGGTAGAGGAGGGATGACATGGGTAAACGCGTTGGTTTGGAAGTAACGGTGGCCGTGGCGGAAGCCGTGGCGCTCTGCCGCATCGATATGGCGGGCGTCTATCCCATCACGCCGCAGTCGCACATCGCCGAACATCTCTCCAATCTGGTGGCCGACGGCAAACTCGACGCCGAGTTCGTCACGGTCGAATCCGAACATTCCGCCATGAGCGCGGTCATCGGGGCAGCGGCCGCGGGCGCGCGCGTCTACACGGCAACGAGCTCCCAGGGCCTGATGCTGATGCACGAGCTTCTGCCCATCGCCTCGGCGATGCGGCTGCCCATCACCATGGCGATCGCCAACCGGGCGGTGTCCGGCCCGCTCAACATTTTGAACGATCATTCCGACATCATGCCGCAGCGCGACGCCGGCTGGATCGCCGTTTTCGCGGAAAACGGCCAGGAAGCCGTAGATCTGTCCATTGCTGCCTTTAAAATCGCCGAACACAAGGATGTCATGCTGCCGGTTTCGGTCAATATCGACGGTTTCCAGCTCACGCACATGGTCGAACCGGTCATTATGCCCTCGCAGGAAGAGGTCGACGCGTTTCTGCCGCCTTTCGTTCCGCATGCGACGCTGCATCCGTCCAGACCGGTTACGATGGGCGCCTTCTCCATGTCGGACTATTTCACCGAAATCATGAAAGCCAAGGACGAGGCAATCAAAAATTCCAAAAAAGTCATTCTGGAGGTCTGGGACGACTGGGGCCGGCAGTTCGGACGCAACTACAAGCCGGTGGAAACCTACCTCGCCGAGGACGCGGACATTCTGATGCTGACGATGGGCTCGATGGGCGAAACGGCAAAAATCGCCATCGACGAATTGCGCGGCAAGGGCGTCAAAGCCGGTCTGATCAAGCTGCGCCTGTGGCGGCCGTTTCCGTTTGCCGAATTGGCGGCAGTTCTTAAAAACGCCGCCCAGCTGATCGTCACCGACCGCGCCGTTTCCTTCGGCGGTCCCGGCGGACCCGTGTTTTCGGAAATTAAATCCGCTCTGTTTGCCCAAGCGAATCGCCCGGCAATCTACAACTACATCATCGGCCTGGGCGGCCGCGACGTGGCCGTTTCGGACTTCGTCGGCATGTTTGAAACCGTTCGGGCGGACAAGGCCAAAGCCAAGGCGGACACTTATGAATTCTGGGGAGTGAGAGAATGAATATTGTAGAAAATTTTGATTTATTTGCCCCGCGGCTCATCAATAAGAAAGAACTGTTTTCCTGCGGCCACCGCGCCTGCTCCGGCTGCGCGGAAGTGCTGTCCGTCCGGCTCATGTGCAAGGCGCTGGGCGACAACACTGTGGTCGCCTCCGCGACCGGCTGCATGGAAATCGTTTCGAGCATGTTTCCCACCACCGCCTGGAGAATCCCCTGGATTCACGTCGCGTTTGAAAACGCCGCGGCCGTGGCCTCCGGCGTGGAAGCGGGCCTCAAAGCGCTGCGCAAGAAGGGCAAGATCGACGACCGCTACATCAAGGTGGTCGGAATGGCCGGCGACGGCGGAACGATGGATATCGGCATCCAGGCGCTGTCCGGCGCAATGGAACGCGGCCACGACATGATTTACGTCTGCTTCGACAACGAGGCTTACATGAACACCGGCATTCAGCGCTCCAGCGGCACGCCGATGGGCGCCTCCACGACGACGGCGCCGGCCGGAAAAGCGAGCAGCGGCCAGAAGACCTGGAAAAAGAACATGCCGGAAATCATGGTCGCCCATGAAATTCCCTACGTCGCCACCGTCTGCCCCAGCTATCCTCTGGACTTCATCCGCAAGTTCGAGAAAGCCAGAAGCATCGAAGGACCTTCCTACATTCACTGCTTTTCCGTGTGCCCCACGGGGTGGCGGTCTCCGTCGGAGACGGCCGTTTCCATGGGACGGCTGGCCGTGGAAACGGGCGTCTTCCCGCTGTTCGAAGTGGAAAACGGCCATTACCGCATGTCTGCGGATATGCCCAAAAAGCTCAAGCCCCTCCGCAGCTACTTCAAACCGCAGGGGCGTTTCCGCCACCTGACGGACGCCGAAATCGACGCGATTCAGGAACGAGTGACGGCCGAGTTCAACAAACTCACCCAAAAGGCCAAATTTCTGTAAACAGGCCATCCATAACGGGAATGACCCTTAACGCATACAGAGGTGAAAAAAGCATGACAAACGTCAGTGAAATCAGAAAGAAAACAAAACTCATCGTCAAGAAGTATTCTGGCGATAAAAGCGCGCTTATTGCCGTGTTGCAGGATATCCAGGAAGCGTTCAATTATCTTCCGAAGGACGCACTCGCCGCTGCGGCCAAAGCGCTGGGAATTCCGGTCAGCCGGGTTTACGAAGTGGCAACCTTTTACACCGCCTTCAGCCTGAAGCCGCGCGGCGAGCATGTCGTCAAGATCTGCATGGGCACGGCCTGTCACGTGCGGGGCGCGGCGGCCATTCAGGACAAGATGGAAAGAACCCTCTGTATCAAACCCGGCGAAACCACGCCGGATCAGAAATTTTCCCTGGAAACCGTCAACTGCGTGGGCGCCTGCGCTCTGGGCCCCGTGGTCGTCATCAACACTGAATATCACGGCCAGATGACCATGGCCAAAGTCGATAAGATCATCGGCAAAATCAAAGAGGGAGGCGCACAGTCATGAAAAAAATTACCACGGCTTTAGACTTGCGCCGCGTTCAGGAAGACCTGAAGAAGAATTTCGATCCCAGCAAGAAACTGGTCACGATCTGCGCCGGAACCGGCTGCCGCGGATACGGCTGCATCAATGTGAAGGAAGCCCTCGAAGCGGAACTGCAAAAACAAAACATGGACGTGGAAGTCCGCGCCACCGGCTGCTTCGGTTTCTGTGAAAAAGGCCCGCTGGTGGTCGTCCATCCGGAAAAGATCTTTTATCAGCAGGTCAAAATTAAGGACGTGCCGGACATCGTTTCCAAAACCGTCGCCTCGGGCGAGATTCTGGAAAAGCTGCTTTACCGCGATCCGTTCACCAAAGAAACCGTGCTGAAAGAAGAGGAAGTACCTTTCTATAAAAAACAGCACCGGCTGGTTTTCGGACAAAACGGCCTGATCGATCCCACACGGATCGAGGACTATCTGATTATCGGCGGCTACAGCGCGCTGGCCAAAGCCCTGACCGAAATGACGCCGGAAGGCGTGATCGATGAAGTGAAAAAAGCGGGGCTCCGCGGACGGGGCGGAGGAGGATTTCCGGCCGGCGTCAAATGGGAAAGCTGCCGCCGGGCGCACGGCGCGCCGAAATACGTCATCGGCAACGGCGACGAAGGCGATCCCGGCGCTTACATGGACCGCAGCCTGATGGAAGGCAATCCGCACAGCGTTCTCGAGGGCATGATCATCGGCGCTTACGCCATCGGCGCGTCCGAAGGGTATATCTACGTGCGCAACGAATATCCCCTGGCGGTGCTGCACCTCACCCTGGCCATCGCCGCCGCCAAGGAAGCCGGCCTTTTGGGCAAAAACATTCTGGGAACGGATTTCTCCTTTGACATCCACATCAACAAGGGCGGCGGAGCGTTTGTCTGCGGTGAATCGTCCGCCTTGTTCGCCTCCATCGAAGGCCGCGCGGGCGAGCCGCGGGCCAAGTACATCCACGCCGTGGAAAAAGGCCTGTGGGACAAGCCCACCTGCCTCAACAACGTTGAAACCTGGGCAAACGTGCCCATCATCATCAATCAGGGCGCCGAAACCTACGCGTCCGTCGGAACGGAAGGCTCGAAAGGCACCAAGATCTTTTCACTGGTCGGAAAGATCAACAACACCGGACTTGTTGAAGTCCCGATGGGCATCACGCTGCGCGAAATCGTCTATGACATGGGCGGCGGCATTCCCAACGGCCGCAAGTTCAAGGCCGTCCAGACCGGCGGCCCCTCCGGCGGCTGCATTCCCGAAAGGCTGCTCGACCTGCCGGTCGATTTCGACAAACTCACCGAAGTCGGATCGATGATGGGCTCCGGCGGCATGATCGTCATGGACGACCGCTCCTGCATGGTCGACGTGGCCAAATACTTCCTGGCCTTTCTTCAGGAAGAGTCCTGCGGCAAGTGCGTTCCCTGCCGGGAAGGCGTCCGCCGCATGCGTGAAATCCTCGAGGACATCTGCGCCGGCCGCGGCAAGGAAGGCGACGTGGAGCTGCTCGAGCACATTTCAACCGGCGTCGCCGACGGATCGCTGTGCGCGCTGGGCGGCTCCGCTCCCAATCCGGTTCTTTCCACGATTCGCTACTTCCGCGAAGAGTACGACGCGCACATCCGGGATCACCGCTGTCCGGCGGGCGTCTGCAAGGCGCTCATCACCTACAGCGTCAATGCCGAGAAGTGCACGGGCTGCGGCATGTGCGTGAAGGTCTGCCCGGTGCAGGCCGCCACCGGCGAAAAGAAGAAGCCCCACTCCATTAACAATGACCTTTGCACCAGATGCGGCGCATGTATCGAAAGCTGCAAATTTGATGCGATTACCGTTGAATAAAAGGTAGGATAGACCATGGTAAATTTGATTATTGACGGCAAGAATGTAACGGTACCCAAAGATACGATGGTGCTGGAAGCAGCCCGCAGCGCAGGGGTGAATATTCCCACCCTTTGCGCCCACGAGGCGATCTCGCGCTCCGGTTCGTGCAGGCTGTGCGTGGTGGAAGTGAAAAAGGGACACCGGACCCGGATCGTCACCTCCTGCCTGTATCCCGTCGAGGAAGGCCTGATCGTCGACACCCGGAGTGAAAGGGTGCAAAACGTCCGCCGGCTGGTTTTGGAGCTGCTTTTGGCGCGCTGCCCGAAATCGGACGTCCTGCAGAAACTGGCCCTGGACCTCGGCGTCGATCCGCATCCCCGGTTCGTTCCGGACACGGACAAGGGCAAGTGCATCCTGTGCCGCTCCTGCGTGCGCGTCTGCGAAGAAGTGGTCGGCGTCAGCGCCATCGGCATGTCGTCGCGCGGATCGCACAAGACCGTCGGCCCTCCCTTCAAGGAAGCCTCTTCGGTCTGCATCGGCTGCGGCGCGTGCGTTTACGTCTGCCCCACCGGACACATCGTCATGCAGAGCACGGGCGACAAGAGAAAAATCTGGCGGCGCACCTTCAAGATGCAGGCCTGTGAAAAATGCGGCAAATACTTTGCTCCCGTGGACCAGTTGAAATTCATCAGCAAAAAAACCGGCACGCCTTACAAGGAGCTCGCGGTGTGCACCGAGTGCCGGTAGCCTGAGCGCGTTTTTCCCCGATACAAAAGAGCCCGACTTCGTAAAGAAGCCGGGCTCTTTTGCACCAGAAGCACATGAAAAAGGAGTAAAAAAGGATAACGTTTTCCGCGCGCGTCAGCTCAACCAGCGACTTCTCGGCCGGTCCGACTTCACGCGGACAAATGGCGGCGGCAGACGATTCTGGAAATGATTCGGATCGAAACGGAATCCGCCGGTCTGCCCGGACCGTTCGGACATCATGCGTTTGAACCACTTGGCCAGAATATCCTGTATTTCATTTCCCATTTACGCCGCCTCAAGACTCGAGAAAAAAATTGTTCAGGGGGCCGCAGCCCCCTGAACGCGTCCCTTCGTTCCTTCAACCATTTAAAATTCATCAGTCGAGAAAAGTCCGTTTTTCACGATAAAGGCCGCCCGGAACATCTCCGTGGGACAGGTTTGTCTCACTCCGTGACTAAAAATAAACTCTGTATGAAGCATCCGTTAAAAACGTCTTTGCCGATTCGGATTATAACCGGCCCTGACAGCAAAAAACGGACAAAATGGAAACCTTTTTACCTCCTCGTGGACCTTTAAAGCCTTTTCCCTCAGAAAAAAATGCTGCTCTGTTTCAACAGAGCCGCGTCGTTCTTTTCCGGAATCCTTGCCTATGTCATTCCTGATTGCATATTATACAAATGTCATGCCATTTTTCACGATAATACAGAGAGCTGATTTGCAAAGGTTTTTATTGACACGCAGGCACAATGTTGCTAGGGTGTCCCACCAACGTGGGACACTTGTGACTCATATAACGGATTTGTGGGACAGAAGGACGGATTATTACCGCCGGAAGTGATGAATGAACGCTAAACCTCACACAATACCGTACAAGAAAAAACTTTCGACTTTTTATTCCCGGTTTGCCGATCAATACAATGCCACCAAAACGCAATGGGGCAAATGCGTTGCCGGTCATACGGACATTGACGGCGCCGTTGTTCCCCAGGATATTCAGAACGCCTGGCTTCGCTGCCGGAAGCTGCAGCTCAATCCCTTTAAAAAGCCGATTCCGCCGATTTTGTCGGATGCCCGATTGTGGGCGCTGCGAGAGGGTCACAATACATTGATCCAGAGCGCCAGACCGGCGATGGATCATTTCTGTGAATTCAGCGCCTCCCGGCGGTCCCTGGTGTGTCTTTTCAGCCGGGAGGGCGTTCTGCTTGAGGTCCGTGCAAATGCCGGCTATCAAAAGCCCGCGCAGTCCTTCCGGCTGCTGCCCGGTTCTGTCTGGACGGAAGAAACCGTCGGCGCAAACGCCATCGGACTGGTCGTCGCGCTTCAGCAGCCGGTGCGCTTTTTCGGCCCCCAGCACTACATGCGCGCCTATCACGGAGAAACCGCCGCCGCCGCGCCCATCTTCGACGCACGGCAGAAGTTCATCGGCGGCATCGCCCTTCTGGCCAGCGTCTACAGCGCCGATCCGCACGCGCTGGGAATGGCCGCATCGATGGCCCGGGCCGTTGAAAGCGACATGAAAAAAACGGAGGAGCTGGAAAAAACGCGCACCGTCGCCAATTATCATGAGGCGGTTCTCCACGCGGTTCCCGATGCCATGATCGCCGTAAGCGAAGACGGCCTCATCACCTTCATCAATTCCCCCGCCCGCAAACTCCTGCATCTGGGTCCGCAGGCCCAGGACAGGCGGATGCGCGACCTGCTGCATGCGGGCAACGCGGCGCTGTTCCGGATCGCCGAAGGAGACAAAACGGTCGCCGACATGCCGGTCCGTATCGCCTCCCCTTACGGATTTAACGACTTTCTCGCGACATCCGGCCTCATCCGCAGCGCTTCGGGAAAGACAGTCGGCAAAATGATCATTTTAAAAGAGGCGCAAGCCGCCAGGAAAACGATCGCCAGACCGGCCGGCCTCAAAGCGCTCTTTCGCTTCAACGACATCTGCGGGCAAAACAGCCGCTTTGTCCGCACGCTGCATCATCTCCAGCTTGCCGCCAAAAGCGATTCCAATGTTTTGCTCCTGGGAGAAAGCGGCACGGGCAAGGATATTTTCGCCCAGGCCATTCACAGCGGCGGCGCGCGGAAGAACGGCCCCTATATCGCGATCAACTGCGCCTCCATTCCGCGGGATTTGATCGCCAACGAACTCTTCGGCCATTCGGAGGGAGCTTTCACCGGATCGCGCCGGGGCGGCAACACGGGGAAATTCGAAGCGGCCGACGGCGGAACGATTTTTCTCGATGAGATCGCCGAGACGTCCCTGGAATTCCAGGCGGCGCTGTTGCGCGTCGTCGAGGAAAAGGCCATCGTGCGCGTCGGCGGCACGAGCGTCCGGCCGGTGGACGTCCGGATCATCGCGGCAACGAATAAGAATATTCTGGAGGAAATCCGCAAGGGAAACTTCCGCTCCGACCTGTATTACCGCCTGAACGTCTTTACCATCGAGATGACGCCGCTGCGCGAAAGGAAAGACGATATTCCGCTCCTGGTTGACAACTTCATCAAGAAGTACTGCGACACGACGGGCCGCAACGTCGGCCGGATTTCCGAGTCGGTCCTGCGGATTCTTGCCAACTATCCCTGGCCGGGCAATATCCGGGAGCTGCAAAACGTGATCGAACGGATGATGAATGTCGCCCAGGGCAATGAACTCACGGCCGACCTCGTTCCGGATGAAATTCTCCACTGGCAGTATCAGGACACGGAAAACCATCTCACCGCACAAGCCCGGGAGAAGGAAGCCATCATCCAGATGATGGGCATCGGAATTCCGCGGAACAAAATCGCCCAGAAAATGAACATGGCCCGCAGCACGTTTTACCGCAAACTCAAGGGCTACGGTCTGAACTGACCGCCGGCACCGGATTTTCGCAAGCGGTCAATGGCCGAACGTTGCCGTTGCGATCAGTGACGAAGCCGCCGCCCGTTTTCTTACAGACCCTGAAAGAACAGCCCTTCAGGGTCTTTTTGTTTCCGTCTGCCGGCGCTCATTTGCCTTTTGACTAAAGGAGACCTCCTGTGATAGCTTAAGCTATTAATTTTTTGAGGAAGAACCACCATCAACAAGATATTCGGCAATACGTCGGGACTGGGCGCCCAGTCCATCAAATCCCTCGAACGGCTCTACCGCCGGGCCATTCCCCCGGAAAGCATTCTCAGCAATGAACTGGCGCGGGAAATCTCGTTTCTTTCCGGCGCGCTCAACCGCCAAATCGGCTTGCTCATCAACCGCAAGGGCGAGATCAGCATGATCATCCTGGGCGACGCCAGAAGCATTTTCATTCCCAGCCTGGACGCCTTCCGCGCCGCCTCCACACGCTTTCGGGGATTGCGTCTGATTCACACGCATCTGACCGGCGAAGGCCTGTCCGAGGAAGACCTGACGGACCTCTCTCACCTGCGCCTGGATCTGATCGGCGCGCTGCAGGTCCGCGAAGACGGCTCTCCCGGCAAGCTTTTCTGGGCGCATCTGATTCCCGAAAATCCCCGGGGCGACTACTGGCTCGTTCACGATCCGCAGGAGCCGCACCGCCTGGATTTGAATTTTCTCGCATTTATCGCCGCCCTGGAAGACGAGTTCGCGCGCCAGCAGAAGACGCGCCGGATCGACGCGGCAGAAAAGGCCATTCTGGTGCGGGTGGAAAAAAATCCCCTGGCCGGCGCGGAAGCCTCGCTCGAGGAACTGCGGCAGCTCGCCGGGACCTGCGGCGTGGAAGTCTTCGACACGCAAATCCAGTACCGGCCTCAAATCGATCCCAAATACGTGGTCGGCCGCGGCAAGCTGGCGGCCATCGACCTGCGGGCCACGCAAATCGGGGCCAATCTGCTGATTTTCGATCACGAGCTCACACCCGCGCAGGTCCGGTCGATTGCCGACTTTACCGGCCTCAAGATACTCGACCGGACGCAGGTCATTTTGGACATCTTCGCGCACCGGGCCCATTCCCGCGAAGGCAAGATCCAGGTGGAACTGGCCCAGCTCAAGTATCTGCTGCCGCGGCTTCTGCACAAGGATCCTTCGCTGTCGCGGCTGGCGGGCGGCATCGGCGGCGTCGGCCCCGGCGAGACCAAGCTCGAAATCGACCGCCGCCGGGTCCGCGAACGGATCACCCGCCTGGAAAAAGACTTGAAAACGCTCGCCCGGTCGCGGGGGCAGAGGCGCGGCCGGCGGGAAAAATCCGGCCTGCCCGTGATTTCCATCGTCGGCTACACCAACGCCGGCAAATCCACGCTCCTCAACACGCTCACGCAAAGCGCCGTCCTGGCCGAAGACAAGCTCTTCGCCACGCTCGACACCAAAAGCGCCCGTCTGCGCTTTCCGCGTGACACGGAGGCCGTCATTACCGACACGGTCGGTTTCATCCGCAATCTGCCCCGGGAGCTGTTCAGCGCCTTTCGGGCGACGCTCGACGAGCTTGCCGAAGCGGACCTCCTGCTCCACGTCATCGACGTCACGAGCAGCCAGTTTGAAGAGCAAATGGCCGCGGTGGAAACCATTCTCGAAGAGCTCGACATCGCGGACAAGCCGCAGCTGCGGGTTTTCAACAAAGCGGACCGCTTCGCGGACAAGGAACAGCTCGCGGTTCTGTGCCGGCGTTTTTCCGCCGTCGCCGCTTCCGCGCTGGACAAAACATCCCTGAGGGAACTTCTGGAAAGAATTGAAGCGGCGCTGCCCAATACCAACTTTTCAGGACGGTCATTTTGTGCTAGGGAAACGGACATAGAGGACGAATGCACTGAAAACTAAGGTTTCGATAACGAACATGACCTCTCTGCGCATAGCGATTATTCTGGCTGCGGTACTGATCTTCATCGCTCCGGCGGCCGCCGAAAAACGCATTACTGTCGTGCACACCAACGATATGCACTCCCATCTGCAGGGGTTTTCGCCGGAGCTCGACTTCCGGCCCTTTGCGGAAAACGCGGATCGAACGCTGGGCGGCTGGTCGCGCGTCGCAACCGTCATCCGGCAGACCCAAAAAACGAGGAACCATCCCGTCCTGGTTCTGGATGCCGGCGATTTTTCCATGGGATCGCTTTTTCACATACTCATCCGCGAAGAGGCCTTTGAACTGCGGCTGCTGGCCGCCATGGGCTACAACGCCGTGACGCTGGGCAATCACGAGTTCGATCTCAAGCCGCGGGGGCTCGCGGCCATTTTGAAAACCGCCAAAGACCGGGGCGGACTGCCGCCCATCGTGGCGGCCAATCCGGTTTTCGACCGCCGGGAGCCGGCGCTGGCCGAACTGGAAGACGCTTTCGTCGCGGCGGGCGTGAAGCCTTACCTGGTTTTAGAGCGCGACGGCCTGAAAATCGGCATCTTCGGAATCCTGGGCCGGGGCGCGGTGGAAGTTTCGCCTTTCGCCAAGCCGCTCACCTTCCGCGATCCCATCGACACGGCGCGCGACATGGTCAATCTGCTGCGCCGGCAGGAAAAAGCGGATATCGTGATCTGCCTGTCCCACGGGGGGCTTGCCGACAATCCGCGGCGCTCCGAAGACCTGATCCTGGCCAAGGAAGTGCCGGGCATTGACGTCATCGTCAGCGGACATTCCCACACAAAGCTGGACAAGCCCCTGGTCGTCGGCAATACGCTCGTCGTCCAGGCCTGGTGCTACGGCAAGCAGGTCGGCGTGATGGATCTCGTCTGGAAGGAGGGCAAAGTCGCTTTGCAGAACTATGCCGCCGTTCCCGTTACCAGCGCCATCCCCGGGGATAAGGACATTCAGCGGATGATCGACGGCTTTAAAAGGCAAATCGACCAAGATTTGCTCCGGCCCGTCGGGATGTCCTACGACCAGGTGCTGGCCGAAACCCGCTGGGACCTGGCCAACGACGCCGAGGAGTCGCCGCTCGGCAATCTGATCGCCGATTCCATCCGCTGGTACGTCAATACGACCGACCCCGCAGCAGGCGATCCGGCCGCCCGCGTCGTCGTGGCCGTCGAATCCAACGGCATCATCCGCGACAACCTGCTGGCCGGAACCACCGGAAAGATCATCCTCGGAGACCTGTTCCGCACGTTTCCGCTGGGCATCGGCGCGGACGACACCATGAGCTATCCGCTGATTTCGTTTTACCTCTACGGTTACGAAATCAAGAGGGCGCTGGAAATTCTGACCAGCGTGCGCCCGTTCAAGGGCGACGATTATTTTCTGCAGATCTCCGGCCTGCGCTTCACCTACAATCCGCGGCGCATGATCTTCGACCGCGTGACGGGCATCGAAATCGGCAGCGAAGAGGACGGCTACCGGCCGCTCGACTACAGCGCCGCCAATCAGCAGCTCTACCGGGTCGCGGCCAATATCTACAACGCCGCGTTTCTGAAACTGGTCGGCCGCTTCACCTACGGATTGCTGGAAATCGTCCCCAAAGACCGCAGCGGCCGCAGCATCGCGAAACTGTCCGACGCGCGGGTGGACGCGGATCCGGCCCGGCCCGGCGTGCAGGAGCTCAAGGAGTGGCAGGGACTGGTCACGTATGTGCGTTCCTTTCCGGATGCGAACGGCAACGGCCTCGCGGACATTCCGGACAAGTACCGGGGCAAACTGGGCCGCATTGTCGCAAAACCCAGTTTCAATCCGGTCAACCTCGTTTACCGGCCGGGAAAGCCGACGCTGATTGCGCTTGCGGTCTTGGGCGGGATTGTGCTTTTCCTGGCGGCCGTCGCGGTCGCGATAATAAAACGAAAAAAGTTGAAATTGAAGGCGTGAAGGAGCATAAACGAGATACCGCTATTTTCCCGGGATTTATCTCCTGTAGCGCTTAAATATCTGGAGCATTTTATGAAAAAAGATTATCTGGAAATCCGCTGGCACGGCCGCGGCGGACAGGGAGCGATCACGGCCGCCAAGGTCGTGGCCGGCGCCGCTTTCAGCTCGGGATTCGCCGGCGTGGTCATGGCCCCCACGTTCGGAACCGAACGGCGGGGCGCGCCGGTGATGACGTCGCTCAAAATTTCGAAAACGAAAATTTACGATCTGTCGCCGATTGAAAAGCCGGATATCGTCGTCGTTCTCGACCACCTGCTGCTCAAGGAAGCGGATGTCACGCACGGCCTCAAACCCGGCGGCATCATTGTGCTCAACACGCCGATGGCGCACGAGACGCACCATTTTAAAGATTTTAAACTGGCCACCGCGGACGTTACGGCGATCTCGGTGGAAGCGGGCCTGCCGCACGGCATGGTCAACACCGGCATCATCGGTTCGCTGGAGCGGGCGGCGAATTTACTGGGCATCGACCTGCTCATCGAGAGGATCGAGGAAGAGTTCCGCACCCGCAGACCCGAAAAAAACGCGCTGGCCGCCCGTTTGGCCTATGAGCGCACCGCGACGGGAGGTTGAGATGGGAACACGCCATTACCGAAGAAAAACATCGCACAGCGAGCACGGACCGGGCGACGGCGGAAGAACCGGCTCCTGGCGTGTGGAGCGGCCGGTCTTCGACCGGAATCTCTGCATTCCCTGCAAAAGAAACAAGGAAGCCTGCTTCATCTGCTGGCTGTTCTGTCCGGAAATCGTGATTTCCCGGACCATCCCGCCCACCGTGGATCTGGAATACTGCAAGGGCTGCGGCATCTGCGCCGAAGAATGCCCCACCAAAGCCATCACCATGGTGGATGAAGCCAAATTCGCCGAAGAAGACAAGGAGTAGCCAACATGCATATCATTGAAGACGGAAACGCGGCGGCGGCTCTGGGCGTCCGGCTCTGCCGCCCCCAGGTCATTGCCGCCTATCCCATCACGCCGCAGACCCCCGTCACGGAAAAACTTTCCGAGTATGTCGAAGAAGGGTCGCTTTCGGCTCAGTATATCCCCGTGGAAAGCGAACATTCGGCGCTCGCCGTCTGCATCGCCGCCTCGTCGGCCGGCGCGCGCGTTTTCACCGCCACCAGCGCCAACGGCCTTTTGTACATGCACGAGCAGGTCCAGTGGGCCGCGGGCGCGCGCCTGCCCATCGTCATGTGCGTCGTCAACCGGGCGGTGGGCGCGCCCTGGAACATCTGGAACGACCAGCAGGATTCCATCTCCCAGCGGGACACGGGCTGGATCCAGATGTACTGCGCGGATCATCAGCAGATTCTCGACACGGTCATCAAGGCTTACTGGCTCGCGGAAAAGGTCAGCATTCCGATCATGGTCTGCTATGACGGCTACATTCTGTCGCATACGTTCATGCCGTTCGACCTGCCGGAAGCGCGCGCTGTCGATGCCTTTCTGCCGCCGTTTCAGCCGGAGTACGCGCTCAATCCCCGCGAGCCGGCCAACCTCAACACCGTGACGCTGCCGGACGTGCGCATGGACGTGCACGGCGAACTGGCGCACGGCTACATGGAAATCCGTTATCTGCTCCAGGAGGATCTGCGCCTGGCGCTGGGGGCCGCGGCGGAAATGGAAAAGCGCTTTGCCGGCGTTTTCGGACGGGAGGCCGATCCCTACCTCGAACCCTACCGCTGCGACGACGCGGACTTTGTCGCCGTGGGGCTGGGCTCGCTCACCTATCAGCTGCGCGTCTCGGTGGATGCCCTGCGCGCAGAAGGCATCCGGGTCGGCGTGATGGGCGTGCGCTTTTACCGGCCTTTTCCCGATGAAGCCATCGCCCGCGCCCTCACCGGAAAGACAGGCGTCATCGTTTTTGAAAAGGCGCTGAGCTACGGGTACGAAGGCGCGCTGGCGTCGGATCTGAAATCCGCGCTTTACGAATATCTGGGCGGCACCGGCCGTCTGCCGACGGTCCAGAACTTCATCGCCGGCATCGGCGGCCGCGAAATCCATACGCAAGATTTAACCGATACCCTGAGAGCCGCGATCCAGGCCCGGGTCTCCAAAGAGCCCGCGTGGATCGGGCTTAAGTTATAGGAGTCTGCCATGCAACAGGCAAAAACCACCATCCTGAGTTTACCCACCCAAGAGTTCGTCCACCCGGGAACCAGGGCGTGCACCGGCTGCGGCCTGTCCATCGCCTACCGCGTGGGTCTCAAGGCGCTGGGTCCGGACACCATGCTGATCGTTCCTCCCAGCTGCCTCACCGTTTTGCAGGGCCTTTTTCCGGTGGCCTCCACCAAACTCCCCTGCCTGAACGTCACGTTTGCCTCGACGGCCGCCGCGGCCACGGGAATTTTAGCCACGCTCAAAGCGCAGGGCAACACCCATACCACCGTCGCCGCCTGGGCGGGAGACGGGGGCACCAGCGACATCGGCCTGCAGGCCCTGTCCGGCGCGGCGGAGCGCGGCGACAACTTCATTTATTTCTGCTACGACAACGAAGGCTACATGAACACCGGCGTTCAGCGCTCGGGAACGACGCCCATCGGCGCCATCACGGCCAACACGCCGTTCAAGGGAAAGCTCCAGCAGAAGAAAGATGTTCCCGCCATCATGGCGGCGCATCATTTAAGCTACGTGGCCGCCTGCTCGGCGGCGTATCCGCTGGATCTGTACGATAAGATTCTCAAGTGCCGGGACCTGCCCGGCACCAAATACTTCCACATTCACATTCCCTGCCCGCCCGGCTGGGGCTACGATCCGCGCTACGGCATCAAGATCGGACGGCTCGCCGTGGAAACGGGCTACTACGACCTCTACGAAGTCGTGAACGGCGAATTCCGCCTGACCGCCGCTTCCGAAAAGCTGGTGGAAAAGCGCAAGCTCGTCCCCGTCCGCGAATACTTCCGCTCCCAGTCGCGCTTCAAAGTGCTGACCGAGGAGCAGATTGCGGACATCCAGAAGCAGATCGACGAAAAGTGGGAAGGCTATTACAAAAAGAGCGACTAGCCGCGGGCGGGCAGACGGAGAACCCGCAAGGTTCTTCCGTCTGCCCGGAACCGTTATTCCTTGTAGAGGGCCTCGATCAGGTGGCCGTACTTTTCCATGACCACCTGGCGCTTGAGCTTCATCGTCTGCGTGAGCATGCCGTTGTCCAGCGTGAAATCTTCCAGGATGAAATCAAACTTGCGGGGAATTTCATAGGAACCGATGGTTTTGCGCAAATGGTTCTGCACCTCGGCGGTGAGCAGATCCTTGAATTTCCGGCCGGCGGGATTGGCCGGATCGAAAAGGTCTTTCGGATCGACAGACAGGTTGAGTTCGGCGGCCAGATGCTCGAGGAGTTTCATGTCGGGCACGATCAGCCCCACGTTGTATTCATGGCCAGATCCGGCCACCACAGCGTTTAAAATCCAGGGCAGCACCTTCATCTCCAGTTCCACGGTTTCCGGATGTACATATTTCCCGTTGGCCAGTTTATATTCCTCCTTGAAGCGGCCGGTGATGTATAAGAAACCGTCGTCGTCGAGGCGTCCCCGGTCGCCCGTGCGCACACCCCGCATGCCATCGCGTTCCACGATCACTTCTTTGGTCTGTTCCGGTTTTTTGTGATAGCCGATCATGCACTGAGGCCCGAAGCAGATGATTTCTCCGTCGTCGCCGTCTTCGCCGGTGCGCGACCGGTCGATCACCACTTTGGTCTTGTTGATGGGCTTTCCCACCGTCCCCAGACGGTTCCCCATCAGGGGCGAGTTAATGGTAATGGCCGGAGAGGTCTCGCTCAACCCATACGCGTCATAGGTTGGAATCCCCACATCGATGAAGAATTTGGCGATTTCCACGTTCATGGGCGCGCTGCCGGTGACCGCGTTTTCCAGCCGTCCGCCGAAGCGCTCCCGGATCTTGGCCAGAACGATCTTGTCCAGGATTTTATACTTGAGGCCGGCCCGGCCTGTCTCGCGTTTGGCTTTGGCCGCCGCCAGCGCCGCCTCGAAGAGTTTGAGCTTGAGCCCGCCTTCCTCGCGCATTTTGGCCCAGACGCCGTTGTAGACGCGGTTGAAGATCCGGGGCACCGTGATCATGAAGGTCGGCTTGACCTTGGGCAGATCGTCGATGAGCGTTTCAACCGATCCCATGATGCCGATGGACGCGCCGCGCATCATGAACGCGTGCAGGTCGGCCGTGATTCCGAACGAATGCGCCCAGGGCAGCATGGAGATGCAACGGCTGTGTTCGGTCAGATTCGGAAACCAGGCCAGGCCCGCCTTGACGTTTTCCGCGAGGTTTCCGTGGGACAGCAAGACGCCCTTGGGCTCGCCCGTCGTCCCCGAAGTGTAAATCAGCACCGCGACATCCGAATGTTTGGGTTTGATCGACGCCACGGGATTTTTCGCGCCTGCGGCTTCCAGCGCCGCCAGCGTGTTTTCCCCTTCGCCCTCGATCAGAAAAATTTTTTTGAGCGTGGGAATTTCGGCGGGAAAATCTTTTACCTTGGCCAGAATCTCCGGCTTGGACACGAGAAGAACCTTCACTTCCGCGTCGCGGATAATGTACTTCCACATCGACACCAGTTCCTTCTCGTACATCGGCACATAGCAGGCGCCCCGTCCCTGTGCGGCGATTTCGCCGATGAACCACTCCTTGCGGTTGTTGGCGATGATGCCGACCGCGTCCCCCGCCTGCACTCCCGCCGCCGCCAGTCCGCCCCGCAGACGGTCGATGCGCTCTGCGATCTGCCGGTAGGTGACCCACTGATACGTCCCGGCGGCGTCCTTTTCGCCGATAAAAACGTTGCCGGCAAAGCGGGCCGCGCTTTGTTCAAAAAAATCCACCAGATTGTCCGGCGGCTCGTACACGTTGCTGTACTCGCCATACTCAAAAATCGCCATAGTTTTCCCTCCTTCATTCTGCCTGCATCAAGTAAACGACTGCCATTCTTGCGCGTCTCCATCAGCGCTTTATCCGGAACGCATGACTCCCCTGTATTATCGAAAACAAACGTTTGAAGATTTGGCTGAAAAACCACCCTTGGCCGCTGAAACCGATAAGACCGCAACAAGATATGAAAAAAACATTTTTTATTGCATTTGATTTTACTGTGTTTTCCTTTTTTGTCAATGAAATAGACGTCGGCTCCGTATTTTTTTCACATATCCGCGGCAATTTCAGGAAGGGCAAACGTCTATTGCAGGGATCACCCGGCCGCGGCGTCTGTCTCAATTTTTCTTTTTATGGTATAAGGCATTTCACTTACTTCCGGTTTGAAGAAAATCTCCGCTTCGTTTCCGCAGTGCCCGTTGTCGCCTATCGTCCGTCCGCCCCCGCAGGAACCGTCCGTATTTTTTTGAAGGGAAGAGGCATGAATCCTTCAGACGCCATTCGGCAGGATCCGCCGCCCGGCGCAAGACTGGTGAGGTTCCGCGGCGACACGCTCCGCTTCACCCTTGCGCTTGCCGCCGCGGTTCCGGGAACGGCCTGGATCCGCACCAACATCGGCCATGCGGCCGTGGCCCGCCGGGCCATTATCGCCGCGGTGGACAAAAACACGCCGCCCTTGGGCACGGACTGGTTCGACATTCCCCTGCGGCCCGTCGACTCCCGCCGGTTTGCCGTCGCGCTGCCGCTTGCCGAAACGGGACATTTCGAAGCGAAGGGTTATTTTCTGCCCGCTGGGGAAAAAGCGCCGCTGTGGCCGGCCGGCGCCAACACCTCCATCAACGTCGGACCGGCCGGCGCCGCTTCAGCCAATATCATCTACAACGCCTTCGTCCGGCAATTCGGACCGAACCGGGACGGACGCCAGACGCAAAACGACACGGAAACCGCCTGCATCCGGATGCTCGACCAAAAGGGCTGCACAGTGATTCCCCGTTCCGGAACGTTTCGGGATCTGATCGCTCAGCTGGATTTCATTCTCGGCCGGCTGGGATGCCGCTTCGTGCATCTGCTGCCCGTTTCCCCGACACCGACCACCTACGGCCGGATGGGACGCTTCGGCAGCCCTTACGCGGCGCTGCACTTCACCGGAATCGATCCGGCGCTGGCCGTCTTTGACTTCAAGGCAACGCCGCTGGAACAGTTCATCGAGCTCGTCGATGCGGTGCACGCCCGCCGGGCCGGCCTGATTCTCGACATCGCCGTCAATTCCACCGGCTGGGCCGCCGGCCTCCACGAAACTCATCCGCGCTGGCTCGTCCGGGACGTCGCCGGCGAAATCCGCTCTCCCGGAGCGTGGGGCGTGGTCTGGAGGGATCTCGCCAGCCTGGACTATACCTGCCGCGATCTCTGGCGCTACATCGCTTCCGTGTTTCTGACCTGGTGCCGGCGCGGCGTGGACGGCTTCCGCTGCGACGCGGGCTACATGATTCCCCTTCCCGCCTGGACGTACATCATCGCCCGCGTCCGCGAAGAATTTCCCGACGCCGTCTTTCTGCTGGAGGGGCTGGGAGGCAGCATTGCCGTCACCCGGGATCTGCTCAACCGGGCCAACTTCAACTGGGCCTATTCCGAGCTTTTCCAAAACGACGACCGGGAACAGATTTCCCGTTATCTGCCCGAAACCTTCGACATCTCCGAACAAGACGGACTGGCCGTCCACTACGCGGAAACGCACGACAACAACCGTCTGGCCGCCCGGTCGCAAACCTACGCCGCCATGCGCACCGCCCTTTGCGCGCTTTGCTCCTGCCGCGGAGGATTCGGATTCGCCAACGGCGTGGAGTGGTTTGCCGACGCTAAAATCGACGTCCACGAAGCCCGTCCGCTCAACTGGGGAAGCCCGGTCAATCAGGTGGACGCGATCCGCCGCCTGAACATTCTGCTCAGGTTCCACCCCGCCTTTGCGGGTGAAGCGCATGTCCGGCTCGTCACCCGGGGCGAAGGCAACTTCCTGGCGCTGGCGCGCGTTTGCCGGCCATCGGGCAAAACGCTCATCGTCGTCGTCAATCTCGACGATCTGCATCCGGTGCGGGCCGCCTGGGAGCGGCAGGCCGGAGGGCATCCGGAGCCCGACATCGACCTTCTCAGCGGAAAGGAGATGCCGGTTGATTTCATGGCGTCTGTCTCCTCATGTCCTCTCTCTCCCGGACAGGTCCTGTGCCTGACGGCGGACAAAAAAGACCTGGCGATTTTCGATCAGCCGGCCGATCTCTCCTTCGATCCGGACTGTCTTTTGACACAAAAGAAACGGGCCAAAGTCCTGGATGTGCTGAACCACTGGCGGGGCATCGGGGACGTATCGGATATCGACATGACGCGGGCGGCGGACCGGCTGGTCCAGGATCCGGTTGCCTTTTGCCGTTCGTGCAATCCGGAAAGCGACGAACACCGGATTGTTTTCTGGCGCTGGCCGCAGGATCTCCGCCGCCAGGTGACGGTGCCGGCCGGGCATTTTCTGCTGGTGCGGGCCGCCGATCCGCTTCGCGGCGCCCTGCTGGACGGAGAAGAGGAAAATGAGCGCGTCACAGCCTGCGAGGAAAGCCTGCCTGCGCAAAACAAGGGGCATTTCATCCTCTTTGCGCCTTCTGCCGTACCGTCGGCTCCGGCCCGCCGGACGCTCCGGCTCTCGGTTTACGGAAAAGAAGGCGTCCGCCACGAAGCCGCGCCGCTTCTGTTTCTTGGCGATCCTAAAAGGCGAGCCCTTCCCGCCCGGTATCGCCGCCGGGATCTTCTGCGGACCGGCCACCTGTTTCTGACCGCCAACGGCCGCGGCGGCATGTGCCGGGCCGATGTCCGCTGGGGCGTGTTGAACAGCCGCTACGACGCGCTTCTGGCGGCCAATCTGAATCCGGACTGCCCGGACGACCGGCGGGTGATGTTCACACGGTGCCGCGCCTGGATTGTCTATCAGGCCTATTCCCAGGAAGTCTGCCTCGACAGCCTCGATTTCTTCCGCCGGGAAGACGGCGCGGGCATCTGGAATTTCAGAATTCCGACCGGGCAGGGCGGCTCTATCGACCTGCGGATTACGGTCCGGATGATCGCGGGAGAAAACGCCGTCCGCCTGGCCTTTGAACGGCTCGGCGCTTCTCCGGGCCGGGGCATGCTCGACGACGCCGAACCGGTACAGCTGATTTTGCGGCCGGATATTGAAGACCGCAGCTTCCACGACACCACCAAGGCCTACTCGGGGCCGGAGGCCGCCTGGCCCGCGGCCACGCACCCGGGCCAGGCATCCTTTGTATTCGCCCCCGCGCCCGAAAGGAAACTGACGGTTCGGATATCGGAGGGCCGGTTTGTCCGGGAACCCCAGTGGCAGTACATGGTCCACCGCTCAGCCGACGCAGAACGCGGCCAGGATCCCGCATCGGATCTATGGAGCCCCGGCTACTTTACGTCGTTTTTGTCAGGCGGCGAAACGGTCTTTCTCAGCGCTTGTGCAAATGACGCTTCCACCGAAACGGCGGCCTCCGTTCCTCGCACCGGCGAAAAACTCCGTCCGACGCTCGAGGAATCGCTTAGCGACTCGCTCTGCGCGTTTCTCGTGAAGCGCGGCTCCCTCCTGTCCGTCATCGCCGGTTATCCCTGGTTTCTCGACTGGGGGCGGGATTCGCTGATTTTCGCCCGCGGTCTGATCGGCATCGGCCTGCATCGCGAAGCAAAGGCCATTCTCAGGCTCTTCGGCGGCCTGGAGGACCGCGGCACGCTGCCCAACATGATTTCCGGCAAACGGACGGAAAACCGCACGACGGTTGACGCGTCGCTGTGGTTTCTCGCAGCTCTGGCGGATCTGACCGCGAGCGAAAAATCGAATGCCTTTCTCGACACGATCTCGGGCGGCAGAAGCCTCCGGGACATCGCCTTGTCCATCGGACGTTTTTATATTGCGGGAACTCCCGGCGGCGTCCGGATGGACCCGGCCTCGAACCTTATTTACAGCCCGGCCTGCTTTACCTGGATGGACACCAACCACCCGGCCTGCACACCCCGGCAGGGCTACTGCATCGAGATTCAGGCGCTGTGGCACAAAGCGCTGGTTTTTCTGTCCGGCCTGGACCCCGAGGGCAGGGCCGGCTGGGCCGGACTTGCGTCCGGTGTCGCGCAATCGCTCGCAAAGCTGTTTGCGCTCGAAACGGGATATCTGGCCGACTGCCTTACGGCGGCGCCCGGAGAGCCGGCCGCTTGTGCCCGCCCCGACGCCGCGCTCAGGCCCAACCAGCTTTTGGCGCTTACGCTGGATGCCGTGACGGACCGCCCAACCGGCAAAGCCGTTCTGGACGCCTGCCAGCTGCTCCTGGTTCCCGGCGCCATCCGCAGCCTGACGGATGAACCGGACGGTGCGCCGTCCGGCGCCTACCGGGGCCGCTATACCGGAGACGAGGACACCAGCCGTAAACCCGCCTATCACAACGGAACGGCCTGGACCTGGCTTTTTCCCGCTTACTGCGAGGCCTACGCAAAAGTTTACGGCGAAAAAGGCAAAGCCGCCGCCCGGTCCTGGCTTGCCGGCAGTCTGGAACTTCTCCGCGACGGCTGCGTCGGCCACATTCCGGAAATTCTGGACGGCGATTACCCCCACACGCAGCGGGGATGCGACGCCCAGGCCTGGGGACTCTCCGAATGGCTCCGGGTCTGGACGCTTCTGAAAGCCGACGGAAGCCGGAACTTCCGGGCCGGAGCGGCCGGAAAAGAAGATTGACCTGTTGCCGGACTCCTTTTGAGTTTTCGTCAAAAGGGGTGTATAATGAAAACATATTTGCGCCAACGCTGTTATTTTTCGCCAATCTTAGTGTGGTCCTTCATCCGCTGTCTTCCGCATGCAGGCTTTTGTCCGAAGCATCAGGCCGTCTTTTTCTCCATTCAGCGCCGGCGCCGTTCGAACAAAACTTTTTTAGGATGGGCCTATGAGTTACCTGCAAACGTATCAGGTGTTTCCCTACATTCCGGAACCGCTCAAATTTCTGGAAACGCTCGTCAACAATCTGTGGTGGTGCTGGAACCTGGAAGCCATCGAACTGTTTCGGCGCATCAATCCGCGGCTGTGGGACGAATCCGGCCGGAATCCGCTGGTGTTCTCCACGCTGATCGACCAGAAGAAGCTCGACGAGCTGGCGACGGACGGCAGTTTCCTCAGCCACATGGAGGAAGTCCGCGAACAGTTTGAAAGCCAGGTGCTTCCCCCTCTGGAAGCAGCGGCCAGTTCGCCGGACGCCAGGCGCAGGGTGATCGCCTATTTTTCCATGGAATTCGGCATCCACGAAAGCCTCCCGCTGTCCGCGGGCGGACTGGGCATTCTGGCCGGCGATCATCTGAAGGCCGCGTCGGATCTGGGAGCGCCGCTGGCCGGTGTCGGACTGTTTTACCGCAACGGCTATTTCTACCAGTTTTTGAACCACGACGGCTGGCAGCAGGAGGAGTACCCGGAGACGGATCTCAACAAGCTCCCCGTCGAGCGCGTCAAGGACGCGGCCGGAAACGACCTCGTCGTCGCGGTCGGCGGCCCGGACGGAACCATTTCTCTGATGATCTGGAAGATCATGGTGGGAAGAATTCCCCTGTACCTTCTGGACACCAACATCAAGGAAAATCCGCCGGCCGTCCGCGATATCAATTCGCGCCTGTACCACTCCGAGGGCAAAGTGCGCCTGGCCCAGGAAGTGATTCTCGGCATCGGCGGCATGCGGGCCCTTGAGGCCATGGGGCTCGACGCAACCGTCTGCCATCTCAACGAAGGGCACTGTTCCTTTTCCAATATCGAACGCCTGGCCCAGCTGCGCTCGCGCTTCGGCGTGGACCTGAAGACCGCCATGGAAATCAACGCGCGGACCACGATCTTCACCACGCACACGCCCGTTAAAGCCGCGCACGACGAATTTCCGTTCGATCAGGTCAGACCCTACCTGGCCGGCTTTGAAAAGGAGCTCGGGCTTCCCGCCGACGAACTTCTCGCCTGGGGCCGGACGGATCCTGTGGACAAGGAGCAGATCTTTTCCATGTTCGTTCTGGGGCTTAAGCTCGCCCAGTACCGCAATGGCGTGAGCCGGCTGCACGGCAAGGTGGCCAGGCGCATGTGGTCCTATGTCTGGCCGGACGTTCCAGAAGAGGAAATTCCCATCACCTCCATCACCAACGGCGTGCACATTCCCTCCTGGATTTCGATTGAAAACTCCCGCCTCTTCGACCGCTACCTCGGCCGGGACTGGTGGCTCAAAACCTGGAACACGGATCTCGCCCGGCGCATCGAAGACATCTACGATGAAGAACTGTGGCGGTCCCATGTCATGAGCAGAACGCGCCTGATCCGGCACTGCCGGACAAGAATGGTCAAGCAGTACGGCCGGCGCAACGCGCCGAAAAACGTCATGAAGGAAGCGGAATCCGTGCTGGACGACGACGTCCTCACCATCGCCTTCGCCCGGCGCTTTGCCGCCTACAAACGCTCGCACCTGTTGCTGTGCGACATGGAGCGCTTCGAGGCCATTTTGAAAAACGAACAGTTCCCCGTCCAGTTCATTTTCGCCGGCAAGGCCCATCCGATGGACGACGAAGGAAAAAGGCTTATTCAGCAGATCGTTCATCTGGCGCGCCACTCCGACTACCGCCACAAGATTCTCTTCATCGAAGACTATGACATCGATATCGCGAGGCACCTGATTCAGGGCGCCGACGTATGGCTCAACACGCCCCGCCGCCCCCTGGAGGCCTGCGGCACCTCGGGCATGAAAGCCGCCGCCAACGGCGGACTCAACCTGAGCATTCTCGACGGCTGGTGGTGCGAAGGCTACTCGCCCCAAACCGGCTGGGCCATCGGCACGGGCGAGGAGTTCGCCGATCCTTTCTACCAGGACGCCGTGGAGAGCCACGCCCTGTACAACGTCCTGGAAAACGACGTCATCCCCTGTTTCTACGGCCGGGAAAACGGGGGGCTGCCCCTGCGCTGGCTGGCCATGATGAAAGCGTCCATGCAGATGGCGCTGGGGAGCTTCTGCGCGCAGAAAATGGTCTTCGCCTACCAGCAGACGTTTTATGCGCCTGCCATGGCGCAGTATGATGCGCTGACGCAAAACGGCGCGGCCGAAGCCGTCCGATTGAAAAACATTCACGACCGTCTGAAGAGGAAATGGTGCGCCGTCTCGATTGAGCCGCCCGTCGGAACCGGCGGCGCGCCGCTGCGGGTGGGGGAATCCCTGGCCGTGTCCACGATCGTCCATCTGGGCGAAATCGCTCCCGACGAAGTGGACGTGGAAATTTTCTACGGCCGCATCAAAACGGTGGACAGCCTGGCCGACGCGCAGACCCAGCCCATGGTCATGAAGGAAACGGTGGGCAGCGGCGTTTACCGCTACGAATGTTCCCTCCCCTGCCGGGCGGCCGGCCGCTTCGGGTTCACGGCCCGGGTAACGCCCCGGGCGGATTCGTTCATCAAGTACACGCCCGGATTGATCACCTGGGCCTGATCCGGACAAACGGGGACAAGGACATAAAATGAAATTCCCGCGCCGCAGAAAAAGACCCCGCGTGCTCATCGTTACGCCGGAAGTCACTTATCTTCCGGAAGGCATGGGCCGGATGGCCATCAGCCTCAAGGCCAAAGCCGGCGGCCTGGCGGATGTTTCCGCGGCGCTGATTGCCGCTCTGTTCGAGCACGGCGGAGACGTCCACGTCGCCCTGCCCGATTACCGCAGCATCTTTTCGCATGAGGCGGGAAAGATCTTTTGCAGCGAGTACAAAACCATCCACAAAAGAATGCCGCCGAACCGCATCCACCTGGCCGAGGACCGGGCTTTCTTTTACCGGAACGCCATCTACTCCAGCTACGGCTGGGAAAACATCAAAGTCTCGCTGGCGTTCCAGCGGGAAGTGATCAACAACATCATTCCGTCCGTCAAACCGGATTTGATCCACTGCAACGACTGGATGACGGGGCTTTTGCCGGCCAAGGCCCGCGAACTGGGTATTCCCTGCCTCTTCACGATTCACAATATTTTCACCGTCAAGAAGACGCTCGCGGAAATTGAAGACCAGGGCATCGACGCGGCTCTGTTCTGGAAACATCTCTATTTCCAGCGAGCCCCCGCCTGCTACGAGGAAACGCGCGCCGCCAATCCCGTCGATTTTCTGACGAGCGGCGTTTTTGCGGCGCACTTCATCAATACCGTGAGTCCCGCCTTTCTCATCGAAATCGTCGAAGGCAGGCATCCGTTTATCGAAGAGCCGCTGAGAAGGGAACTGGCCGGCAAGTGGCAGGCCGGCTGCGCGACCGGCATCTTAAACAGTCCCGACGCGTCCTTCAATCCTTCCACCGACGCCAGTCTTCCGCGCCGCTACGGCGCCTCCGATGCGGCGGCGGGCAAGGCCGCCAACAAACGGCATCTGCAAAAACGCCTGGGGCTTCTCGAGGAGGAGCGCGCGCCGCTGTTTTTCTGGCCCTCGCGTCTCGACCGCATCCAGAAAGGCAGCCCGCTCATGGCGCATATTCTTTACGACGTGGTGTCGCGCTACTGGCATCTGCCGCTCGAGATCGTCTTTGTGGCCAACGGCGAATTTCAGCCCTACCTCCGCCAGATCATCCGGCAGTTTCATCTGACAGCGCGGGTGGCCGTGTGCGATTTCGACGAGGACCTGGCCCGGCTGGCCTACGCCGCGTCGGACTTCATGCTCATGCCGTCCGCCTTCGAACCCTGCGGCCTGCCCCAGATGATCGCTCCCCTTTACGGCTCCGTGCCGGTCGTCCGGGACACAGGCGGCCTCCACGACACGATCCGCCCGTTAAACGCCGCGGCCGGAACGGGCAACGGCATTCTGTTTGAAACCTACGATCCGCAGGGACTTGCCTGGGCCATCGACCAGGCGGTTTCTTTTTACGCGCTTGCGCCTGCGGCAAGAGAAAAACACATCGCCCGCATCATGACCGAGGCCCTGGCGTCCTTCAATCACACTGTGACGGCCGCCCGCTACATCGACCTTTACGAAAAGATGCTGAACCGTCCTTTCCTGCAACCGTAATCGCCCAAACCATTCCGGAGGCCAAAACCGTATGGCGAAAATCCCTCACGCCCAAACGCGCCGATCCCGCGCCCGGCCTGCCCCAACTGAAGGGCCGGGCCCCGCAGCGCAGCTCGCCGGCCTGCTCGCCTCAGATCCCTACCTGCGGCCTTACGCGGACCGGCTGAAAAATCTTTTTTCGCGCATTGCCGCGCGGGAAAAAATCCTCCGGCGTGAACGGACGGCTCTGACCCTGGCGCACGACTTTTTCGGCCTGCATAAAAAAGGAAACGAATGGATTTTCCGGGAATGGGCCCCCCATGCCGCTGCCGTCTACCTGATCGGCGACCGGACAAACTGGAAGCCGCACAGCGCCTGGGCGCTTGCGCCCACGGCAGACGGCGTCTGGGAAATCCGCCTGCCGGCCGAGTCCCTCGCGCACGGCGACCTTTACCGCCTCTTTCTCGAATGGCCCGGCGGAAGCGGCGACCGCATTCCCGCTTACGCCCGGCGCATCGTTCAGGATCCGGTAAGCCGTATTTTCAACGCTCAGGTCTGGACGCCCTCGGCCTATGTCTGGCGATACGCTGCCCCGCCGCCGCCCGCGCCTCTCCTGATTTACGAAGCTCACATCGGCATGGCCCAGGAGGAAGGACGGATCGGGACCTATCGGGAATTCGCCGAGCGCATTTTGCCGCGCATCGTCCGGTCCGGCTACAATGCGCTGCAACTGATGGGCATTCAGGAACATCCGTACTACGCCTCCTTCGGCTACCACGTGTCCAGCTTTTTTGCCGCCTCGTCGCGCTTCGGCACGCCGGAAGAACTGAAAGAACTGATCGACGCGGCCCACGGCGCGCGGCTCTTCGTCATCATGGACCTCATCCATTCGCACGCCGTCGGCAACGACGTGGAAGGCCTCAGCCGCTTTGACGGAACCTCCGATTTGTATTTCCACGCCGGCCGCCGCGGCTTTCATGAGGCCTGGGGATCGCGGTGCTTCGACTACGGCAAAGCGGGAGTTTTGCGGTTTCTGCTGTCGAACTGCCGCTTCTGGCTTTCCGAATACCACATTGACGGCTTCCGCTTTGACGGCATCACCTCCATGCTTTACCGCGACCACGGCCTGGGCAAAACCTTCACGTCCTACGACGACTACTTCAATGCCAACGTCGATGAAGACGCGCTGGTTTACCTGGCGCTCGCCAACCGTGTTGTCCACAGTGTGCGGCCGCGCGCCCTTACGCTCGCCGAAGACGTGAGCGGCATGCCGGCGCTGGCCCTGCCGGCGGCAAAAGGCGGCATCGGCTTCGACTGCCGCCTGGCGATGGGCATTGCGGACTTCTGGATTCGGCTCATGAGCGACTTTCGCGATGAAGACTGGCCGATGGGACGCCTGTGGTACGAGCTTACCAACCGGCGCAGCGACGAAAAAACCGTGAGCTACGCCGAATCTCACGATCAGGCGCTGGTCGGCGACAAGACGCTGATCTTCCGGATGGCCGACGCGGCGATGTACGGCCACATGAGCCTCTGCGATCCGGACCCGATCACCGGCCGGGCCGTGGCTCTGCATAAAATGATCCGGTTGATCACTCTGGCCACCGCCGGCCACGGCTACCAGAATTTCATGGGCAACGAATTCGGACATCCCGAGTGGATCGATTTTCCGCGGGAGGGAAACGGCTGGTCTTATGCCTACGCCAGGCGCCAGTGGCATCTGGCGGATGACCCGGATTTGAAATACGCCCTCCTCGGCCGCTTCGACCGGGACATGATCGCGCTGGCGCGACGCAGCAACTTTCTTGCCGATCCCCGACCCCGGCTCCTGCACGAGCGCGATGACCACAAGGTGCTTGTTTTTCAGCGGGGCCGGCTGATCTTCAGCTTCAACTTTCACCCGACCGCGTCTTATCCGGACTACGCCGTCGCAACGCCGCCCGGCGCCTGGCGGATGATCCTCGACTCGGATGACGCGGCCTACGGCGGCCACGCGCGTCTTTTCGCCGGCCAGGTCCATTGCACGCTGCCCGTGCTCGCGGGCCAGACCGTGCGCCATGAATTGAGGCTTTACCTTCCCACGCGCACCGCGCTGGTTCTGGAGCTGCAAAGTTAACGAAAAACAGCGGATCAGCTGCGGGCCGGATATTCCGGATGGAAGTTGGCCAGCACCGCCTGCCGTGTCCGGTCAATCAGGTCCGGAACGTCGGCGTGGGTGCAGGCGCTGGTTTCGATGGGGTCGCCGATCACAACCTGGATTGTCCCCGGCCGAAGCGCGAGGCTGCCCTTGGGCAGAACGCGGCGGCTGCCGTTCAAGGTCACGGGCAAGACGGGGATTTTGCGCTCGACGGCCGGAATGAAGCCGCCTTTTTTAAACGGGTGAATTTGTCCGTCGGCCGACCGGGTTCCTTCGGGAAACACCAGAATGCTCACGCCGGCGGGCAGGCGGTCGATGCCCCGGTTGATGCTTTCAATGGCCCGGGCGGTGTTGGAACGGTCGATGAAAATGTTGCGCGAGGCGTAAAGCCCGTATCCGAAAAGAGGAACCTTGAGCACCTCCTTTTTGATGAACCAGCGGTACTGAATGCCCAGCGTGGTGACCAGCGCCAGAATGTCGTACAGAGACTGGTGGTTGGACATGATGATGTACGATGTTCCGGGCGCGATCTTTTCCCGGTTCACGATTTCCGTGCGGACAAAGGAGACGGCCAGCATGATGTACGCCCAGATTTTGGTGAGAGAAAAGGCCAGGTTTCCGGTGCGGCCCAAAAGTCCGGCGGCAATGATGGGAATAGCCAGGACCAAGGTTGCAACAGCCGCCCAGAATGCCAGCCAGACCAGACACACGGCCGCCCGCAATGATCTCATCTTCCAACGCCCTCCTGAAGTTTTTTCCGACCGGCCGCGCGCTCGAGCTCCAAAGCGCGCGTCCGGAAAAGAATTTCCATCAGATGTCTGCCGGCAGGTTCCCCCTGGCTCCCTGCTGTGTGTCGTCAAACGCAGGATGCGCGCGGAAAAATCCATTCTCGCACAGACGGAACACCTCTTTGCAAAAACTGAATTTTTCGCACAGAAATTTTGTTGACATATAAAATCAATCGCATTATAGTTCCCCCCGCTTCCGGGCCAGGACAGGCCCGGCGGGCGGTCCTGCTGGGGAATCGTTCAATGGTAGGACACCGGACTCTGACTCCGTCAATCAAGGTTCGAATCCTTGTTCCCCAGCCATTTTTTATCCCTTCCCGGCAATTTTCGTCCAGCTGTCCCGCAGCGGCACCACCCGGTTGAACACCGGGCGCCCGGGCTGCGACTCCTTTTCGTCGGCGCAAAAATAGCCCACCCGTTCAAACTGGTAAGCGCTTCCCGGTTCGGCATTTTGCAGGCCGGGCTCCGCATAGCAGACCGGCAGGATTTCGAGGGACTGCGGATTCAGGTATTGGAGAAAATCCTCTTCGCTGCCCGGATCTTCAATGGTGAACAGGCGGTCGTAGAGGCGCACTTCGGCGGACACGGCATGCGCCGCCGAGACCCAGTGAATCACGCCCTGCACCTTGCGGCCGTCCGCAGGCGGGGCGTTGCGGGTCGCCGGATCGTAGGAACAGTGGAGTTCCGTCACCTCGCCCGTCTTTTCATCCTTTACCAGGCTTGCAAATTTGATGACGTAGGCATTGCGCAGCCGGACTTCCCGCCCGGGCCCCAGGCGGTTGTATTTCCTGGGCGGCTCCTCCATGAAGTCCTCGCGCTCGATATACAGCACGCGGGAGAAGGGGACCTTCCGCGTTCCCATTTCGGGGCGCTGGGGATGGTTGGCGCAGTCGAATTCTTCCGTCTGACCTTCCGGATAATTGTCGATCACGACTTTGAGCGGCCGGAGGACGCACATCGCCCGGGGCGCCCGCTCGTTGAGGTCGTCGCGAACGCAGTGTTCGAGCAGGGCCATGTCGACGAGGTTGTCGTTTTTGGCGACGCCGATTTCGGCGCAGAAGCTCCGGATCGCCTCCGGCGAAAAGCCCCGGCGCCGCATGCCGGAGACGGTGGGCATGCGCGGATCGTCCCAGCCCCGGACATGACCTTCCTGCACCAGCTGGATGAGCCTGCGCTTGCTCAGCACCGTGTAGCTGACGCTCAGGCGGGCGAATTCAATCTGCTTGGGGCGGTTGGCGGCAATGAGCCGCTCCACGATCCAATCGTAGAGCGGGCGGTTGTTTTCAAACTCCAGCGTGCAGATGGAGTGGGTGATGCCTTCCAGTGCGTCCGAGAGGCAGTGGGCGAAATCGTACATCGGGTAAATGATCCACTGCGCTCCCGTGCGGTAGTGGGGTTCGCGCTTGATGCGGTAGAGGATGGGATCGCGCATGACAATGTTGGGCGCGGCCATGTCGATTTTGGCGCGCAGGACGTGCGCGCCGTCGGCAAACTCGCCGGCGCGCATCCGTTCGAACAGGTCGAGGTTCTCCTCCACCGACCGGCTGCGATAGGGGCTTTCCCGGCCCGGCTCGGTAAACGAGCCGCGGTGCTCGCGGATTTCATCGGGGCTCAGGCTGCAAACGTAGGCGTCCCCCTTTTTGATGAGCTCCACGGCGAAGGCGAAAAGTTTTTCGAAATAGTCGGATGCATAAAAAAGACGGTCCTCCCAGTCGAAGCCGAGCCAGCGCACGTCGCGGATGATGGACTCCACGAACTCCATGGACTCGCCCGCCGGATCCGTATCGTCGAGGCGGAGATTGCAGGTTCCCCCGTACTGGCGCGCCAGACCGAAGTTGAGGCATACGGACTTGGCGTGTCCGATATGGATATAGCCGTTGGGCTCCGGCGGAAAACGGGTGGCCACGCGTCCTGCATGCCTGACGGTGCGCAGATCTTCGTCAATGATGTCGCGGATAAAATCGGTTGCGGCGGGGGGGGTGGGGTCGGTCATAATACAAAAAACTCCTTTAGCTTCATATTCTTCAAGGAAGGCCCTTCCGCAAAGAGAAAGGCCTTGCCTGTGGGGTCGTCTGCGCGCTATCCGGTTCGTCAGCAGCCGATGGCTTTTTTCAGATGATCCATATTGAGATTGCCGCCGGACATGATCATGACCACTTTCTTGCCTGCCAGCCGGTCTCTGATTTTCCAGGCGGCTATCAGCGAAACGGCGCCGGCGGCTTCCGCCAGGTTGTGCGTCGCAGTGAGCGCCATGCGCACGCCTTCGAGAATTTCGTCTTCAGAAAGCAGCACGACGTCGTTGATCGTGTCCCGGAGAATCACGTACGGCAGATGAAAAACGGTCCGGGCGGCCAGCCCGTCGGCGATCGTGTGCGCTTCGTCGAGCGTGACGATTTCCTTTCTCTGCCACGACGTGTAGAAAGACGGCGCGTTGGCCGGCTCCACGCCGATGATTTCAATCGAGGGTTTGATTGCGCGCGCGGTTTTCAAAAGCGAGGCGCAGCCGGCGCCGCCGCCGATGGGGCAGATGATCGTATCGGCGTCCGGCAGGTCCTCCAGAATTTCCAGTCCCATGGTGGCGATGCCGTTGAGGATTTCCGGCTCGTTGCCCTGCTGGACATAATAATAGCCCGCGCTGTCCACCAGCTCGTCGCAGTAGGATTGGGCGTCGTAAAAATCCTCTCCGTGGACGATCAGCTCCGCGCCGTAGCTCTCGATGATGCGGTTGATTTCCGGATTGTTGTTTTCGGGAACGACCACCGTGCAGGGCACGTGAAACCACTGCCCCGCCCAGGCCATCGCCAGGCCGTGGTTGCCGCGGGTCGCCACGAGAATGCCGGTTTCCAGCTCTTCCCTGGACATGTGATGGAAAAAATTCAGCGCGCCCCGGATTTTGAACGATCCGGTCGGGTTATGGTTTTCATGCTTGACGAACGCCTCGCAGCCGATGAGACGGGAAAGTTCGGAATAGCAGATCAGGTTGGTCCTGTTCAGATACTTGTTGATCAGCGCCCGGGCCATGAGCGTCCGGGTCAGATTGACCTGCTCGCTGGCCGCTTCATATTTTTTCAGCATAAAAAACCTCCCGTCGCGGATTGAACCCGTTTCTTTTTACCACCTTTTCGCCGCCTGTCAAGACAGCAGGCGCAACGTTTGCCGGTTTGACGCGGATGGCGGGTAAAGCCAGGGCGGCCGGCGCCGTCAGGCCAGATGTTTGACAATCATGGCGGCGTACCTCCCGGCCGCGCCCATGTTGGCCCGGACCGCCGCCCGGCCGTTCTCGCCGCGGACGCGCAGTTCCTCGGGAGCGGCAAGCAGCCTCTGCATGCCCTCCAAAAGCTCCCGCTCGCCGGAAATGCGCACGCCCGCGCCCGCCGCTTCCAGAAGCGCCGCCTCCTGGCTGAAATCCTCCATGGAGGGGCCGTAAAAGATCACCTTCCCCCAGGCCGCCGCTTCCAGAATGTTTTGTCCGCCCCGCGGCACGAGCGAGCCGCCGCAATAAACGATTTGCGCCAGCGAATAGACTTTGAAGAGCTCGCCGATGACGTCGACCAGAATTCCGCGCTCGGCGGCCCGCCTGCGGCCCGCTCTGATCTCCGATACGCGGATGATGTCCGGAAATCCCGCCCGAGCAAGCGCTGCCTGGACTTCCCCGGCGCGTTCCACATGGCGCGGCGCCAAAATGAGTTTGAAGGCCGGATCGGCGTCGGCCAGCGCCCGGTACACCCGGATCACGATATCCTCTTCGCCCGGGTGCGTGCTGCCCGCGACGAAAAATTTTTCCTCCGGCCGCACGCCGAAGCGCCGGACGGTGTCCTCGTGCAGTTGGGACGAGACCAGAGATGCGAGCGCATCGTATTTGGCGTTGCCCATCACTTGGATTTTGTCTTTTGCCAGGCCGATTGCGCAGATCCGCTCGGCGTCAACCTGCGAAATCATGCCGGCCTCGTTTACGTCGGCCAGCGCCCGCTTCCAGAAAAAGCGCGTCCGGCGGTACCGGTCAAAGGAGCGGGGGGAAATCCGGCCGTTCGCCAGCACCACGCGCACGCCGCGCGCGCGGCAGGAAGCCAGGAAATTGGGCCACAGCTCCGTCTCCACGAGGACGAAGACATCCGGCCGGACGAGAGACAGCATCCGGTGGACGGCAAAGGAAATATCAAGGGGAAAATAAATAAAGGCGTCCGCGCCGGAAACGAGCTTTTGCGCCATGCCCTGGCCGGTTTCGGTGGAAGTGGAAAAGATGATTTTTACCTCCGGCCGCTGCTTTTTCAGCGCGGCGACAACCGGCTGGGCAGCCGTCACCTCGCCCACGGAAACCGCGTGAATCCAGATCCGCGGCCCCGGCCCGATGCCCGCCAGCAGAGGCTTCTGGCGTGCGCCGAGTTTCTGAAGAAAACTGTGGCGGTATTTGCCCGTGAGAAGCATTTTGATGAGAAAAAACAATAGTCCCGGAACCGCAACGATCCAAAGCAGAATGTTATAAAGAATTCTCATGCGCGCATCATTTATTTTTTCGCCTTCGGTGTCAAGTAAAAGACTGACTGACTGCAGCCTCTGCGCCTATCCGGGTTGACAGGCGCCCGGCTTTGGTATATTTGAAGACTCGACAAAAGGAGACGCCATGAAACTGCTCGCCCCTTCGATTCTTTCCGCCGACGGCGCCAGGCTGGGCGCGGAAATCGCCGCGGTGGAAAAAGCCGGCGCGGACTGGATTCACGTGGACGTCATGGACGGGCGCTTTGTTCCCAACATCACTTTGGGACCGGCCATGATCGCCGCGCTGCGCAAAACCACCGGACTGCCCTTCGATGTCCACCTGATGGTTGAAGACCCGGACCGCTACATTGAATCCTTCGCCGCCGCGGGCGCCGATTACATCACGGTCCATGTGGAGGCGGCCGGACATCTGCACCGCACGCTGGAGTTGATCCGGAAAAGCGGCAAAAAGGCCGGCGTTTCGCTGAATCCGGCGACGCCGCTGGTTTCCGTCGAGGAGATCATCGCCGACATTGACCTGCTTTTGATCATGTCGGTCAATCCCGGCTTCGGCGGACAGCAGTTCATTGCGGGATCTCTGTCCAAGATCCGGCGGGCCGCCGGGATGATCGCCGGCCTGGCGCAAAAGCCCCTCCTGGAAGTGGACGGCGGCGTCCAGCTGCAAAACATCGCTTCCGTCGCTGAGGCGGGCGCGGATGTGCTGGTGGCGGGCGCGGCGGTCTTCGGCGCAAGCGACTACGCCGCGACCATCAAAGCCCTGAAAGCCGCGGCCAACGGGACCTGACGGCCTCGCGCGCCGGAAAAAATCCGGCCGGATATTTCCCCTCAACAAAAAACGGCGGCTCGCGTCTTCCAACGGGGCCGCCGCACATTTTTAAAAGCGCGCTTATTTCTTGCCGTAGTCGTAAACGCCGCGCCCGGACTTGCGCCCCAGGTTTCCGGCGCGCACCAGCTTGCGCAAAAGCGGCGACGGACGATACTTGTCGCCCAGTTCCCGGTGCATCCCTTCACAGATCCGCAGCTGCGTGTCGAGGCCGATCAGGTCGCCCAGCGCCAGCGGGCCGATCGGATGATTGCAGCCCAGCTGCATGGCCTTATCGATGTCTTCGGCGGTCGCCAGTCCTTCATCCAGAACGAAGAAGGCCTCGTTGATCATCGAGCACAAAATGCGGTTCACGACAAAGGCGGGCGCCTCCTTCACCATGACGACCTCCTTGCCGATTTTCTTGCCCCAGGCCCGGGCCACTTCCACCGTTTCATCGGAGGTCTGCTGGCCGCGGATGACCTCCAGCAGGCGCATGACCGGAACGGGATTGAAAAAATGCGTGCCGATGAAGCGCTCCGGCCGTTTGGTGATGGCGGCCATTTCGGTGATGCTCAAGCCCGAGGTGTTGGTGAAAAACAGGCAGTGCTGCGGCACGACGGCTTCCAGGTCCGCGTACACTTTTTTCTTCAAATCCATGAGTTCAATAACCACTTCCACCACCACGTCCGCGTCGCCGGCCGCTTCCTTCAAATCCAGCGTCGGGCGAATCCGCCCCAGGACGGCATCCATCTGTTCCTTGGAAATTTTGCCTTTTTCCACGTCGCGGCTCAGGTTCTTTTTGATCGTGTTCATCCCGTTGTCGATGAACCGCTGCTCGATATCCCGCAGCGTCACGTCGAAGCCGGCCGCCGCGCACACCTGCGCGATCCCGTTGCCCATGAGTCCCGCGCCCAACACACATATTCTTTTGATATCCATATAGACCTCCGCACGATTTATTGTCAGCGGGATTCCCCGCTGGAAGTTCCGGAAACACCGCGACGGTAACAGACCGGCCGGTCATCCGTCAAGAAAAATACCGTTTTTTTCATTGAAATCCGGGGCGTCAGTGTGCAAAAATCGATCATGCACATTTATATCGACGGCTACAATCTGATCCGGCAGTCCATCCGCCTGCGGCGCTTCGAGCGTCAGAGCCTCGAAGCCGGGCGCAACGCGCTTCTCGAATGGCTGGCCCGCTATAAACGCACCAAAGATCACCGGATTACCGTGGTTTTCGACGGATGGCTCGGCGGCTCCGCAAAGGAAGAACGGGATTACGCAAACGGTATTTTTATAATTTACTCGCCCAAAGGCGTCAAGGCCGACGAGGTGCTCAAAAGGATCATCGCGTCTTCGGACGAGGACATTCTGGTGATTTCTTCCGACCGCGAAATCGCCTCCTATGCCGTCCGCCGGGGCAAGGCGGCCCTGTCTTCGCCGGAGTTTGAATCCATCGTGGAAAGACAGTTTGCCGCCCCAGGCAGCGACTTTTCAGAGGGAAAAGACGAAGAGGAAGACGACAAAAGCCGCCCGGTATCAAAAAAGGGCCCGTCCCGCCGGCTGTCCCGGGCAGAAAAGCAGGCCCGGGCCAAAGTTCGGAAGCTTTAAGTGCACGCCTGAATTAAAAACCGCTCCAGGAGGATCTGCGGATCGGTGGCTGAGGATTTCATGGCCCGGTCCATTTCCACCAGATCATCGAGATATCCGAGCAACACCGGATAGGAAAACCGGCGACAGTTGCGCAGGGCGTTGTACACTACAAACGGATGCTTGGAAATCAGCGTATCCTCCTTGCGCGCGGCCCCCGACGCCAGACGGGCCACGGCCGGATAAACCGTTTTCTGAAAGGCGCCGTAATCCATGTTCGGCGGCAGTCCGGGCAGACGCCCCGCTGCCACCAGCAGCGACGCCTGTAAGAGCAGACGGATTTCCCGGCCGATCATCGTGAGAATCATCAGATGATGCTCCCCCTGGTCCAGAAGGGCGCTAAGCGCCGCCAGGGCCGCCCGGGCGTTTTTCTCGGAAAGCGCCGCGGTTAAATCGAAAATCGAATCTTCGCGGGTTTTGCCGACAACGGCTTCAACGTCTTTATCCTCGATGACCGGCCGCTCTCCCGAAAACGCAATCAGTTTTTCCAGTTCGTTGAGGGACAGGCGCAGCTGGAAGCCGGTTTTCTTTCCCAGAGCCATCCAGGCCGCGGGCGACAGGGTCTTGCCGCAGCGGCCGAGCAGCTTCTGCGCTTCGCTTTTGAGCGTTTCCCGTGTGGCCGCTTCCCCTTTGAGGGCGCCGAAATGCAGGATCACGCCCAGTCTATCGATGACCTTGAAGATCTTTTTTCTCTTGTCCGCCGTGTCAGCGGTAAGAATCAGGCAATTGCCCGCAGGCAGCCCATTGGCGAGGAGTTTTTCAAACTGATCGGCAAGATCGGCCGAGCCATTGGACGTCATGCCCCGGCCGGCGCAGATTTCAACGATCCGCGGCAGCCACTTGTGCCGGTCTTCCCCCGGATCGTCCTCGACCGCCCGGCGCCACTGTTCATCGGTGATCTTCTGCCAGCCGGCGCCCTGCAGGTCCTCCCAGGCAAACCCCGACAGCTTCAAAAACGACTGGAAATACCGGGCGGCTTTGTCGGGATGCGCGTCGAGCGTGTCGCGGATTTTCCCGATCAGATCGCCGAGATTTTCCCGCGACTGGAAAATCGACGTATTTTTGACCACCACCGCCTTGGGCCCGCCCAAAAGCGAAGGCGCCAGCAGATGGTCCTGCAAAAGATCAAACTCGGCGCTGTCGCCGTCGATGAAAAAAAGACCGAAATCGCGGTCGCCCGGAGCGATGAGCAGATCCAGAAGCTGCTCCAGGGCTTCGCTGATCAGATACTCTTCGTCCCCGTACAGGAGATAGCAGGGCGCGACTTTACCCTTCTTCAAATCGCCGATCGCTTTTTCCAAAGTCATGCGTGACGTCCGCGGGAAATGATTGCAATTTAAATGATGACGTACTTCTTGATGTGTTTGACGACTTCTTCCGGCTCATCGATGATCTGGATCATTTCAACGTCAAAAGGCAGGATCATGTCTTTTTGCAGCATGCTGTCTCGCAGCCAGTCGAGAAGCCCCTGCCAGTAGTCGCGTCCCATCAGGATGACCGGAAAACTGCGAACGCGCTTGGTCTGGATCAGCGTGAGGGCCTCGAAAAACTCGTCCATGGTCCCGTATCCGCCCGGCATGATCACGTAGGCGACGGCATACTTGACGAACATGACCTTGCGGATGAAAAAGTACTTATAATCGAGCTGAAGGGTAGCGTAAGGATTGGGCTTCTGTTCAAAGGGAAGTTTGATGTTCATCCCCACGGACTGGCCGCCCGCTTCCGCCGCGCCCTTGTTGGCCGCTTCCATGATCCCGGGACCGCCGCCGGTGATGACGGAAAAACCGCTCTGGGCCAAAAGCCGGCCGAGTTCTTCCGCCGCCGAGTAATATTTGTCGCCGGGTTTGACGCGGGCCGAACCAAAAACCGTCACGGCGTTTTCGATGGAGGAAAGCACTTCAATGGATTCGACAAACTCCGCCATGATGCGGAAGATCCGCCAGGATTCCTCCTTCGACAGCGCGTCGATTAAGTATTGCTTTTCCATACGGTCCGCATCCTCCCACAGCACCGCCGATCGGCGCGGCCGGTCCGCCGCTGGCGGCCGAAATGAGTGATCACTTAATTGCTGCGCCGGCGCTGAACCTTGGCCAGTCTGCGGCGCGCTTCAATGGTTTTTCTCTTCTTTTTCACGGAAGGCTTTTCATAAGCCCGGCGGACTTTCAGTTCCTTGAATAATCCGCTCTTCGACAGTTTGTTTTTCAAAATTTTAAGCGCTTTTTCGACATCGTTGTCAATCACTTTAACTTCCAATGGCTTCCTCCTCTTTTGTTGTGATCCGGGTTTTTGGTTTTTGACTTTTAAATACAAAAAAAGGGCAGCACGCCGCAGGAGAGACTTGTCCTGCGCCGTCAACTACCCTGGAATTTCCAATAAATTTTAAATCACGCTCCTTGTCCGGAAATCCTGCCACCAACGGTGGATTTCCGGCGGTTTCCCGCAGAAAACTTTTCCCGGCGGCGAATCGTCTGGTCTGTGTTGCCCTCTCCGTCGCGCGGTAAGGTTTGCCTATATGCGATCCGGGCCAAAAATGCAACTAAAATAAACCGATTCGTCAAAACGGCCCGGCGGGGGCAAAAGCATCCTTTTTCCGCCGGCGGGTCCAGGCCTCGCTGGCGTACTTTTTTACGAGCCGCGCGGCCAGCGACTCTTCCGCCGGCGTCAGCGGCTCCGGAACGAGGCGAATACCCAGTTCTTCGACAAATCCCCTTTGCAGGGCCTGGCAGAGCGCCTCGACGCTGACGGGAGCGGCAAGAACCTGATTGACCGCCGCCACGCGGGACTGAAGCGTCCTGGCGGCATCCGGATCTCGCGGCCCCATCAGAGCGGCGTTTTTTTCCGGATCAAAACGCATCAGCAGCGAGCCGTGCTGCAAAAATCCGCCGTGGGTCCGCGTCTGCGCGCTGCCGCAGATTTTTTTCCCCTCCACGAGCAGTTCGCTGCCGAAAGGAACGGAAAAGCAGCAGGACGGCCGCTGGGCTCTGGAAACCGCCCCGGGGGGGGCTGCCGCCAGACGCGCGTCAATTCCCAGGGAATACAGACCGCGCGCCAGGCACCGGCTGACGATTTCATAGGTGCGGTAAATGTCGTCGGGAAAAAGGCTTGCGCATCGCCCGGCCGCAAGCGCGTAGGTGACTTCATCGCAGTGATAAACGGCTTTTCCGCCGGTGATCCGGCGCACGATGTCAACGCCGGCGGCGCGGCATAAATCGATGTGAATTTCCTTATCCAGATCCTGGAAATATCCGATGGAAACGGCCGGGTTCCGCCAGCCGTAAAAACGCAGGGTGGGGGGACGGTTGTTCCAGACGGTCTCCCGGAACACGGCCTCGTCAAGCGCCATGTTTTCAAAAGCGTCGCCGGACCGGTAATGGAGCAGCCGCCAGATCATGGAAGGGCGTCAATCCGCTTCCTGCTGCATGATATAATCATGATACCCCGCCGCATCCAGAAGATCATCGAGTTGTTCCATATCGTCCATCTCAATCACGACCAGCCAGCCGGTATCGTGAGGATCGCTGTTGATGATGCCGATGTCGTCGTTGATGTCCTCGTTGACGCTGACGATTGTTCCGCTCACCGAGGCAATCAAATCCACGACCGCCTTGGTGGATTCAATGGAGCCGAAAGCCTCATCCCGCTCCACATACATATCAATTTCAGGGAATTCGATGGACAGGATCTCTCCCAGGCTTTCCTGGGCGTAATCCGTAATCCCCAGTGTGGCCATATCTCCGTCAACCCGCACCCAGATGTGTTCGCGACTGTAAAGTAGGTCTTCTGGAAACACCTTCATAACAGCATAACCTCAAAATTCATTCTATGACGATGAGTTTCTTGTTCATTCCGGTCAGGAGCTCGCAGCCGTTCTCTTTTACAAAAACCGTGTCTTCAATCCGGATGCCCCAGCGGCCTGGGTAATAGACGCCGGGTTCGACCGTGACGACCATGCCGGCCGTCAGAACATCCCGGGAATTCGGCGCCAGACGCGGCGCCTCATGAACCTCCAGACCGACACCGTGACCTGTGCCGTGAACAAAATAGCGTCCGTACTTGTCACCCAGCGTGCTGCGAACCAGCGCGTCCACGTCAGCAGCGGTTCTCCCCGCCCGAACAAACGCAATCGCATCATCATGCGCGCGCAGCACCGCACGATAAGCATTTTTTTGGACGGCTGTCAATTCCCCAATTGCAAACGTGCAGGTTTCATCGGAGCAGTATCCCCGGTACTTGACGCCGAAGTCAATGACCACAAAATCGCCGTGGCGCAGCCGGCGTTTGGTCGGTTTCGCGTGCGGCAGCGCCCCGTGCGGACCGGAAGCAACAATCGTTTCAAACGACACCTGCTCGGCGCCTGCCCGGCGCGCAATCCATTCCAGCTGCAGCGCCGTTTCCTGCTCCGTCCAGCCGGGCCGCATTTCCCGGGCCAGCGCGGCGATGGCCGCGGAGGCGATGGCCGCCGCTTTCTTCATCACCGCCTTTTCCCGCCGGTCCTTGACGGCCCGCAGCCCCGCCAGCTCATCGCCCAGCGGAACCAGCGTGACGCCTTTCATCTTTTTTCTCAGGTCGTTGTACGTCTCCACACTCACCGACACCGCTTCAAAACCGACGCTTTTGAGCTTCAGCGCCTGGACCGCCTCGGCGATGCCCTGGTTCTGATTCTGGACCTGAATCACCGGAATTCCCGCAGCTTCGGCGGCGGCCTGTGTCGTGTAGCGGCCGTCCACCAGCAGCCGGTCACCGTCCGCCCCCAGCAGGAATATGCCGGCGCTGCCCGTAAATCCCGTCAGGTAGCGGACGTGGCTCATTGTAGAAAAGACAATCCCGTCAAGGCGGTTTCTGCACAGTTTTTCCCGGACGGCTTTTCTTCTGGCGTGTAGGAAATGGGAGAGGGACTGCGACATGAATCTCGATCCTGTAAAGCTTAGGCGATGGTCTGAAAGCGCGCCCTTCGGGCGCTCCGCCCCGCGGCGCGCTGCTTTTTATTCATGTGGTTTTGCAACCGGTTTACAAAATTGCGGATGTTCCATGGCTCAAACAAAGACGACGCCGGCGCTGCTTTCTCCCGACGGAAATCGGGCGTTGTCTTTCCGGAAAAAAAAATCCGGCGGTTCCGGTTCACGGCAAGAGCTGTAAATACTCCCGGGACTTCTGCGCAAAAGGCGACTGCGGCGCCAGTTTGATCACCTGCGTAAAAGACTTTCGGGCATTGGCTGTGTCGCGAATTTTTAAATACGTTTCGCCCAGAAAAAAATGGGCATCATAGATCTCCGGGTCCAGCGTGACGGATTTTTCCAGATGTTGTCTGGCCTGGACCAGATTTGACTTTTTTATATAGATGAGCCCGATATTTTTTTCAATTTGCGCCTGCAACACGCCCATCCTGTCCTGCTGCAGGGCCTGCTGGTAGCGGGACAGCGCCACATCGTAATTTTGCAGATTGTAATACGCCCAACCGGAATTGTACAGGGCAAGCGCGGGCGTTGCGTAAAGATAATTTTTCAGCGCCCGGTCGAAAGACGCAACCGCCTTTTCCCACTGGCCCATGTCCATGTAAATCGCCCCGATATAATTGTGCGCTTCCGAGTAATCGGATTTCAGGTCGACGGCCTTTTGGAAACGCTCCATGGCCAGATCCCGCAAACCCCGGCCGTGGTAGGCAACCCCTAAGTAATAGTTGATGGTCGGATCGTTGGGCGCATTTTTGTCTGCTTCCATCAGTTCCTTGAGCGCGCCGATATACTGTCCGGCTTCAATCAGAGACATACCCTTTTTCAGATAGAGATCCGCCTGCTCCCGATGCCAGGGCGTACTGGTGCAGGAAACCGCCAGCCATTGCAAGAGCAATACAAGGAGAAGCACGGGAATTTTCAGTTTCATGATGCCATCATCCTGATCGTTTTTTCTTTTCCGCCTGTCTGGGCATAAAAACCCCCTTTGCATGACAGCATGCAGAGGGGTTTTTTAAATGAAACCCGTGAAATGATTATTTCCGGTTGCGGCAGCGGTCCAGTTGATTGAGGTTCTTCGTGTCGCATTCATCTTCCACGTAACCGGATCCGGACAATATCTTCGGTGTGATAAATACCATCAACTGCCGTTTTTGCCGCGAAACATTTTCCGTTTTAAAAAGCCATCCCAGGATGGGAACTTTGTAAACCCAGGGAACGCCGCTTACAATTTTGTTTTCCTGCGTGCGAAAAACGCCGCCGATGACCACCGTATCGCCGTCCATGATGACAACCTTGGATTCCACTTCATTTTTGCGAATCGGCGGATTGCCCTGCAGTTTTTCGCCCTGCGCATAATCCGGCGTATCATTCGTCGCCTTGATTTCCATGGAAATCCGGCCTTCGTCGGTGATTTTGGGTTTCACTTCCAGCCGCAGAACCGCTTCCTTGAAGGTCACGGTCGCGGGCGACGTTCCGGACGCGGGCGTCACATAGGGAACTTCGTCGCCCTGCTTGATGACGGCTTTCACATTGTCCATCGTCACGACCTTCGGCGAGGAAATCACCCGCCCCTGGGTGGTTGCCTCCAGCGCGGAGAGCTGCGTCTCAATAAACGTGCGCGCGCCGCCGAAGACAATGCCCAGCGTGGGGCCGAGGAGACTGGACGGAAAGTTCACCGCGGCCATGGTCAGCGGATCGACTGTTCCCGCTTTCAAAAAGGGGATTTCGCTCGGATACGTCAGTTTCTGGGCGTTGGTTTGCGTGAGCGGATTGGTGCCGAAGGCCATTCCCAAACCGTAGGATCCGATGGAAGAATGGTTGCCGAATCCCCACTGGATGCCGAGATTGCGGACAAAATCTTCCGACGCTTCAACGATTTTGGCTTCAATGAGGATCTGGCGCAATTTGCCTTTTTCCGCCAGCTCCTGTATTTCTTTTGCTTTGCGGTCTTCTTCCGCCTTGCGAATCTCTTCCTCCGCTGCTTTCTTAACCTGGATATCCTTCCTCTGTCTTTCCAGAGTCATAACCGTGATGACGTCGCCGGTTTCCTGCTTGGTCAGGCCGTGAACCCGTAAAATGGCTTCCAGGGCCTGATCCCACGGCACACTCTTCATCGACAGTGTGACATTGCCCTTGACGTCATCGCCGGAAATGATGCTCACATTGCCGTATTCCGCCATCAGGCGCAGAACACTTTTAATGTCCGCTTCCTGAAAATCAAGGGAGATGATCCGGTCGGCCTGGCGTTTCGTGAAATCGCGCCGCGCGGGCCGTTTGATTTCCTGATCCTCATCGGCGCCCTGTCCCGAAACCGCGGCCTGCTTCTCGCGGACGGCGCTTAATTTTGCTTCGATGCCGGAAATGTTGAAGTCGATGATGACGAGCTTTCCTTCCTGCCGTATGGAATACGGCACGCTTTCCTTCAGGATGATTTTGAGGTTCACCCACGATCGGCCTGCCGTCGTCTGCGGCTGGGCCTGCACGGCCGTTACATTGAGCAGACGCCCGGCGCCGAGGGGTTCCCGCATCCCGTCGGGAACAAACAAATTCTCCAGCCGGACGAGCAGACTGTTGTCCGGTTGCAGGGACGGAGGAGACAGAGCCGGTTGCCGGGAAACCACCAGACTGACGCGCTCCCGCCCGGCCAGTTTTTCAAACAACACGTTTTCCAGATACCCCACGGCAGCGGATTCGTTTTTTCCCGCGGCGGTTTTATTTGAATCTGCGCCCGCTCCTGCGGCGACTCCGGAGGATACGGACAGGAAAATCCAGAGGACTATAAAAGCAGGAATGATTTTGAATAAAGTTTTTTTCATGACAGTACCTCGTTAAATATTTTTACGCAGCTTCAAAATAATTCTCTTAACTTTTTTCCCGTCTTCCTCATCCACCGTCAGCCGGTCCGCAAGAATATCCGTCACTTTTCCATTGCGAAGACCGATGCGCGTTCCGACAAATAGCGGGTAAAACCGTTTCGCCGAATCTTCGACGATCGCGATGCGCCTCATCTCATCCCCGATGATGCCGACAAGCCGGAAGCTTTCCACATCCGCCCTCTGCAACGGGAAAATGGACTCCACCTGGGCCTCCTTTTCCTTCTTCACCGCTTTAACTTCAACGTCCATAAACGGTTTGAACGGATCGGGCTTGCCCAGAGGATTATAGCTGTAAGAGCTGTCCTGCGCAGGCGCAGGAGAGACCGACGGTGCGGCGGGCATCGGAACCGGAACCAGCCCGGGAGCTGTTCCCGAAGGCAGGGACTGCCCGGCAGCTTTGGGAATCTCGGCGCCGGCGGCGCCAAAAGCCGCCGCAAAAAGAATCAGCAAGACGCCCCAAACGATGACTTTATTTTTTTTCATTTTTCTTTTCATGAGTCGGCTCTTGTTTATCCACAAACATGTACGTCCTGATCGTGCAGGATGTCGTAAGAAGATATCCCCGTCCCTTGACTTCCTTGCGATCGCCTATGGAAACATCGGACACATTGACAATCCGCGGCAATTTGGCGACTTTTTCGAAAAAATGCACCGTATTTTGGAAATGGCCCGTCACCGTAACTTTCACCGGAATTTCCTGGTAAAAAGGCTCCGGCTCGGCCGGTTTTTTGCCGTCTCCTTTGGCCGCCGGCTTCTTGGGCGCCGCCGTTTTCTGGTCGGACGGCTTCAGCAGCGCTGAAACCGCCGGTGTTTCCAGCTCCGCCTGCTCCAGCGTTTTAGCCACAGCAGCTTGCGGCTCAAATAAAACGAATTCAATATCGGCGTCTCTGCCCGCCAGGGCAACGGAATGAAAAAGTCCCGGAATTTCCCGCTGGTCGGGAAGTTTCAACAGGGCCACTTTGTAATTTTCCTCAAGCGCCGCGACTTCGGCTTTATACTTGTCGTACTGCAGGACGATTTTTTCCTTCTGCGTAATCTGCGCCCGGATGCTTTCCAGATCCTTCTCCAGGGTTGCTTTTTTCGTCAGGACGTCCGACAAAAAATAAAAGTAATACAGGTAGCCGATGATAAAAACCACCAGAATGACAATCAGAGCTTTGGCCTGGGGAGACAATTTTTTCAGATCATTTACCGTTATGGCCATAGGTTAAAACCCCTTTTTCATTTTACAGGAAAAAATAAAACGCTGCAGGGTGACACCGGCAATATCCGTTTTCTTGGAGGAAACCAGATCGACCGACTGAATGGGCGGAAAGTTTTCAATGGTTTTCATAAAATTCGCAGCGGCAATATTGTCCCGGCCGATGCCCTCGATGGTCAGGCTGTCCTTGCTCTGCGCTAATTTCACCAGCCAGATATCTTTTTGCGGCACCAGCATGGCCAGATCATCCAGCGTTTTCACAGGCAAAAGACGGTTCTCTTCCAGCTTGGCGATTACCGCCAGTTTCAATTGCAGTTCCGCTTTCTTGAGCTTGAATTTTTCCAGGTCGCCGACTTTTTCATTTAACACCTTCAGCGTTTGCTGGGATTCGGTCATTTTTGCTTCCAGATCCCGAACCTGGGAAACCATATAAATCTGCAGCCAGACCAGACAGAGGAGGAAGAGGATGAAGACACCCACGATAATGGTGATCTGCCGGGACAGATTTTCTTTCTTTTCTTTTTCGCGGTAAGGTAAAAGATTAATCTTAATCATTTATCACCTATTTTCCTCAAACCCAGCCCGATGGCCACGGCACCGACGGTCTTGATGCTTTCAATCTTCCCGGCATCAATATTCTTCTTGTTGTAGCCGATTTTTAAAAGAGGGTTGATCACTTCCGTCTCGATGTTCAACCGCTGGGACAAGTGGCCGGTCAAGCCCGCAATTCTTGAAGATCCGCCTGAGAGATATACACGCTTGATGTAGTCGCCGCCGAACGTCGAACGGAAATAATCAACGGACCTTTCGATTTCCGCGCAGATCGGTTCGGCGCATTCCAGGATGGCGTTTCTCAGGTCGAGGTTCTCCTGTTCGCCGCCGGGAACGCCCTCCAGTTTCATCCGCTCCGCCTCTTCCAGCGACACGCCGTATCTGTCCTGCAGTCCTTCCGTAATGGCGTTTCCCGCTATCGTAAAATCCCGGGTAAAAATGGACATGCCGCCCTTGATGACGTTGATGTTGGTCAGCCCCCCGCCGACGTTGACAATAACGACGATCTCATTGTCTTCGAAGTCGTAGTTGGCTTCGTACATCGTTTCCAGCGCAAAGGAATCCACGTCCATGATGAGCACCGTGAGGCCGGCCGCCGTAATCGCATCGAGGTAACTGTTGACGTCCGCCTTTTTCGCGGCGACGATGATGACGTCCATTTGGTTGGGGTTGAATTCGTTGTCCCCGAGAATCTGGAAATCAAAATTGACGTCATCCATATTGTCGAAGGGAAGGTATTTCCCCGCTTCATCGCGGATGAGTTCCCGCAAGTCGGCTTCTTCCATTTGCGCCAGGGTGACTTTCTTGACGATGACGGAACTTCCGGAAAGGGAGGTGACGATTCCTTTTCCCTTGCATCCGGAATTGCGGAAAAGTTCTTTGATGCTTGCGGAGAGAGCGGCTGCATCCTCCAAAACACCGTCCACGATGATTCCCGGCGTCACGGGAATCTGTCGAAACCGGTTAAGAACATAGCCATGGGACGTGTTGATGATTTCGGCAAGCTTCAGAGAATTGGAACCGATGTCCAGGCCGACCAGCTTTTTTGTTCCGGTAAATAATTCTTTTATGTCCATTAAAGCACCGAATAAGTCGTTTCTGTTTCAGAAAACCATCTGTCCCTTATTTTGCCATCCTGTATACAATATCTCCTTTTTTCACCATGCCCAGTTCGTTGCGGGCAATGGCTTCAATGTATGCCGGATCACTTCTCAATAAGTGAATCTTTTTTTCCAGGTCCCTGTTGAGGGCCGTCAGATGAGCGTTTTCTGTCTTGAGCGCAGCCAGTCTTTCGTTCATCAGGTAATTATCGACGATGCCCCGGTTCCCGAAAGTAATTAAAAGCGCCATCAAAAATAAAAAGGCTATTAAGTACCTGCCTATCTTCATGGATAATCATATCCTCCAGCAAAAGACGCTTTTAAACCCCGGCTACTGCGGAAAGACGTCTTCGTATGATTTCTGCAGGGCCTTGGCGACTTTCAATTCAGAATTTTTTCTCGTCGGCAATCCTTTTTCCATTTTGGCCACCGTTTGCGGTGTTAATCCCGCCTCGCGGGCCAGCTCGGAAATGCTAAGCGGAATCGACTCTCGATACTTTTTTACTCTATTTTTCTTGATATTTTCCATGATAACTTAAAGCAATCCCTTGACTGTTTGGCCCTAAAAAACTACAACTAATGGAAATTGTCAAGAAAAATATCAACAATAATAAAGATTAATTAATATTAATTAATCTTACTGGGCGATAATATCCTGCCTTTCAGATTTTATCGATCTATTTTTTCAAAACATGAAACAAAAAGGATATTTATGTGACATCTGTCACTGCCGCGGCCGGACGGAGGCCCAAAGCCCCTTCCTCAAGAGGGAAGGGGCCCGAATTGATTCACTGTTGGTCTTACGTTGGTTAAACGGACACGGAAGGCAGATTTTGTTGCGGTTCGCCCAGAAGAAATTTGCCGCCTTCAATCCAATCCTTCAGAATATTGGCAATCTGGCCGGCCTTGTAATAACTGGACAGAGGGGCGGTAATCACTTTTTTATTGTCGATCATCACCGAACCGCTGCGCAGATCCCCGTAGCTCACTTCCGCCACGGGCTTGGGATTGCCCTTCGGATAGTCCATGCTGTAGTCGTATACCTGGGCATAGATATCCGCGTCCCGGACGGCGGTATAGCGGGCCATTTCTTCATCGAGCATGGGAATGGGTACGCCGATGCCGACAAACAAAGAAACGCCGTACCCCAAGATGCTGGCGCCCGTGAGCCACTCGGGGCTCATCTCCTTCAGATTGCCGATCACCGCCAGGGTGCCCGCTCCTTCCTTGGGAACGCCGTTGGCCGACCGGGCCACATGAGGATTATGCTGTGTCCCCGGCCAGGCGATAAATCCCTGGGCGCCGCCCAGGAAGATCCGTGTTCCAACGCCGATCGTCCGGTAGTAGGGATCGTTGAACAGAGGGCTGAGCTGGCCTGCCGTCGCGTAGGACGCGTTGGCCATGCGCGGACGTAAAATGCCCATGTAGGTGTAAATCGTTGTGTCGGAGAGATTCACGGCGCAGTTATAGTTCTGATAGGCATTGCGCGGATTGAACAGGAAGGCGTCCCGCAAATCGTTGATGGTGATGTTTTTTTCAAATTTGCGCGCCGGATAACAATCCGTGCCGTATCCCTCGGCCCGCAATTTGACGACGTTGCCGGACACCAGATCTTCGATCACATGACCGCCGCCGTAATTGAATTCGCCGGGATAGACGCTGTTTTGCGGATCTCCCTCGACGACTTCCGTCGCGCCGAGATAGCAGTCGACCGCCGCAATGCCGCCGTAGGCGGGCACGTCGTTGAGCCAGACGCGGGACGCCCGGATGCGCGGCGCCGTGTGGCCGAAATTCAGAAAAGCGCCCGAAGAGCACATCGCACCGAAGGTGCCGGTCGTGACGACATCGACACGGCGGGCCGCCTCGACCTCTCCGTGACGCGCCACCACATCGATCATTTCCTCGGCCGTAACGACGACGGCACATCCTTTTTTGATCTTTTCGTTGATTTCCTGAAAGGTTTTTTTAACTTTGAATTTTTTCATGACCTTTTACCGGCCGCTCTTTATTTTGCCGGATTTCATACCACTGTTTTGGCGCAAATGCAAAATTCCTGCGCGCCGCGCCTTTACGTGTGTCCGAAGCCGCCCGGCCCCCGGACGGTTTCGCTCAGGTCGGCCGACTCGATCCACTCGGCCCGGCAGACGCGGGCAATGACCATCTGCGCCAGACGCAGCCCCCGGAACACGATAAACGGGGAATCGCCGTGGTTGATGACAATGAGCGCGATTTCGCCGCGGTAGTCCGCGTCGATTGTTCCGGGAGTATTTAAAAGCGTCACGCCCTGATGCAGCGCCAGGCCGCTGCGCGGGCGAATCTGCGCCTCATAGCCTTCCGGGAGAGCCACGGCGATACCGGTTGGAATTTTTTTGCGGCCGCCGGGCGGAATCGTTTCCTCGCCGGTAACGGCCGCAAAGAGGTCCATTCCCGCCGCCTGATCGGTCATATACCGGGGCAGGGGCAGATCTTCACTGCCGGCAATCCTCTTTATTTGGACTTTAAGAGTTTCCATGAAAGATTAGAAATCATCCCGCACCGGCTTCCGCCGGCGCGGGATGATCGTCTGTAACCGAAAAAACAGCTACTTTGTTTCCGCGCCCAGCGCTTCTTTCCGGCTGAGACGGATTTTGCCCTGTTTGTCCACTTCCAGCACCTTGACCATGACCTCGTCGCCTTCCTGCAGAACGTCCGTTACCTTGGCGATTCTTTCCTTGGCGATCTGCGAAATATGCAGCAGACCTTCCGTTCCGGGAAGAATTTCGACAAACGCGCCGAAATCGACGATTTTCTTGACGGTGCCGCGGTAAATCTTGCCGACTTCCGCTTCTTCGGTGAGCCACTTGACCATCGCCACGGCGCGGGCCGCCGCTTCGGCGTCGGCGGACGCGATCGTCACGGTCCCGTCGTCTTCCACGTCGATGGTGACGCCGGTTTCGCTGATGATCTGGCGGATGTTCTTTCCACCGGAGCCGATGACGGTGCGCACCTGGTCTTCCTTCACCTTGACGGTGGTGATGCGCGGCGCGTAGAGCGAAATGTCCGGCCGCGGCGCGGACAGGGTTTCGCGGATCTTGCCGATGATGAACAGGCGGCCGTCGCGGGCCTGGGCCAGCGCCTTGCGCAGGATGTCTTCAGTCAGGCCGTCGATCTTGATGTCCATCTGCATGGCGGTCACGCCTTTTTCCGTTCCGCAGACCTTGAAATCCATATCGCCGGCATGGTCTTCATCGCCCAGAATGTCGGACAGAATGACGACGTCGTCTCCTTCCTTCAGCAGTCCCATGGCGATGCCCGCGACGATGTCCCGCACCGGCACGCCGCCGTCCATCAGACACAGAATGCCGCCGCACACCGTCGCCATCGAGGACGATCCATTGGAAGAGAGAATTTCGGAAACGATCCGGATCGTGTAGGGAAACTGCTCCGGCGGCGGGAGCACGGGAACCAGCGCCTTGCGCGCCAGCGCGCCGTGGCCGATTTCCCTGCGGCCGGGCGACCGAAGCGATTTGGCTTCGCCCACGCTGTAAGGCGGAAAATTATAATGGAGCAGGAAGGAACGGAGTTCTTCGCCGCCGACATAGTCCATGCGCTGCTCATCCGAGGAGGTTCCCAGGGTGAGAGCGGTGAGCGCCTGCGTTTCGCCGCGGTTGAAGAGGGCCGATCCGTGGGCACGCGGCAGCACGCCGGCTTCCGAGCTGATCGGGCGGATATCGGTTGAAGACCGGCCGTCAATTCGCTTTTTGTCGTTTAATATCATCTCCCGGAGAATTCGGGATTCCAGATGCTCGATGATTGCAGCAACCTTTTTGCAAAGCCCGACGTCATCCCCGCCGATTTTTTTGATGACCGCTTCCCGAACGTCGCCCAGCTTGGCGTAGCGCTCCAGCTTGCGCGGCATGCCGTAGCCTTCTTTGAGGCCCGGCAACGCTTCCTCGCGCACCCGGGCGATCAGTTCTTCATCCGGCGCGGCTTCTTCCACCGGCCGCTTGGCTTTGCCGACCGCCGCCCGCATCTGGTCCTGCAGATCGATCACCGGCCGAACGGCTTCCAGGCCGAATTTGATGGCATCGACGATAATGTCTTCCGGCACTTCCTTGGCTTCGCCTTCCATCATGACCAGTTCGACGTCATAGGCGCGGCCCGACCGGCTCGGCGTGACCTTGCGTCCCACCAGAAAGAGATTCATTTCGCTTTCCTGCATTTTTTCCGCGGACGCATTGGCGACCAGTTCGCCGGCAATCCGTCCGACGCGCACGCCGGCGATCGGCCCCTTGAACGGAATGTCCGATATCTCGAGCGCGGCGGACGCGCCGATCATCGCCGCGACATCCGCGTCGTTTTCCTTGTCCACCGACAGCACCGTCGCCACCATCTGGGTTTCCGAATAGTACCCTTTGGGGAACAGCGGACGAATCGCCCGGTCAATGATGCGCGACGTTAAAATTTCCCGCTCGTTGGGACGCCCCTCACGCTTGAAAAAACCGCCGGGAATTTTACCCGCGGCAAAAGTCATTTCCTGATAATCCACGGTGAGCGGCAGAAAATCGACGCCTTCCCTCACACTTTTCAAAGAAACAGCCGTGACCAGCACGACGGTGTCCCCGTAATAGACCAGCGTGGAACCGTCCGCCTGCGCGGCTACATAATTGGTTTTGATTGTGAAATTTCGCCCTGCGAAATCCGTACTGAATGCTTTACTCATTAATTTCCTCCACCTTATTAGGTTGTTGTTGTCCGGAACAGGAAAGGAAAGGTTCCCGCGGCAAGCCGCAAAAAACCTTCAATTCGCATGGAACACTGCGAAGCGCGCCTGGTTTTCGTAAAAAAAACAGGTGCACGGACAAATTCAAGGGCGAAACGCAAAAGCCGATTGACTCCAGCAGCGATGAATCCGTGTCCAATCGGGAGTCCTTTTGCCTTCCGCCCTTGAATGGCTCTTATTATTTCCTGAGGCCCAGACGTTTGATTATGTTCCGATAACGCTCAACATCATCTTCCTTGATGTAATTGAGCAACCTTCTCCTCTGCCCGACGAGTTTCAGAAGACCGCGCCGGGAATGATGATCTTTCTGATGCGCCTTGAAATGCTCCGTCAGATATTCAATTCGTGCGCTCAAAAGAGCAATCTGTACTTCCGGGGACCCGGTATCCTTTTCGTGCAGCCGGTAGTCCTCGATTAATGCCTTTCTTTTTTCAACAGTTAACACGCTTTTTTCCTCCCTCTTAAAAAATTCCTTTTTATTTCAGTTATTCCTTATCGGTTGTCCAAACACCCTCAGGATTCTGGCCGCCCGAGCCTTGTCGTCCTGACCGGCCAGCGCGTCGGCTGGCATCAGCATCTCTGCCACAGCCACCAGATCACCATCAGGAAGCGTAAACTTTATCACATCTCCGGCCGCAAGAAAAGGAAGAACATTTTGCCGCAGCGTTCCCGCATCCGGCTGAAAACCGGTCCGGATCCGGTCGGCCAGCGCCGGAGCGGTTTCCACGGCCGGCATATCCGGCAGCAGCCGGGCCAGCGGGAGCAGTCGGTCCGCCAGGATCTCTCTGGGCGTCGCCGACGGCTTCTTCTCCAGAACCACGGCCATGTCTTCCGTAAAAAATCCGCTCCGGAGGCGGCGCAGTCCGGCCAGACACGCTCCGCACCCCAGGATCTTCCCGACATCGGAACAAACGGTCCGGATGTAGGTGCCTTTCGAGCAGGAAATTTCAAACGTCACGTACGGCCGGGCGATGCTTTTCACGTCAAGCGAGAAGATTTCCACTTCCCGCGCCGCCACTTCCGGAAACTCTCCGGCCCTGGCGTACTTGTATAAAGGCTTTCCTTTATGCTTGAGCGCCGAATAGGCCGGCGGCACCTGCCGGATCCTGCCCACCATCCGTTTCAACGTCTGCCGGAGGTCTTCCTCCGGCACCGGCCCGTCCGACGTCCGGATCACCTGCCCTTCCGTATCCTGCGTATCGGTCTGGACCCCCAGCAGCATGGTGGCCAGATAGGTTTTGTGCTGTGCGGTCAAAAACTGCGCCAGCTTGGTCGCCTCTCCCACGCAAACCGGCAGCACGCCGGTTGCCATCGGATCGAGCGTTCCGGTATGCCCCGCCTTCCGGACACCGAGGATCTTTTTCACTTCGCTCACGACATCGTGGGACGAATACCCGGCCGGTTTGTCAATCACCACGATTCCGTCCATAAACGCCTATAATTCTTTTACCGCCTGCCGCACCCGGGCCTTGATCCCGGCAAGATCGCCTTCGATCCGGCAGGCCGCGGCGTTGATGTGTCCGCCGCCGCCGAAGCGCGCGGCAATTTTTTCCACATTCACTTTACCCTTGGAACGCAGGCTCAGCTTAAACTGGTTGTCGCCGATCTGCGAATACACCATGGCGATGGCGACATCTTTCACCGTGCGGGGAATATCGATGAAGCCGTCCGTGTGTTCCATGCTCGCGCCCGTCTGCCGCAGATGATCGAAGGTCACGACCAGGGAAGCGGTTTGCAGCTCCAGATCGAGCTCCAGCGTCTCCAGCACCCGGGACAGAAGCTTCAGCTTGGCCGGCGGATCGCTTTCGTAAATATTTTCGGAAATCCACTGCGGACTCGCGCCGCCCTGCACCAGGTCGGCCGCCGCCCGGAGCGTATCGGGATGCGTGCTGGAATAGCGGAATCCGCCGGTATCCGTAAGAATCGCCGCATAGAGATTCGTGCAGATTTCCTCGGTCAGCTTCACGTGCATTTTACGCATCAGCCGGTAAAGCAGTTCTCCTGTGGAACTGGCTTTCGGATCCAGAAGGCGCAATTTACTGAATCCGCCGTTGGACACATGGTGGTCGATGTTGATGAGCGTCTTGATGGTCGTCACATCGGCGGCGATTTTTCCGATCCGCTCCAGTTCGGAGCAGTCCAGAATGAAGCCGACATCATATCGGTCGAGATGTTCCAGTTCCGACACGATGTTTTCGGCACCCGGCAAAAACCGGTAATGCCCGGGCGTGGCGTCCTGGTTGTAAATCACCGCCTCCTTGCCCAGATCCTTCAGCATCCAGGCAAGCGCCAGCTCCGAGCCCAGGGCGTCTCCGTCGAGCCGGACATGGGCGGTGATGAGAAATCTTTTTCCGGATGAAATGGCTGAAATAATCTCTTTAATCATGCTTTTCTTCCTGTCGGGCGATTTGCGCCAAAAGCTTTTCAATCCGGTTGCCGTAGCCGAAGGACTTGTCGTGCACGAACATGATCTCCGGCACAAAACGCAGCTGCAGGCGGTGCCCCAGCTCCCGGCGCACAAATCCCCTGGCCCGGGTCAAGCCCGCCTGAACCTCTTCATTCAATTCATCCTTGCCCATTTCGACAAAGTATATCTTGGCGTTGCGGAGGTCGTCCGTCACCTTGACCGCTGTAATCGTCACGGCGTGCAGGCGGGGATCCTTGACCGCTTTGAGCAGAATATCGGACATCTCCGCCTGGATCAGCTCGCCGACCCGGTCCGCTCTTTTAAAATTCATCGTATTTTCCTGCTTCCCAGTCCGGCGTTTCCGACAGATCGGACACCGCCATCACTTCGATTTTCGAGCTCACCACCTCCGCCACCTGCATGTGCTCGATGAATGTGAGCAGGTGATCGACCTTGCTGCTGATATAGCGCGATTCATTGCCGGTAAGCGCAAATCCGATTTCGGCAAAGCGGTGGAGATCCAGATCGCCCACCTGGGCAATGGAAACGTTAAACTCGTTTTGCGCGCGTTTGATGATCTTGTTCAAAACGCTCCTTTTTTCCTTCAGGGAACCGGACTCCGGAATCCGCAGCCGGATGATGCCGTAACCGATAACCATACGTTCAGCCGTCCGCCTAAAGCTTTCTTTCCAGCTTCTCCATGATGTAGGCCTCGATCACGTCTCCCACGTGAATATCGTTGTAGCCCTCGACGCCGATGCCGCAGTCGAATCCGGCCAGCACCTCGCGGGCATCGTCCTTGAACCGCTTCAGCGACAGGAGCTTGCCGTCGAAGACGACCACACTGTCGCGCACCAGTTTGACCGAGGACGCGCGGGTGATCTTGCCGTCCAGCACATGGCAGCCGGCAACGATGCCGACCTTGGGCACACGGAAGAGCTCGCGGACTTCGGCGCGTCCCTGCACCACCTCCTTGTATTCCGGTTCCAGGAGGCCTTCCATGGCCGCCTTCACATCCGCGATCACGTTGTAGATAATGTCATAGAGCTTGATTTCCACGCCTTCCTGAGCGGCCAGTTCGCTCACGCGGGCATCCGGACGGACGTTGAAGCCGATGATGATCGCGTTGGACGCGGAGGCCAGCATGACATCCGTTTCGCTGATGGCGCCCGTCGAACTGTGGATCGTCTTGATCTGCACGTCTTCCGTCGACAGCTTCTTGAGCGCGTCGGAAATCGCTTCAATGGATCCCTGCACGTCGGCTTTGATGATCACGTTCAGATCCTTGACGCCTTCCTTGATCTTTTCATACAGCTGCTCGAGCGTGATCTTGGAAGACGCGGACAGTTCTTTTTCCCGCGTTTTGCGGATCCAGTATTCGGCAATGCTGCGGGCTTTCTTTTCGTCTTCCACGCCGATGAATTCTCCGCCCGTCTGCGGCACGCTGGAAAAACCGATGACTTCCACCGGCATGGCGGGTCCGGCTTCCTTGACGCGGCGCCCCTGATCGTTGATCATGGCCCGGACGCGGCCGAATTCGGTCTTGGACACAAACGCGTCTCCTTCGCGGAGCGTACCCTGCTGAATCAGCACGGTCGCCACCGGGCCGCGGCCGCGGTCCAGCTTCGCTTCAATGATGACGCCGCGCGCCGACAGAGTGGGATCCGCCTTGAGCTCCAGCACGTCCGCCTGCAGCAGGATCATTTCCAAAAGCTCTTCGATTCCGATTTTCTTTTTGGCCGACACTTCGCAAAAGATCGTGTCGCCGCCCCACTGTTCGGACAGGAGGCCGTGTTCGGTCAGCGCCTGCTTGATCTTTTCGGGCTCCGCGCCCGGCTTGTCGATCTTGTTCACGGCCACGATGATCGGCACGCCCGCCACCTTGGAATGGTTGATGGCTTCAACGGTCTGATCCATGACGCCGTCGTCGGCCGCCACCACCAGAACCACGATGTCCGTCACCTGGGCGCCGCGCGCGCGCATGGCCGTAAAGGCTTCATGACCGGGCGTATCCAGAAAAACGATGTCGCGGCCGTTGATGTGCACGTGGTAGGCGCCGATCGCCTGCGTGATGCCTCCCGCTTCGCCGTCGATCACATGGGTCTGGCGGATCGCGTCCAAAAGCGATGTTTTGCCGTGGTCGACGTGGCCCATGATCGTGACAATCGGGGCCCGGGGCAGCAGATTTTCCTCGGCGACCTGGGGCCGGAGCAGCGTCTCGTCGAATTCGACTTCCGCCTTTTCCACCTGAAAACTGAATTCGGAGGCGACCAGCGCGGCAATATCAAAATCGATCGACTGGTTGATGGTGGCCATCACGCCCATGCCCATCAGCTTATTGATGACATCGCCGGCCTTGACACCCATCCGCTTGGCCAGTTCGCCGGTCGTGATTGTCTCGCCGACACGGATGCGCCGTTTGATGGCCTTGGGCACGGTGATTTCGGTTTTCCGCATTTTAACGGGCGCGGCTTTCTTGTCTTCGCGCCATTTCGTGAAAATCACTTCCCGGTCGTCATCGACCTTTTTCAGCTTCTTTTCCCCTTTCTTTTCCAGGGTCTTGCGGCGGGGAACTTCCTTTTCTTCCTCAATGAAAACTTCCACCGGCCCCTTGCTTTTCTTCTTGGGCTTCTCAAATTCCCGCTTGATGATTTTTTCCGGCGGGGGCACAGCGGCTTTTTCGCCCGGCTTCAAAACCGGTTTGGCCGGCGCCTCTTTCTTTTCCTCCGGCCGGGAAATTTTGTGCCGCGACATCATCGGCGGGCGAACCGGCAAAATCACCGGCGGCTGCCGGGGCTTCTCCGGAGCCGGCGCCAGCGCCGGATGCAGAGGCTTTGCCGCCGGGACCGGTTCGGCCGGCGGGGCCGCCCCGGCGGGCGGGGCCGGTTCGACAGCGGGAGGTTCAGCCGGAGAGGCTTCCTTTTTGGCTTCGACAGCGGGAGCCGCCGGTTCGGCCGGCGCCTCCTCCTTGGGCAGGGCCGTTTCGGCAACCTCCGGAACGGCGGCCGGAGCTTCTTTTTTCGGCGCGGCCGGAGGCACGGGCTTTTCCGCCGCCGGCGTTTCTTCCTTCGACTCCGCCGCTTCTTCGGGAGGAGGAGCCTCAATCGGCGCACGCACCGCCCGGCGGCGGATGACGGTGGTCGTGATTCTCTCCTCGACAATCTGCCGCGGCGACGGGGCCTGGAGATCCTCTTTGACTCTCTCGATCTCGTGTTCCTCCAGTGTGCTGGCATGGGATTTGACCGTAATGCCCAACCTCTCCAGATGGGCGATCAGATCCTTGTTTTCCAGACCAAGCTCCTTGGCCAACTCGTGAACTCGCTTTTTCCCCATTCCCGAAACTCCCTCAAGTCAAATAGTGGATCCCTGAAAAAAAACTACACTTTCTTTTTTTCGCTCGTTTCTTCATCCAGCAGCGTGATAGCCTGCGCAATCCATTCCGTCGCCGTCTTTTCACCCACGCCGGGAATCGCGGAAAGCGCTTCCGGCTCCATCGCCGCCAGCATCGCAATGCTCTTGATGCCCTGAACGGACAGCTTTTCGGCCATGGCCGGTCCGATGCCGGGGATGCGGGTCAGCGCCATGTGCGCGTTTTCATCCTTTTCCGCCGCCATCGTTTCGCTCTTCACATCGATTTTCCAGCCGGTCAGCTTGACCGCCAGACGGACGTTCTGTCCGTTTTTGCCGATGGCGAGCGACAGCTGGTCGTCGGGAACGATCACCGTCATCGCCCGGTTTTCCTCGTCAACGAACACGCGGTTGACCTTGGCGGGCGACAGGGCGCTCGAGACGTATTTGGCCGCGTCCTCGGTATAGGGAATAATATCGATTTTTTCGCCGCGCAGCTCCTGGACGACGCTCTGCACGCGGGTGCCGCGCATGCCGACGCAGGCGCCGACCGGGTCGATGTCCTTGTCCTTGGCCTTCACGGCGATCTTGCCGCGCTTGCCCGGTTCGCGGGCTACGCTCACGATGTCGATGAGCCCTTCGGAAATTTCCGGCACCTCCACTTCAAACAGCGCTTTCAGGAAGGAGGGATGGGTGCGGGATAAAACGATCTGCGCGCCCTTGGCGTTCTTTTTCACATCGAAAAGGTAGGTCCGGATGCGTTCGCCGCGCTTGTAAGTCTCGCGGTGGATCTGTTCGGCCGGCGGCACTACGCCTTCGGCGCGCCCCAGATTGACAATGATGTTGCCGCCTTCAAACCGCTGCACGAAACCGTTGATCAGTTCCCCCTTGCGGTCCTTGTACTCATCGTAAATATTGTCGCGTTCCGCATCCTTGACGCGCTGAATGATGATCTGCTTGGCCATCTGCACGGCGATGCGGCCAAAGGAGCTGGTTTCGATTTTCATTCCCAGGGAGTCACCGGGTTCGGCGCCTTCATCGAGCGTTCTGCGCGCTTCATCTTTGGAAATCTGTGTTTCTGGATCGAGCACTTTGTCGACGACCGTTTTGAACTGGAAAACCTCGATTTCGCCGGCGTCGTCATTGTAATGGGCCTCGATATCCACGTTCTGCCCCAGTTTTTTGCGCGCCGCCGTCAACATCGCGGCTTCGAGGGCTTCCGTGATAATCTGTTTGTCGATCCCTCTGTCCTTACCCATCTGCTCGATCAGACGTTTAAGTTCATGAAACATTTAAATTCCCTCCATTTTTCCAGCACTCGGGCTTTAGCAACCTTACAGCCTTCAGGCGTTTTGATCATTATGCAATCACGGCTGTTTCATCCACCAGATTGGCTTTGGCAATGTCTTTTTTCGGTATGCTGTACACTTTTGCCGCCACGTCCAGGCGGACAACTTTATCACCATTTTCTTCCGTAAATTCAATCAGTTTACCCTGAAAATTCTTCATGCCGTCGATTTTACTGTGCGTCTTGAGCCTGACATTGGCGCCGATGAACCTTTCGAAATCGACGTCCCGAAAAAGCGGACGGTCAAGGCCTGGCGACGATACTTCCAGCGTGTAGGGACCGCGGGACAGATCGTGGACGTCCAGAATGTCGCCCACCTGGTTGCTGACGGTCGTGCAGTCGTCCAGCGTCACACCGCCTTCCTTATCCAGAAAAAGACGGAAAACCCAGCGGGAGTGCATTTTCAGGCACTCGACGAAAATGAGTTCCATCCCCTCGGCCAAGGCGACCGGCTCGGCCAGCCGCCATATTCTGTCCCTTAAGTCATCGTACATATCGATTCGCTTCAGAAAATAAAAAAGTGGGCGAAAGCCCACTTCAGCATACTACTTTCCGTGATGGTCGGGTTGCACCTACCACATACCAGGAGGCATTGCAAGCACTATTTGCCGCCCCGGAAGGGGCATGCCGGCAGACTGTATAATGGAGCGGGCGATGGGGCTCGAACCCACGGCGTCCAGCTTGGGAAGCTGACATTCTACCACTGAATTACGCCCGCTCACGGCCTGGAACTTTTATTCAACAGAGCATTTTTGTCAAGGTTTTTTTACGGATAGACGTCCGGGAGCCTCTCTTGCCGGTTGACAGCCAAAGAATTATTGGTTAAGAGGCGACACTCCTGAAAAGGTTCAAGGACAACGGCAAGGGCAGGGTAGAGAACAATATTGAGCAAGCAATTATTAAAAGAAATCGAACGGCGGCGGACGTTCGGCATCATCAGCCACCCGGACGCGGGCAAAACGACGCTCACCGAAAAGCTGCTGCTGTTCGGCGGGGCCATCCAGCTCGCCGGGGCGGTGAAAGCGCGCAAGGCCTCCCGGCACGCGCTTTCCGACTGGATGTCGATCGAAAAGGAACGCGGCATTTCCGTTACGTCGTCCGTCATGAAGTTCGACTACGCGGACTGTGAAATCAATCTGCTCGACACGCCCGGCCATCAGGACTTTTCCGAAGACACGTACCGGGTGCTGACGGCAGTGGACAGCGCGCTGATGGTGATCGACGGCGCCAAGGGCGTCGAGACGCAGACGCAGAAGCTCATGGAAGTCTGCCGCCTGCGCAACACTCCCATCATCACCTTTATTAATAAATTCGACCGGGACTGCCTGGCTCCGCTGGACATTCTCGCGGATATCGAAGACAAACTGCAAATTGAATGCTCCCCGCTTTCCTGGCCGATCGGCATGGGCAAACGTTTTCGGGGCGTTTACAATCTGTACAGCCGCACCCTTCATCTCTTTATGCCGGGCAAGGCCAGGCGCTCCGACGAGGGCGTCGTCATCAGCGATCTCCATGATCCGCTCCTCGACGAGCTTTTGGACAGTCAGGCCGCCGAGCTGCGCGAAGAAATTGCGCTTCTGGAAGGAGCGGCCAATCCCTTCGCCGTCAGGGACTATTTGAAAGCGGGCCAGACGCCGGTTTTTTTCGGCAGCGCCATCAACAACTTCGGCGTCAAGGAGCTGCTCGATGCTTTCGTGGCCATTGCGCCGCCGCCTTCCCCCCGCCCCGCGACGACGCGGATCGTCAATCCGGAGGAAGAGGAGTTTTCCGGGTTCGTCTTTAAAATTCAGGCCAATATGGATCCGGCGCACCGTGACCGCATCGCGTTCATGCGGATTTGTTCGGGCAAATTCGAACGGGGCATGCGCGTGGTGCACCATCGCCTGGACAAGGAAATCTCCCTGTCCAACGCCACCATTTTCATGGCGCAGGACCGCACGCACGTCGACGAGGCGTATCCCGGCGACATCATCGGCCTGCACAATCACGGCACGATCAAGGTCGGCGACACCTTTTCACAAAAGGAGCCTCTCAAATTCACGGGTATTCCTCATTTCGCCCCGGAGCATTTCTGCCGGGTGCGCCTCAAGGATCCCCTGCGCATCAAGCATCTGCAAAAGGGGCTGGTACAGTTGGCCGAAGAGGGCGCCATTCAGGTTTTCCGGCCTCTCTGGGGATCGGACAATATTCTGGGCGCCGTCGGGGCCCTGCAGTTCGAGGTCACCATGTCCCGTCTGAAAAATGAATACAGCGTCTACGCCGATTATGAGAAAGCAGACTACGCCGCCGCCCGCTGGGTCACCGGCGACGACGCAAAAAGGCTGGACGATTTTCAGAAAAAAAATTTCAGCAACCTGGCCATGGACACGGAAGGCAATCTCGTATATCTTGCGTCAAGCGAGTGGCGGTTGTCCCATATCATGGAGGAATGGCCGCAGATCCGGTTCCACAAAACCATGGAAAAAAGCTGATCCAAGGGGCTCTCTGGGAGATCCGGCATGAAAATCCTTTCTTATTCGAGCGTGGCACCAACCCGCTTCGAGGGCGGTTCAGCCCGGGGCGTCGCCGGCCGCGTGGTCATCGGCAAAGACGACGGCGCAGAGCATTTCTGCATGCGCGTTTTTGAACTCGCCCCCGAAGGGCACACTCCCGCCCATGCCCATGCCTGGGAGCATGAAATTTTTGTCCACGCGGGCAGCGGCGAAGCATTTGCCGACGGGCAATGGCACTCCCTCGACCCCGGTACCGTTCTTTTCATTCCGGCCGGAAAAGAGCACCAGATCCGCAACACCGGAAAAAATACGCTGGTGTTTGTGTGCCTGATCCCGGCAGGCGTTCCCGAACTGTGAATTCCGCAGACGCCGCCCGAAGAATTCAGCTCCGGCGCTCAAAGACTATTCCCGAAGGCTTTCGGACATGAGTTTTGCCAGATACCGCTATCTGATTTTTGTCCTGCTCGGCACCGCCTACCTCCTGGTTTTCTTTCACCGGCTGGCCCCGGCCGTCGTAGCCGTCGATATGATGGCCGACCTGCAAACCGGCGGCGCGCTGATGGGCCTTCTGGCCTCGGCTTATTTTTACCCCTATGCCCTCATGCAGATTCCCGCCGGACTCCTGTCGGATACCTGGGGCCCCCGACGCTCCGTGGTGGCGTTCTTTTCCGTGGCGGCGGCCGGATCCATCCTTCTGGGCTTCACCCAGAACGTGACCATGGCCATCACGGCGCGCGTCCTGGTCGGCCTGGGCGTGGCGATGGTCTTCATTCCGACGCTGAAAATCCTCACCCGCTGGTTTGAGGCTCACGAGTTTTCCCGGATGACCAGCCTTTTAATGTCGCTGGGCGGCGTGGGGGCCTTTACAGCGTCCACGCCGCTGGCCTTTTTAAGCGACGCCATCACCTGGCGCGGCAGCATGATCGTCATCGGCGTCGCCACGCTGGCCATCTCCGCACTGATCTGGCGTCTGGTGCGCGACACTCCCGAGCAGTCCGGCTACCGGCCGCTCACCAACTGCGCCATCGACAACACCTGCGACGGCGTGAAATACGGACTTCTGGGCGGCATCTTTCTGGTCCTGAAAAACAAAATCTTCTGGCCGATGGCGCTTTGCAACTTCTTCGGCGCCCTCGTGACGCTGAGCTTCAACGGCCTGTGGGGCGGCCCCTTTCTCATGCACGCCTACGGGCTTTCGCGGACCCAGGCCGGCGGCGTACTGTCGATGATGGCTGTGGGCCTGATCTTCGGCGCGCCGTTCTGGAACTGGCTTTCCCACCAGGTGCTGTACTCGCGCAAAAAGGTCCTGCTCATCAGCCAGTTTTCCGGCCTTTGCCTTTTTGCCCCGCTCGCTTTCTTTACCGCCGGTTTCTCCGTCCTCCAGCTCTATCTGTGGTGCTTTTTCTTCAACTTCTCCATGTGCAGCATGGTGGTGGTCGGCTATTCGGCGATCAAGGAATCCTTTCCTCTGCAGATCTCCGGCACCGCCACAGGCGTCCTGAACATCTTCCCCTTTGCCGGCGCCGCCCTGGGACAGCCGCTCATCGGCTGGTATCTGGATTCCGCGGGCGCCATCGGCGGCCGCTATCCCGTGGAAGCCTATTCGGGCGCGTTTAAAATGTGCCTGATTTCCCTGGTCGTAGCGTTTTTCTGCAGCACGCTGGTCAGGGAAACCCTGCCGCCGAAGACACCCGGGCCGAAGACGGTTCTTTAGCGCCGGGGAATCTCTTTCCTTGGATTTTGCGCAGAGGGGAATCTCAGCCGGAAGAATCGCCCAGCAGACGGGAGCGGACAAGACTGATGTGGCTGCGCAGAAAATAAAACTGGTCGGCAAAGGAAGCGGGAACCTTTAACTGGTTGACGCTTTGCTCGATGTGATCGAGCCGGCCGATCAGCTCTTTGTGCTTTTCGGGCGTCCTTTCCCGGCTCATGTCGCCTTCCAGCTCCAGCAGAGCGCGGTACCAGCGCAGAATGCGCAGCCGTATCCGCCAGCGGTACATGACCGGAAGCAGCTTGAGTCCGGGAATCAACACCAGAATCAGCGGCACAAAAACCACCAGAAACCGGTTGAGGAAGCTCGCGATCCGGAAGGGCAGATACCGGTAAAAGAAAGTCTTGCCGGATTTGTAATAGCGCAGCGCGTCGGGACTGATGCGGTATTCATGCTCCAGCGGCGCTGGAAACTCCCCCTGGCGCTGGAAACGGCCGGCGCGGCCGTGGACTTCCGTGGCCGCCTCGAGCAGCACATCGGAAAGGGCGGGATGCAGATTTTCCCTGGCAACCAGCTCCACCGTGGGACTCAGCAGATAGATATCGTGATCGGGGATGTTTTTGCCGAAGTTGACCGATCCTTCCAGAAGCACCAGCTTGTTGAGATACCGGGTTCGGCGCGCATAGGCATCCGCCTGTTTAAAGTGGAAAGCGGTGATCCCCGGCGTTCGCATCAGATCGCGCATTGTCCGGGAGGCGGCGGAATCTCCCATCATAAAGACGCCGTCGATTTTGTCCTGTGCGAGAAGCTTTTCCGCCTCCTCGTCGTCGATTTCCAGAAGCGTCGTCGGACCGCCGGGCTTGATGTCGTTGAGCGCCAAAAGCGCCAGCGCCAGCACATTGGTCCCCGTGCCTTTCTCGCCCACTGCCAGCTTTTTCCCGGTGAAATCCGACAGCAGGGCAAACGGCTTTGAGGCCCGGTAAAACAGGTACAACGGTTCGTAGGATACGCTGCCCAGCGACATCAGACGGTCAATGTTTTGTCCCTTGGCCACGCCGGACTGGACAAAACCGACATCGACTTTAAACTTCGGATCCACGAGGCGCTCAAGATTTTCGAACGATCCCGCCGAAGGCAGGATTTTCAGCGTTACACCTTTGCGCGCCAGGATTTTCGCGTATTTCCCGGCGTTGCGCTGGAAGAGGCTGCCGGCGTCGCCGCTCGTGATAATGATGGTCGTGGGCGGAGCAAAGTAAAAAAATCCAAAGACGGCGGCCAGCAAAACTAATGTGGTAAAAATCAGGGCAGACAGTGTGGCGCCGGGCCCCAGACCAAACGTCTGTCCGAATGCCGCCTGCAGGGTGTGCAAACGCAGCCGCAGGCGCGCAACCAAAGACTGCCTTCCCTCGTCCCTGCTGTTCGTTTGATCTTGCGTCATTTTCAAGTCCTCGCGCCCCAAGCCTCGCGGTGTATTTTCCCGCGCCCTTAAGGCATGTTTCGCCTTCTCTCCCGCCTGCGTTCGGGCGCAAACATTTTATCGGAAACGCCCGCCAAAGGCAACAGGGCCCCGACAGGCCACCGACTCGGCCCCTGCCTTACGCGCACTTGCGGCCTCGGACAAAGGCCGCGGCGCACTCACCTGCCACGTACCCCGTGGAAAAGGCGGCCTGCAAATTGTAGCCGCCCGTGTCCGCGTCGATATCCAGCACCTCGCCGCAAAAGTAAAGGCCGGGAATTTTGCGCGACGCCATCGTGCGCGGATCCACTTCCGCAAGGGCCACGCCGCCCGCCGTGACAATCGCCCTGGAAAGCGGCAGCGGCGCCCGGATGTTGAAGCGCAGCGCCTTGAGCGTGTCGACGATCCTGTCCCTCCCCCCGGCGTCCACCTGATGCGCGGGCAGGGAAGCATTGAGGCCGGCCAGACCGAGCAGCGGCTCGATCACTTTCCCCGGCAGGTAATCCTTCAGAATCAAAGCGATCCGCCGTTTGCCGAAGCGGTGGAGATCCTCCTGCAGCCGCCGGCGCAGCCGGTCTTTCGTCAGGGCCGGTTTCAGATCGATGAGGACGGACACGGGTCCCTCCTCCAGAGCGTCGACCGCCGCCAGGGACATAAGCAGAATAATCGGCCCGCCCAGGCCGAAATGCGTGAAGAGCATTTCGCCGAACCGGCTTTCGATGAGCGGCGGACGCGGCGTCTTATTTTCGCCCCGGCCGTAATCGCGCGCGGGAATTGCGGAAGCGTCCACTGCCGCGGCTTCGCCGCGAAAAACGCTGGCGCGGACGTTGCGCAGCGAAACGTCCTGCAGAGACCGGACCAGCGCCGCTTCCCGGACGATCAGGGGCACCAGCGCGGGTCTGGGTTTGACGATGGCGTGTCCCAGCGCCGCCGCCAGGGTGTAGCCGTCCCCCGTCGATCCCGTCGCGGGCCAGGACGCGCCACCCGCCGCCAGGATGACGGAAGCGGCAAAATACCGGTCGTTCGCTGTCCGGACCTCCAGGCGATCCGGGCCGGCCGGCGCAACCGAACGCACCGGAGCCGAAAGGACCGTGCGGACCCGGTGGTCCGCCAGATATCTCTCAAAAACCCGCACCACGTCGCCGGCGGCGTCGGAAACGGGAAAAATCCGGCCGCCGCGCTCCGTCTTGGTCGACAGGCCGTAGCGTTCAAAAAAGGCCAGCAGCTCCGGCCGGAAGAAACGGGAAAAGGCGCCGTGCAGAAAACGGCCGTTCGGACCGTACATGGCCATGAACAAAGGCAAGTCGGCGGCGTTGGTCAGATTGCAGCGCATTTTGCCGCTCACCAGGATTTTTTTGCCGGGGGCGTCGGTTTTTTCCAGCAGCACGACGCGGGCACCCTCTTCGGCGGCCCGGCCGGCAGCCATAAGGCCGGACGCGCCCCCGCCGATGACCAGGACCTCGGTGTCTGTCTGTCCTTTCTTCTGCATGCCGCCTCTCCGATCAAAATAGAGCTACCACAGACAAACCAAACCGGTCAACGGATTTGGCCGCTCTTGAGATACAGGCCCGCCTGTGCTAAAGATGCAGCGAATTCTTCGGCTTCAAGGAGCGGCTCTTGCCTATACCGACCCATTTCCTATCGCTCACGACACGCATGATCCTGCAGGTGCAGCCGGCGACGCATGCCTGCCTGCGGCACTGGAAGCGGCGCGCCGCGGATATTCCCGATCCGGAACTGCGCCGCCAGGCCGAGGCGAGCATTGCCGCCAAAACCTTTCATTGCGAAGGCGGCTCCCTCTACGGACTGCTTGCCGGGCCGCGCTATCGGGAAGCCGTCGCCTTTATCGTCGCTTACCAGACGATCAGCGATTACCTTGACAATCTCTGCGACCGCAGCACTTCGCAGGATCCGCAGGATTTCCGGGCGCTGCATGAAGCCATGGAGCAGGCGCTTTCCCCCGCCGCGCCGACGACGGCCTATTACCGCTTCCGCCGGGAGCGAGACGACGGCGGCTATCTGGCTGCGCTGGTCGAAGCGTGCCGGGCCGTCCTCGCCCGTCTGCCGGCCTACGACCTGGGCGCCGGCGCCGTGCGCGACCTGGCATCTTTGTACATCGACCTGCAGGTGCACAAGCACGTCCGCTGCGACGAACGCGTACCCCGACTCAAGGCCTGGTACGACGAACACCGGGATCATCTGCCGCCCATGAGCTGGTATGAATTTGCCGCCTGCGCCGGCTCCACGCTGGGCATTTTCTGCATTATTTCGCAGCTCTTCAATCCGGCAACTTCCGCCGCGCAGGTAGCGGCCGTTAAAAAAGCCTACTTCCCGTGGGTGCAGGGGCTGCACATCCTGCTGGATTACCTGATCGATCAGGAGGAAGACCGCGGCGGCCGGGATTTGAACTTCTGCTCCTGCTATGAAAATTCCGCTGAGATCACGGCGCGCCTGAGCCATTTTTACCGGCAGGCCCAGGCGAGTGTCGCCGTGCTTCCCGATGCCGGATTTCATCATCTGATCAATCGCGGCCTTTTGAGCATCTACCTGGCCGACCACAAGGTAGCCCGGCAAAAGGACGTCAACACCATTTCCAGAAAACTTCTCCGCTTGGGCGGTCTCGAAACATTCTTCTTTTACCTGCACTGCTGGCTGTACCGCCGGTTGACCTGACGCTTACCTTTTCTGATGCATTTTTCTCCAACGATTGAGGAATTATGCCCCAAGGGCATGCGGGACGCAGGGCATGGCTGAAAGATGCCGTAAAAAACATCTTCATAAATACAATCACTTGGAATAAAAACAGGCCTTTCTGCACAATGGCATGTTCATTGCTGTTCCCCACTCCGGAATGACCGGGAGATTCGACGTTCATGAAAAAAATTTTGTTTTGCATCATCGGCATGTTTTGTCTGGGAGCAGCCATCGTTCTGGCTGCCGACAAACCTGCCGCACCGGTAAGCCCGAATCCCGGTTTAAAAGCCAACAGCGTTAAAGCGGCCAAAATGAACGCCCGGGGAAAGGTCGTTGAGATATCCGAGACCGCTATCAAGATTGAAAGGACCATCAAAGGCAATACGGAGATCATGGAATTCGCGCTCGAAATTCCGGCGCCGGCCGTCGCAGTGAATGATTCGGTCAAGATCGATTACACCGTAAAAGAAGGAACATTGACGGCGGTTCGCGTCGCCAAGCTGGGCGCGCCGAAGTCAACCGGTAAAAATGGCGTGAAGCCTGCAGGAGGAAAACCGACATCCGTCACACCGTGACGATGTCTTTTTTTAGCGGATGGAGTCCCTTTATCAAAAGGGTTGATTTAAACACTATTAAATTAAGGAGGATTTTGAAATGAAGCGTTTAGTTCTGTTAGTTGTTGCCCTGGTTTTCGCACTGTCCATGACCGTTGTCGCCGCCGATAAGGCCGCTGCCCCCGCAGCCCCCGCCGACAAAGTCGTTGCTACCGACAAGGCGCCGGATGCCGACAAGAAAGCCGACGCGAAACCGGCCAAGAAGGCAGCCAAGAAAGCCAAGAAGGCAGCCAAGAAGGACGAAGTGAAGAAGGAAGAAGCTCCGGCTGCTCCGGCTGCGAAATAAGTTTTCATAACTTATTTTTCCTTACGAAAGGGGATGGATAACAATCCATCCCCTTTTTCGTGAAGAAAGCCATCCCCGCCGCCGCGACCAATCACGCCGGCGTGGTGAATTTATTTTCTTTCTGTTATAGTGTTTTCCATGGTGAAGCGTCTCCTGGCAAACATCCTCAGCCGCTACAATAACCTGACTGTCCGCGTCCGCCTGGTCGCCCTGACGGTGGTGGGGCTGGCTCTGACCATGGCCATCTGGGGATTCATCCAGCTCACCGCCCTGGACCGGATTCTGGTCGATCAGCAGGTGAAGCGTCTGGAGGGCGTCGCCGAAACCATCAGCACCTTTTATCAGCACTTTCCGACCCGGCAGGGCATCTCCACACTGGATTCCACACTGAAAGACCACCTCCAGACGGACGTGCGCCTGGCGCGCATCGATATTTTCGACATGCGGCGCCACCAGGTCAATTACGTCGCCGGCGCAAGCCGTGTGCAGTACGAATGGCCGGACAGCGTGGTCGCCGACGTGAGCGCGAAGGGCAAATCGCGCTATGTCCGGCTGCAGACGGAAGGAGGACCGTCGCTGGGGCTTTTGTATCCTGTTCCCGGCGAAACCAAAGATTCACGCATCATCGTCGGCATCATCGCTTTTTCGCGGGCCAACGCGGAGATCATGAACCGGGCCCGGCAACTCCTTTTTTTCAGCAGCGCCGGCCTTTTGCTCGCCATCCTCTTATTCCTGGGCGTGAGCTACGGCTGGCTCATCGGCCGGCCGCTCAAGACGATCATTGCCACCATCGACGATTTTCAGAAAGGACGATACGTGGAGCGCATTCCCATCGTCCGCGAAGACGAATGGGGACAACTGGCCCTGCACTTCAACCAGATGGCCGACGAAATCCAGAACGTCATGGCCCGGAATCTCGATCTGACCAGTCATCTGGCGGACCGCGTCCGCGAGGAAACGCTCAATGTCGTAGAGCTGCAAAAGCAGGTGGACAATCTCAAGCAGCTGACCGCACTGGGACATTTAACGGCCAATCTGGCGCACGACCTGGGAACGCCGCTGCATTCCATCGCGGGACTGGCCAGGCTGCTGCTGGAGCGGGAAGGCTGGCCGCCGGACGTCGCGCACAAACTGAACCTGATCGTTGAACAGACGCAAAGGCTCGACAACGTCATTCAAAACGTCCGCAAGGCCACGCGGCTGCCGGACCCGCACTTTGAACGGATGACCGTCACGGCCATCTTCAGTGAAACGCTGCCGCTGGTTGAACCGCTCATTCAGAAAAACCACATCACTATCGATGTGCCGAGCGACAGCTCGGCTCTGCCCCTTTACGTCGACCGCCACCGCATACAGACCGCGCTTCTGAACATCATTCAGAACTCCATTGACGCCATGCCCGACGGCGGAAGGATCACCATTACGGTTGAAGACGATCCCGCGACCCGCTTCGTCAGAATTTCCGTTGCCGACAACGGGCCGGGCATCGCCGCCGATCTTCTGGATAAGGTCTGCGAGCCGTTTTTCAGTTCCCACAAGGAAGAGGGCATTCACGGGCTGGGGCTCGCCATCGTCCGCGACATCATCAAGGCGCACGGCGGACGCATGGAAATCCAAAGCGCGCCGGGCCGGGGAACGTCCGTTTTCCTGTATCTGCGGATGGCCGACGAATAGCGGAAATTACTTTTCTTCCTGCAAACCGAAGCGGCGGATTTTCATGCGCAGGGTTTTGCGGTCGATGCCGAGAATTTCGGCGGCGCGGGACTGGTTCCAGGACGTCTTTTTCAGCGTCTGCAGAATCTGGTCGCGTTGCGCTTCATCCAGCGGCGTCATGTCCGTCGGCTCCGGGCTTTTTGCTGTCGCCTCATTTTGCCGGAAGCGTTCGGGCAGATTCTCCGGCAGAATAACCACGAAGGGAGACAGCAGCAGCGTCTGCTGAAGGACATTTTCCAGTTCGCGCACGTTGCCCGGCCAGTCGTAGGCCATCAGCAGTTCCATGGCCTCGGGAGAAACGCGCACGCCGGAATACCCCCTTTTTTTAAGCATGGCTTCGATGAGCAGGGGAATGTCGGACCGGCGCTCTCTCAGCGGCGGAATGCGCAGCCGCACGATGAAGCGGTACAAAAGGTCAAGGCGAAACCGCCCCGCGGCGACTTCCTGGTCGATATTCTTGTTGGCGGCCGCCACCACGCGCACCGCGACGTGGCGCACGTCATGGCCGCCGATCCGGCGCACTTCGCCGTCCTGCATGAAGCGCAGCAGCTTGCTTTGCAGCGCCGTGGACATTTCCGTGATTTCATCGAGGAAGATGGTTCCGCCCCCGGCGGACTCGATGAGCCCCGGATGCTGATGGTCGGCGCCGGTAAAGGCGCCCCTCTCGTAGCCGAACAGCTCGGATTCCAACAGGCTGTCGGGAATGGCGCCGCAGTGAACGACAACGAAAGGCTGAGTGCGGCGCGTCGACATGGAATGCAGCGACCGGGCGGTGAGCTCCTTGCCGGTGCCGCTTTCCCCTTCAATGAGGACGCTGGCCGGAGAATCGGCGACACGGGCGATCTGTTTGTAAAACTCGACCATCGTCGCGGAAGATCCGATCAGCTTCGCCTCCTGCGTGGTTTCCGCGGGCCAGCTCATCCGGCGTTGCCGCAGTTCGCGCACTTCGAGAACTTTTTTGACCAGCGCCCGGCAGTCGTCAGGTGAAAAAGGCTTGCTGATGTAATCCCAGGCGCCCAGGCTGAGCGCTTCCATCGTGGTTTCCAGAGAACCGTAAGCGGTCATCAGAATTACAGGCAGATTCGGCCATTTTTTCTGGACTTCGCCCAAAAACTGCAAACCGTCCATGCCCGGCATCCGGATATCAGACATCAGCAGATCGTAAGCGGAGAGATTTTGCGCAAGCGCGGCAAGCGCGGAGGTAAAAACGGTGACATCATAACCGTCGCGCTGCAGAACCTCCTGGAGAAATTCGCAGGCCACGGCGTCGTCATCAATGACCAGGATGCGGGCTTTCATTGCAGCACCTGCCTTTCCGTGCAAAAGCCGTCCATCAGGGCAGAGCCGCCACAAAAAAGCCCGTCAGTTTCCGGCTGCCCTGTCCGTCATGGGCAACGATCTCGCAGCGGATTCTCTTTTCTCCGTTCTCCTCGTATTTTGCGACGACCTTGCCGGTCACGGTGATGGTGGCCCGGGCCTGAGTCTTCTCGACGTCATGGAGATCGACCGGCTGCGTCATGCCCAGGAAATGGGCGGAAAACCGCCGCAGACATTTGTTGTCGATCCACGCGGTGACGGCTTCTCCGGCGATGCCCATGATAAACATGCCGTGGGCGATGACCGTTTCCAGGCCGATGGCCCGGGCAAACGTCTCATCGTGGTGCAGGGGATTGAAATCGCCGGACGCTCCGGCATAACGGACCAGTTGCGTCCGGGTGATGGGCAAAGATGTGTAAGGGGGAATGGCGTCGCCGACCTGGACGTCATCAAAGCGCAGAGTCATGTTGTCATTCCCTTTCCAAGAAGGTGGTGCGCGCGCGCATCACCAGCTCGCCTCTTTGATTGGTCACTTCCGTTTCCAGAACCGTCACCTGGACAAACCAGCCTTTTCTTTCTTTCCTGCCCCGGTCGTACATGTCGACAACTTTCATTTTACGGGTAAGGACGTCGCCGGCGCAGATGGGCGCAAAAAATTCATAGTCTTCCTCGCTGTGCAAGAGCTTGCTGACGTCCGCGCCCACGCCGTCGACCGTGCCCATCAAACCGCCGCCCGTCCAGAAGACAAAGCTGGTGGGAAACGTCGGCGGCACGGGAATGTTCTCAAATCCGGCGGCCCTCGCCGCTTCCACATCGCGGTAGATGTCCCGGATGGAATCCGTGTCGTCCTTCTGAGCGACCGCCGCGGCAAATTCGGCAATCTTGTTTTGTTCAACCCGGATGGAATAGGGTGGAAATTCAAAGCCAAGCTTCGATTTGTCTGCCAAAACACTCCTCCAAAACCTTGATGCCGAGCCATACCACATCCCGGACAGAATTTCACGCGATTATGACGGAAGCCGGCTGCGGCAAAAAGCAGCTTGACAAAAACCGGACGGCGCCGGTATTTTTCCGCCATGAAAATGTGCTTTGCGTGCCAAACCGAAATCGCCGGCGACACGGTCGTCGGCCGGCAGGCCTTCTGCCCGTCCTGCGGGGCCGATCTGCACGTCTGCCGCAACTGTGCGTTTTACGAGCCCGGCGCCTATAACGACTGCCGCGAACCGCAGGCCGAACGGGTCGTGGACAAAATCCGCTCCAATTTCTGCGACTACTTCCGTTTTCAGAACGGCGCCGGCAAAGCCGGCACGCCGGCCGCGGCCGCCAAGGAAAAGCTGGAAGCCCTGTTTAAAAAATAGCTTCTCGGCGGCCCGCCTGATTTGACCTTTTCCAAATGAAGATTTCCTTTTGCCGGCGCGGTTCAGAGATCGTAGAGGGTCTCGTCCCGGCGGGGACGGCGGCCGGTGGATCGTGCGCCCTTCTTTTTCGCGGCAAACGGGTCCTCCTCGGACAGCAGACCGCCCAGTTCCTCATCGATCCGGTCCGGATCCTCCCCCTTTTCCAGGCGATGCAGCGCCTCCTCGAAACCGTCCCCCAATTTCATTCCGGTCGCGTCGGACAACTTCCGCATCAGCTGCGCCGCAGCGCGCGGATCATCTTCCTTGAGCGTTTCGGCTTCGGCCGCGAGTTGCATCAGGGCCTTTTCCATTTTGCCCTCGTCGACGCCGCCTAAAAAATCCTCGCTTGCCTCTTCCCTGGCCCCGCCGCCTGTAATCGCGGCAAACACGGACATCTGCCGCGTGAGCGGCATGTCTTTGCATGTCGGGCACAGGGGAATCTTCCCGGTGTTCACCGATTTGGAAAAGAAATTGTAAATCGTGTTGCACGCGCTGCAGTAAAACTCGTAAATCGGCATGGAAACTCGCACTCCCGGTTTTTTTATTTTTTTATAATCCATCGCCGGCAAATATTCAATACGCGCGACAAGGGCGGATGAAAATAAAAAAACCGGACAGACCCAGGATAGGGTCACGAGCAGCGTTTCCATAACCGTGTCTTTCGTTTTGAACGCTGCGCCGGCCGCAGCCCCGACGGAGAAGATCACCGTCCGCGCACGACGTCTTCGCCGCAGGCGATGCCCGCCTCATAAGCGCGGCGCAGCGGGGCTTCTTTGCGCGTGGTGCGGCCGATGTGCAGATTGTCGGGCGGCGCGATCTGGGTCACCCGGACGCCGGCCGGCGGGTCGGAAAGAAATTTCACGGATTCGTTGTATCGCTCGGCGCGGCGCCGGAATGCCGCGACGAGCGCGGGATACTTTTTGAAATACCAGGCAAAGAAGGCCACGGCCAGCGGACTGTCCTTTTTGACGTACGAAGCGGGGCGCGACCGGATGACCGTAATGTCCGCCGCGCCGCGCCGGTGGGCCTCGCGCACGGGCAGAGCATCCGTCACGCCGCCGTCGACGGCTGCCTCTCCCGCAACGCTGAGCGTGCGGCGGTAGAGGATCGGCAGGGCGCTGGATACTTTCAGATAGTGCTCCAGCGTTTCTCGATCGGGACGCAGATAAAGCGCGCGGCCGGTCTTAAGCGACGTGGCGACGACCAGAAAGTCTTTTTGCTGTGTTTTGAGTTTTTCATCGATATGCCTGAGGTTCAGGCGGTAGTGCGTGATGGTCTGGTCCCACATCCAGTCCAGGTCCAGCAGATGGCCGCCCCGCAGAAATCGTCCGGGGCTGATGAACCGGGGATCAAGCGAATAGCGCAACGTGATGTCGAAGTTCCGGTCGTTCTGACCGGCCAGATGAGAGGCCAGGTGGCAGGCGCCGGCGGAAACGCCGACATACAGGTCAAAGGGATCAAAGCCGGCCCGGCCGAAGGCGTGGAGCACCCCCGCGGCAAAGATGCCCCGCATCCCGCCGCCTTCCACCACGAGCGCCGATCCGGATCGGTTGTTGCCCATACCTGAAAAATCCGCACAAGAACGGTTTTAACGCGCCCGGGCCCCTTTCAGCGCAGGACGCCCCGGAATTCGGTGTGAACTTCGGGGCGTCCTCATGAAAATCGCCTATGAAGCAGGCATGCGCTTCGGCAGGCGCGCTTTATTTCTTATAGCTGTACCAGCCTTCGCCGGTCTTCTGGCCGTATTTGCCCTGCGTGTAGAGCTTCACCACGCTCGGAGCAGGCAGATCGGCCGGATTGCCGGACTCGTAGAAGTGGCTCATGCAGATATCATAGGTAAGGTCGATGCCGGTCAGGTCGTTGAGACGGAAGGGACCCATGGGATGGCCGGCGCCGTAAACGCAGGCTTTGTCGATGTCTTCCACGGAGGCCACGCCCATTTCCAGCATCCAGAGGGCTTCTTTCTGAATCACCGCGAAAATACGGTTGAGCACGAAGCCGTCGACTTCCTTCTTGATGTGGATGGGAACCTTGTCGATTTTAAGGCAGAAATCCATCATGCACTTTGCCGTTTCATCCGAAACATGGGGCCCCTGGACCACTTCGACCAGTTTCATGACCAGGGCCGGATTGAAGAAGTGAAGGTTGCAGACCTGCGCCGGACGGTTGGTGGCGCTGGCAATGCGGGAGCTCACGATGAAGGAGCTGTTGGTCGCCAAAATGGCGTTGGGGGGCGCAATCTTGTCCAGATCGGCGAAGATTTTGCGCTTCAGGTCGATTCTTTCCAGAACGGCTTCAATGACCACGTCCGCATCCTTGGCGGCTTCTTTCAGATCGCCTGTGAAGGAGATTCTGGCGCGGGTCGCCTTTGCCGCTTCTTCCGTCAATTTGCCTTTCTGCACCCGGCCGGCCAGGTAATTGTCGACAAACTTTTCGGCTTTTTCCAAAACGGCGGGAATGACATCCGTGCTGACGGTTTTGAAACCGGACAGAGCACACTGCAGCGCGATCTGGTGGCCCATGTTACCGGCGCCGACGACACATACGTTTTTCACATCTTCAATCTTCATGGTTCTTCCTCACTTTCGGTTAAATTTTTTATACGATAAGCCTCTTGATCCTCAAGGCTCTTTCATTCCCCATGCTCAAGCAAGGTCTTTTTACGGCTCCCTGCGGGACGCCCTTCCCCAGCCCCGCATTTAAAGCCGGATATTGATGAAAATTCAATGAGCGGCGAAGTTTGGTTATACTAAGGGTCAAGGAATTGTCAAGACAAAAAAGCGCAAACGCGCCGCCGGCAAAAGAAAAAAGGCCCGGATCCCGGCGCCGGAGCTTTCCTTCAGGGCCGGGCGGCACGCCGGGGCTTTGTCCGGGGATACAGGAGGCCGCAGGCGGTCACGACCGCCACCGGCCACTCCACTCCGCTTAAGAAAACCAGTTTGGCCTCGAACCGGCCCGGAGCCGGCTGCCAGTTGCGGGGCTGAACGAATTCCATTTCCCACGGGGGCCGGTCATCGACGGCAATTTCCCCCCGGTAGGTTTCGTGCTCATTGGATTCGTCATCCGTCCACCGGGAGATGCTGATTTCCACAGTTCCCTCTTGACGCCATCCCTGTCTGAGGCCGAGCGCGGCGTTTTGAAGATGGGGAAAGACCCGCCGGACGGCAATGGCGAGCAGAGCCCCGACGCCCGCCGCCGCATAAAAAACGGGATTCCCCGTCGCAGATCCCGCGACAACCAGCGCGGCGGCGGCCAGGACCAGCGCGGGAAAAGCCGCGCGGAGCCCCCGGCCCGAACCCTGCCGGATCAGTTCGGCGATTTGTTCGTCCACAGTCATGTTAACAGTGTATAAAAGAGTAAAAACACAGTCAATGACGAATCCTTCCGGCGTGCGGCGGCTGTTGATGAAAAACATTGACAAAAACGGCAATCAATATATAGGTAAACCTGCAATATTTAGTAAGGAGCATTTTTCTGCATGTTTGGAATTGGGTTTCAGGAGTTGATCATCATCGCCATTATCGCGCTTTTAATCGTCGGGCCGAAGAAACTGCCGGATTTGGCCAAGACCCTCGGCAAGGGCTTCCGGGATTTTAAAAATGCCACCGAAGGCGTGACCGAAGATCTCAAAGACGCCCTCAAAGAAGACGAAAAACCGAAAAAGGACGATGGCCTTAAAGATTCGCTGGTGTTGAAAAAATCCGACACGGAAGAAGCGAAAAACGACGCGGCCGGCCGGGAAACCGGAAAACCCTGAAGTCTCCTGCAACATCCGCCACCATTCCAACCTGCATAACGGAACACATGGAAAACAACGAAGATCTCAAAATGTCTTTGACGGAACATCTGATGGAACTGCGCGTCCGCCTGACGCGGGCGCTGATTGCCGTGGGAATCGGCTTTTTCGCCTGCTATTATTTCAAGGACTGGCTGTTCGCCCTCATCACCAAACCCCTGACCGACGCTCTGCCTAAAAACAGTTATCTGATTTACACCGGGCTGACCCAGGCGTTTTTCACGTACATGAAAGTGGCTTTCTTTTCTTCCCTGATTCTCACCAGCCCCTTCATCTTTTACCAGGTGTGGAAATTCATCTCGCCGGCGCTCCTGCCGCAGGAAAAAAAATACGTCGTGCCGTTCGTCCTGTCTTCCACGCTGCTTTTTTTAGGCGGCATCCTGTTCGGCTACTTTGTCGTCCTGCCGCCGGCTTTTCGGTTTTTTGTGAGCTTCAACAACCAGTACCTGCAGGCGATGATCACCTTCAACGAATACCTGTCCCTCTTCATCAAGTTCCTGCTGGGCTTCGGTTTGTCCTTCCAGCTGCCCGTGCTCATTTTCTTTCTGGCCAAGCTGGGCATCGTCACGGACAAACTGCTGTCCAAATACAGAAAGTACGCTATATTGATGATGTTCATCGCCGCCGCCATTCTCACGCCTTCCCCGGACGCGTTAAGCCAGGTCCTGATGGCGGTCCCCCTGTTGATTCTCTACGAAGTGAGTATCTTCGTCGCCAAATTCGCCGGCAAGAAAAAGACGGAGCCCACACCCGTCGCTGAAGAACAGGCCCAAGAGGAGGAATAGCAAACACACGATGGCGAACCGTAAAAACAGAAAGGACTCTCCCGGAGAAGCCGTCAGACTTTCCCGGCTCCTGAAAATTTTCTTTATCGTTTTTTTCGCCATTTTGGTCGTCACCGTCGGCGGGACCGCCGCGTATTACCTCATCACGCTGGACCTGCCGGGCATCGACGCGCTCAAGGACTACCGGCCGAGCATCGCCTCGCGCGTGCTCGATGAAAACGACGAACTGATCGACGAGTTCTTCCTGGAAGACCGGAAGATGATTAAAATCGCCGACGTCCCGAAGATCGCGCAGTACGCGTTTGTCGCGGCGGAAGATTCCCGCTTTTATCAGCACAAGGGCTTCGATATTCAGAGCATTTTCCGCGCCATGTTCAAAAACGTGGAAGCAGGCAAAATCGTCCAGGGCGGCAGCACCATCACGCAGCAGGTCGCCAAGCTGATGTATCTGACGCCGGAACGGAAGTACATCCGGAAATTCAAGGAGGCCATCCTCTCCTACCGGATCGACAAATACCTGACCAAGGACGAGATTCTGAATCTGTATCTGAACCAGATTTACCTCGGTCACGGCACATACGGCATTGAATCGGCGTCGATCGGCTACTTCGGCAAAAGCGCCAAGGACCTGACCCTGCCGGAAGCGGCGCTTCTGGCGGGTCTGCCGAAGGCGCCCACCACCTATTCGCCGTTTCTTTACTTCGACCGCGCCAAGCAACGGCAGATTTATGTATTGACGCGGATGATGGAGGAAGGCTTCATCACGTCCGACCAGATGCAGCAGGCCGCCGCTCAGCCGCTCAACCTGCGGCCCATGAAGCCCAAAGACAAGGTCGCGGCTTATTTTGTGGAGCATGTCCGCCGCTACGTCCAGGAAAAATACGGCGGAGACATTCTTTATAAGGAAGGGCTGACCATTTACACCACCCTCAACCTCCCCCTGCAGAAAGCCGCGCGCGACGCCGTCATCAAGGGACTTACCGAAATGGAGACGCGCAACAAGTACGAGGCGGGCCTGGTGCAGGGAGCGCTGTACTGCATGGACGTCAAAACCGGCGCCATCCGCGCGCTCGTCGGCGGCCGCGAGTTCGCGAAAAGCGAATTCAACCGGGCCACCCAGTCGCGCCGCCAGCCCGGTTCCGCCTTCAAGCCGCTCGTTTACACGGCGGCCTTTGACAAGGGCATGAATCCCTCCACACGGTTTGTGGACTCGCCCATCGTGTTCGAAGACCCGTCGCAGGAGGACGGCCTGTGGAAGCCGAAAAACTTCGACGAAAAATTTCTGGGACCGATCACGATGCGCACCGCCCTGGTCCAGTCGCGCAACGTCGTCACCGTGAAGATCCTCCAGGACATCGGCATCGACTACGCCACGTCTTACGCCGCCAACATGGGCATTGAATCGCCCCTGTCGAGAAACCTGTCCCTGGCGCTGGGATCGTCGGGCGTGACGCTGCAGGAGCTGGTCCGCGCCTACGGTGTGCTGGCCAACGGCGGAAAAAAAGTTACGCCTTACTTTATCCGCAAGATCGTCGACCGGACGGGAAACGTTTTTGAAGAGGCCAAGCCGCAGGCGGAACAGGTCATCGATCCCCGCATCGCCTTTATGACCACCTACATCATGCAGGACGTCGTTGAAAGCGGCACGGGCCGCCGGGTCAAAAGCATCGGCCGCCCGGTCGCCGGAAAGACGGGAACAACCAACGACATCCGGGACGCCTGGTTTGTCGGCTTCACGCCTTCGTTCATCACCGGCGTCTGGGTCGGCTTCGACCAGGAAAAGTCGCTGGGACGGCAGGAAGTCGGCGGGCGGGCCGCAGCCCCCATCTGGCTTTACTTCATGGAAAAGGCGCTCCAGGGCAAGCCGGTGGAAACCTTTCCCGTGCCGGAAGGCATCATCTTCGTCAAGGTCGACGCCAAAACCGGCCTGCCGGCGCCGGGCGCGGGTGCGGGAACCCTTTTCGAGTGTTTTCTCGATAATGCTCCGCCTTCCGACACGCCCCAGGAGGCAAATGAGTCGGCTGCGGAACTGTTTCGGTAAAAATCTGCTCCCGTCGAGAATCACTCTTGACAAGTGGTGTCTTTTTCGCTAAAGGAAAAAACACAGATAAGGAAGTTCCTATGCATCGGAAAGATTTGGACATCGGCAGAATTCTTAACCTGGCCATCGTAAGATTGCTCGTCGTAGTAGTCGTACCTAAGGGGCCTGCCGGTTAAGTCTTTCCAGAAAAAAATAAAAAGGACAGCCGCGGGCCCCGAAAACCCGCGGCTTTGTTTTTTAAAACGCAAAGCCGCCTTTTCCCTGAAAAAGAAATCGCGGCTTTCCTGTTTTTAAAGGTATTTGGATCTTGCCAAAAGATGGAGGCGTCACATGAAACTCAAAGGCACACAGGTTCTCTTGGAAGTGCTGAAAGAAGAACAAGTGGAGATCATTTTCGGCTATCCGGGCGGAGCAGTTCTGGATATTTACGATGAGCTCTATAAAAGCGATTTCAAACATATTCTGGTCCGGCACGAGCAGGGAGCGGTGCACGCCGCCGACGGCTACGCCCGCGCGACCGGCAAGGTCGGCGTTTGCCTGGTCACCTCCGGTCCCGGCGCCACCAACACCGTCACCGGCATTGCCACGGCCAACATGGATTCCATTCCGCTGGTGGTTTTCACCGGGCAGGTGCCCACAGGGCTCATCGGCAACGACGCTTTCCAGGAATGCGACATCACGGGCATCACGCGTCCCTGCACCAAGCATAATTTCCTGGTGCGCAACATCGAAGAGCTGGCAACGACGATCAAGGAAGCCTTCCATATCGCCCGCTCCGGCCGGCCGGGGCCGGTGCTGGTGGATCTGCCCAAGAACGTCATGGCCGCGCAAATCGATTACGATCCGGCCGCCGTTCGGATCCGCAATCACGAAGCCCTCTACAAACCGGCGCCCAAGAAAATGGCCAATGTCCTGGAAATGCTCACCAGGGCGCAAAAGCCCCTGATCATGACGGGCGGCGGCGTCATCCTCGGCCGGGCCGCAGAGGAGCTGACCCGTCTGGCGCGCCGCTACCGGGTTCCCGTTACCGGCACGCTCATGGGCCTGGGATCCTTTCCCGGCAGCGATCCGCTGTGGCTGGGCATGCTGGGCATGCACGGCACTTACTACGCCAACATGGCGGTCAGCACCTGCGATCTGCTGCTGGCCGTGGGCGTCCGCTTCGACGACCGCGTGACCGGCACGATCGACACGTTCGCTCCCAACGCCAAAATCGTCCATATCGACATCGATCCATCTTCCATCAACAAGAACGTAACCGTGGATCTGCCGATCATCGGCGACACCAAAGCCGCCCTCACGGATCTGCTGCGCTTTCTGGAAGAGCACCACTACGAGCCTGACGACGCGGCACGCCAAAACTGGCTGGCCGAAATCGACGACTGGCGGGAAAAGGTGCCGCTGACCTACTGCCAGAACGGCGAAGTCATCAAGCCGCAGTTCGTCATCCAGACACTGCACAAGCTCACCGGCGGCGACGCCCTCATTACGACCGAGGTGGGCCAGAACCAGATGTGGACGGCGCAGTTCTTCGGCTTCGACCGGCCCAACTCCTTTATCACCTCCGGCGGCCTGGGCACGATGGGATTCGGACTGCCGGCGGCCATCGGCGTCAAAAGCGCCTTCCCCGACCGGCAGGTCGTGGACATCGCCGGCGACGGCAGCATCCAGATGAACATCCAGGAACTCGCCACCGCCGCCCAGTACAATATCGCCGTCAAGGTGGTTTTGCTCAACAACGGCTATCTGGGCATGGTGCGCCAGTGGCAGGAGCTCTTTTACGAAAAACGCTACTCCCATACCGACATGACGTATGCGCCGGATTTCGTGAAGCTCGCGGAAGCGTTCGGCGTCGCCGGCCTGCGCGCGACAAAGCCCGGCGAAGTAGCAGACGTTTTGCGGCAGGGGCTGGCCATGGATAAGCCCGTGCTGATGGATTTCCGCGTGTCGCGCGAGGAATGCGTTTATCCCATGGTCCATCCGGGCGAGTCGATCAGCCAGATGGCCCTGGGCACCCGGGAAATGATCAACTGAGCCATCAGTTTTTAAAATACCGACAACGGAGAGGTTAACGAAAAATGGAAAAAAAAGACCATATTATTTCAATCCTGGTGTACAATAAACCCGATGTGCTGGCCAGGATTGCCGGAACGCTGGGCGGCAAAGGCTACAACATCGACAGCCTTTGCGTGAACACGACGACGCAAAAGGACATCTCGAAAATCGTGATGACCACCTGCGGGTCGCAGGCCACCGTCACCCGGATTGAAAATCAACTGCAGCGGCTCGTCGACGTCATATCCGTCGAGGACCTGACCAACGTCGAATCCATTCACCGCGAAATGGTCCTGGTCCGGCTGAACTGGACGGCGCAAAATACCGAGGCCGTTAAAAATGCCATCGACGCCAACAAATGGAAAATCGTCGTATCGGGCGACGCCTTTGTGATCATCGAAATCACGGGAGACAAAACACAGATCGACTTTGCCCTGGCGCGTCTGGAACCGCACGGCATCGCCGACGTCACCCGGACGGGCCTGGTGGCTTTGAAACTTGAAGATTAACAGTCAACAACCAATTAAAAAATTTTTATAACAGGGGGTTTTATGGCAAAAATCAATTTTGGCGGCACGATCGAAGATGTGGTGACCTCGGAAGAATTTCCGGTGAAAAAAGCGCAGGAGGTGCTTAAAAATGAAGTGATCGCCGTTCTGGGATACGGCGTACAGGGTCCCGCACAGGCCTTCAACATGAAAGACAACGGCATTCATGTCATCATCGGGCAGTCTCCGGAAGACAAGCCTTACTGGGACAAGGCCATCGCCGACGGCTGGGTTCCCGGCCAGACGCTCTTCCCGATCGAAGAGGCGGTGGAGAAAGCCACCATCATTCAGTATCTGGTTTCCGACGCGGCGCAGATGATCCTGTGGCCCAAAGTCAAACCGCATCTGAAAAAAGGAGACGCGCTTTACTTTTCGCACGGCTTTTCCATCGTTTACAAGGATCAGACGGGCGTCATTCCGCCGGACTTCGTCGACGTGATCATGGTCGCGCCGAAAGGCTCCGGAACGTCCGTCCGGCGCAATTTCCTCGACGGCAGCGGCATCAACTCCAGTTTTGCCGTGCACCAGGATGCGACCGGCCGCGCGATGGAGCGGACGCTGGCGCTGGGCATCGCCATCGGATCGGGCTTCCTCTTTCCGACGACGTTCCAGATGGAAGTCTACAGCGACCTCACCGGCGAACGCGGCGTGCTGATGGGCGCGCTGGCGGGCATCATGGAAGCCCAGTACGCCGAACTGCGCCGCCACGGCCATACGCCCAGCGAGGCCTTCAACGAAACGGTGGAGGAGCTCACGCAGAGCCTGATCCGCCTGGTCGGTGAAAACGGCATGGACTGGATGTACGCCAACTGCTCGGCGACGGCCCAGCGCGGTGCGCTCGACTGGCGGCATAAATTCCGCAAAGCGGTGGAACCGGTTTTCGCGGAGCTTTACAATTCCGTCGCCACCGGCAGGGAAACGGAAGTCGTTCTGCGCGTCAACAGCGCTCCGGATTACAAGGAGAAGCTCAACGCGGAACTTGCGGAAATGCGCCATTCCGAAATGTGGCAGGCCGGCGCGGCCGTGCGGAATTTAAGACCGGAAAAGAGAAAAAAGTAACTGATCCGGCAGGGGACGGCCGCGGCCGTTCCCTGCACAACACAGGAGAACAAACATGCGAAGCGACCTCATGAAAAAAGGACTGGAGCGGGCGCCCCACCGTTCTCTCTTCAAGGCGATGGGTTATACCGATGAAGAACTGGAACGCCCGCTCATCGGCGTCGTCAACTCGGCCAACGAAATTATTCCCGGCCATATCTATCTGGATCTCATCGCCCAGGACGTCAAGGCGGGCATTCGCCTCGCCGGCGGTACACCGGTGGAATTTCCCGTCATCGGCGTCTGCGACGGCATCGCCATGAACCACGCCGGCATGAAATATTCGCTGGCCAGCCGCGAGCTGATCGCCGATTCCATCGAAATCATGGCGACAGCCCATCCCTTCGACGCGCTCGTCTTCATTCCCAACTGCGACAAGATCGTTCCCGGCATGCTCATGGCGGCGCTCCGGCTCAACGTTCCCGCCATTTTCATCAGCGGCGGACCGATGCTGGCCGGCCGGTTTCAAAACCGGCCCGCGGATCTCATCACCGTGTTTGAAGGCGTCGGCGCGGTGAAGGCCAAAAAGATGACCGCCGCAGAGCTGCAGCAGCTGGAAGACTGCGCCTGCCCCGGCTGCGGATCCTGTTCGGGCATGTACACGGCCAATTCCATGAACTGCGTCACGGAGGCCCTGGGCCTCGGACTGCCCGGGAACGGAACCATTCCCGCGGTGTTTGCCGCACGGCACCGCCTGGCCAAGCAGGCGGGCATGAAAATTCTGGAACTGCTTAAAAAGAATGTGAAACCGCGCGACATCGCGACTTTGGCCGCTTTTCAAAACGCCATCGCCGTCGACATGGCGCTGGGCTGCTCCACAAACACCGTTTTGCACATTCCGGCCGTCGCCCACGAAGCGGGCATCACGCTGGATCTGAATCTGTTCAACAAAATCAGCGAAAAGACAGCCAACATCTGCAAGCTCAGCCCCGCCGGAGCGCATCACATCGAAGATCTCGACGCGGCCGGCGGCATCCAGGCCGTCATGAAAACGATTGCCAAACTGGGCGTCATCGACGAGAAGTGCCAGACGGTCAGCGGAAAGAACGTGGGCGCCAATCTGAAAACCGCCCGGGTTTTAAACGAAGACGTCATCCGGCCGCTTGACCGCCCCTATTCGCCGCAGGGCGGCATCGCCGTTTTGCGCGGCAACCTCGCGCCGGACGGAGCGGTGGTGAAACAGTCGGCCGTCGCCGCCGCCATGCAGGTAAACGAAGGCAGGGCCCGCGTGTTCGACTCCGAAGACAAGGCCATTAGCGCCATTCTGGCCGGAAAGATCAAACCGGGCGACATCGTCGTAATCCGCTACGAAGGGCCGAAAGGCGGTCCGGGCATGCGCGAAATGCTCTCCCCCACGTCCGCAATCGTCGGCATGGGGCTCGACAAGTCCGTGGCCCTTCTAACCGACGGGCGCTTCAGCGGCGGCACGCAGGGCGCGGCCATCGGCCACATTTCCCCGGAAGCGGCGGAAGGAGGACCGATTGCGCTGGTGAAGGAAGGCGATATCATCGCCATCGACATTCCGGCCAAGAAGCTGACGTTGAAAGTGGACGAGGCGGAGCTGGACAAACGCCGCAAGGCGCTCAAACCCTGGACGCCGGCCATCACCACCGGTTATCTGGCGCGCTACGCGAAAATGGTGACTTCCGCTTCCACGGGGGCGGTCTTCAAGGATTAATGGCGCAGCGAAAGGGACGGCCGGCGCACGCCGGCCGTCCCTTTTTTGTCAGACGATTTCCTTCATTGTCAAATCCAGTTTCCAGAAGGCCAGTTCGATCCGGTTTAAAATTTCAGAGATCTTTTCCCCAGCCAGCGGTTCGTCCTTTCCGCTCCAGGTCCAGCGCTCCGGCGTGTACAAAATCCACTCCAGCTCACCTTGCGCGTCCGGCCGGTCTTCCAGTTCGAGACGGATGCTTTTCCCTTCTTCCTCGTAGCTCAGGACGGCGGCGGACAAAACATCCACTTTCCAGCCCGCGGAGCTTTCCACGCACCGGGAACCGATTGCCCGCAGGACTTCTTTCATAACCATTTTCCCTTATCCGCGCCGCCGTCAGTTCCATTCCGCCAGCATGAAGCCGGCGCCGATGCGGTTCACGCTTTTATTGTAATCCATCAACCCTTCGCCGTAGCCGTTGAAATACTGAATGTAAAAACTGACCTTGTCCGTCAGGTATTTTTCCAGCGTTTCCTTCGGCACGAAAGAACCGAAAAGCAGGCGCCCCAGCGCAAGCGGCGGAATGCTCCAGTCCACCTGCACGGCGCCCAGGTTGTTTTGCCTCAGGTTGTTGCGCAGCATGAGGGCAAAGCGCTGCTTTTCCCAAATCCAGGTTACCCACAGTTCGCCATAGCCCAGATAGCGGGTGAGGTCGGGATTGTCGTCCTTTTCCGCGTCTTCGGTCAGGCGGTACCAGGTTTTGAGCTGCACGCCGAGGTTTTTTCTTTCCAGGCCGATGTTGGCCACGATGCGGTTCCAGCTCCGGGACAGAGGCCGCGAGCGGCCGTTGGACTGGTGGTTGAAGCCGACCTGGACATATCGGCCCTTAAATCCCAGAAGCTCATAATCGGTGCGCAGGTTAACGAGCAGTTCCGGCTCGTAGTTCGTGTCCCGAAACGGCGAGGAAAAAGCGGAATTGTAAAGCTGCCAGAAGCACAACTGCGTGTAGGCGATCCAGACGTCGACGCCCTTCACGACGCCAAGGCTGTCGTACACTCCCGACAGCGGCCCCTGCAGGACGTCCTCCCACACCTTGGCCTTGAAGCTCAGCTGAAACTTCGCCTCGTTGAACTGCGCCTTCGCCGCCGGATCGTATTCCAGGTTCGTTTCGTCATTGGGCGACGCGTTGTAGGCCACCGGCAGAAAATAATTCATCCGGTAAGGCCGCAGCACAAAGGAACGCCGGCGGTTTGCCGGATCCAAATCCCAGTGCCGGGTCATAACGGACGGCTCGGCGCTTTTTTCCGCCGCGGTTTCGCCTCCGGGCGGCTCTGTTGAGACATGTTCAGTCTTTCCAGCGGCCGGCGGGGCCTGCCCGGCCGCCAGACCGTCATAACAGCGCAGGCGCTCGGCCGGATCGCCAAGGCCGGCGCACGCGGCCAGACGCTTTTCAAGATCCGGTTCCGCCGCGGCCGCAACCGCCGCGCACACCAGCGCCGCCAGCAAAAGACCCGCCGACCAGCATCCGGATGACCGTCCTGTCCGTCCCATCATCTTGACTCCTCTCTGGAGGGAGAGCTCCGCGGACGGAAGCCCCCCGTCTTTTCATATTGAATCCCGGCTTAGCTTCTGGTAGCTTGACACTGCTTTTTTATGCAGATAACGGAGAATAATGCAATATGGTTATTGTCCTGAACCATTCCCGCCGGGAGGATGTTTATGAAAAAGATCGTTGCCTTGATTGTCTGTTTCCTGATCCTGACGAGTCTGGGCGGCTGCGCCCTGCTCAAGCTGCGGGAAGATGTCAAAATCTCGCAGGATTCCTGCCTCCTTTTTGGCGAGGTTGTCAGCAAGTCGCCGCTTCAAAAACCGATTATTGTCGTCGCTTACAGCAACACAAACGGCCAGATTCAAATTGCCGATTACGCCGTGCTGGCGGAGCCGGGACAATTCGAATTGCTGGTCCAGGAAGGCCGGTATGAAATTTTCGCCTTTGAAGACGGCAACGCCTCCCTTTCTCCCGACCGGAGCGAATGGATGGGATTCTACGGCAAACCCGATAAAATAAAAACGCAGATGGGAGGCGCGGTCTTTGGCCTGGATATCATTCTGGCGGAACAAACCGGCAAGCCTGTTGCTTACCTGACCCAGCCGCTGGCCCAGTTTTCCGGCGGCAAAAGAAAGCCCCCGACATCGGCCGGCGCTCTCATCAGTCTGGACGATCCGGTCTTTTCCGCCGAAAACGGACTGAGCGGTTTCTGGGCTCCTCTGGAGTTTTTCAAAAAAACCGGCTGCAACATCGGTTTTCTGGAACCCTACGACGCCAAGAAAATCCCGATCCTGTTCGTGCACGGCGCCGCCGGTTCGCCGCAGGACTGGCGCTATTTCATTCATCAGTTGGACCGCGCCCGCTATCAGCCCTGGGTCTTTTACTATCCCTCCGGAGCGAGGCTCGATACCGTTTATTTTCTTCTGCAGACAAAGCTCTATGAATTATATCGGAAGTATGAATTCGAAACGCTGTACGTAGTCGCGCACAGCATGGGGGGGCTTGTTTCCCGCGCCACCCTTCTCGAAGACAGCAACTTCACCGAGTCCGTCAAACTTTTTGTGTCGATTTCGACGCCCTGGGGCGGCGAGGCGCGGGCGAAAACGGGCGTGGAAAGCTCGCCCGCGGTCATTCCCAGCTGGAAAGACGTGGACCCCCAAAGCCCGTACATTCACCGCCTCTTTGCCAAAAAACTCGATCCGTCGATCCACTACTACCTGTTTTTCGGCCACAAAGGGGGCGGCAGTCTTTTCCGCCCCAACAACGACAATACCGTCACGCTCGAGAGCATGCTGGACCCGCGGGCGCAGGCCGACGCCCTGAAAGTGACCGGTCTTAACGAAGACCACGTCAGCATTCTGTCCAGCCCGGAGATGATGAAGCACTTTAAAGCCGTTCTGGCCGGCACCGAAACGAACAAGGACAAAACGTATGTCCGCTCCAAAGGGTATCTGAACATTGAACACGCCTTCGATCCGCCGGGCACCAAGACGCCTTCCCAGATGTCGCTGGTCCTGGCGCCTTCCGGAACGCAGGAAAAGGAAAAACAGCTGAAGGTCAATCCTTTTGTGTTCCGGCAGGAAACAGGGCCGATTGTCCCGAAAACGTACGACGTCAGCCTCGTCGCGCTCGGTTTTAAAACGCTTCCGGATCATATCACGCTGGACGTCAAAGCCGGGCAGATTGCCGATGCCCGGTTTACGCTCGTCCCGCAGGGTATGGTGGCCAATCTCATGTATGCGACAACGGCCGCGGTCGACAGTTTCTGGGGCTTTTACAAAGAATTGCCGGAAAAGGTCAAGATCCGCTCCATTGCTTTAACGGGACCGGGCGTTTCCCGGACTCTGGCCCCCGCCGAGAAGATGACCGACCGGGAGGTTCTGGCCGTTTTCCTCGCGTCCCGGGATTTCGCCTATAAAAACTACTTCGCCTTTTTTGATCTGCCGGCCGGAGACTATGATCTGGCAATCACGGCCGACGGCTGCGAGCCTTTTAAGACGCGGGTCAAGGCCACGCCCGGCGAATTCGTTCCGACCGCGCCCCTGCGTCTCATTTTAAAATGAGGAAGAGATCACTGCCATGAGCCCCAAAGCCTATTTCCGGCCCGGCAAAACGGCATCCGTCATGGGCATTCTTGTCGGATGTCTCATGCTGATTTTCGGCCTCGTGTTTTTCTGGCTGGTGCGCGAAGACGGCAGCGTCATCGGACAGATTTTCATTCCGCTCTGGATGCTTGTCGTGATCCTCATCATCGTCTACAACATCTACAATCTCAAATCGTCCGGAGCGTCGCGCGCCGCGTTAGGCGAAATGGAGATCGACGCGCCCGGCCCCGCGGCGAGTATCGAAGAAAAACTGCGCAGCCTGGAGCGGATGAAAAAAGACCGGCTGATCACCGAAGCAGAGTACCGGCAAAAAAGAAAAGACATCATGGAGCAGAAATGGTGACACCCGCCCCGCCCGCAGGAAGGAGAATTTGTACATGAAGAAAAAAGTGCTTTTGACAAGCTGGATCGTTTTCGGTTTTTTGCTGGCCGCCCTAGCGGCTGAAGCCGCGGGCGACCGGCTTCTTGACGATTTTTTCCGCGACACGCGCCCGGAGGTGGAAAAAATCTCGGCCGATCCCGAACAGATGAAAAAATTCATCCTGGCGCAAAAAGACGTGAACGCCCGCCTGGCCGGCGGCAAAACCCTCCTGCACTACGCCGCGTTTCGCAACGACGCGGACAACGTCGCGCTCCTGCTTCAAAAAGGCGCGGCGGTCAACGCCGCGGACGCGCACGGAAGAACGCCCCTGCACGAAGCGATGAGCTATTTCGCCTTTGAAGCCGTTTCGCTCTTGGTGGAAAACGGCGCGGACGTCAACCGGCCCGACCGCGAAGGCCGGCCTCCGCTGGCCAGCATCGTTTACTGGGACGACGCGGCCAAAGCCGTGCCGGTCGTCAAGCTTTTTATCCGGAAGGGTTTCGACCTGCAAAATCCCCGAAGCACGGCCCTGTTGAACGACGCCCTGGCGCGCGGGAAAAAAGACACGGCGCTGATCCTCCTGCAAAACGGCGTCCGCACCGACGACAAAGCGCTCCATGAAGCGGCGCGCCGGGGATACGAAGATATTTTCAGCGCGCTTCTCGCCGCGGGCGCCGATCCGCAGCGCGTCACTTTCCAGGCGGCCTGCGAAGCAGGCGCGCCGGGCATTGTCCGTCTGCTCGCCCAAAAGGGTGTAAAGCCTTCCGCCGCGGAAGTGGACTTCTGCCTGTACAACGGACATCGGGAGGCGGCTGTTTATCTGAACCGGCTCCTCAGCAATGAAAAGAAGGAAACCGTCGATCTCAAACGCCGCTGCCGGTTGAAGCCCGATCCCGGACAATGCAAGGCGAACTTTTGGCGCGCCTACTACGACCCGGCGGCCAAAACCTGCCGGGAATTCAGCTACGGCGGCTGCGGCGGCGAAGATCCGTTTGCCAGCCTTGAGGCCTGCAAAAACGTCTGCGAGGAACAGACCACCGTCAAAAAAGCCTGCCTGGCCGCGACGCAGACCGCCATCACACTGGAAATCCGCCGCTACGCGGGATGGATCGATCTGCGCAAAAGCGGACAGGTGGCGGCCGGCGATCTGCCGGCGCTCGAAGCGACTCTGGCCCGGCTCAAAGAAGATCTGCAAAAATACCGGGCCATGAAACCGGAAGACTATGCGCTGCCGTCCCAAAGGGAAATGACGGCGTGGGTCCAGTCGCAGGCGGCAGACAACGACATTTTGTACATCGATCGGATGAGCCGGTCCGGCCCCTGGTATCACCTCGCCGGCAGCGTCGGCGGCGACTACGGTCCGCTCCAGCCGAATGTCCGGAAAAAAGTCGTCTTTTATTCCGTTTACCCGCGCCATTACGGATCCATGGAAAGCGCTTATGTCTGCATCGCCTCCGTCGAATGAACGCTGCACGGCGCGCGCAATCCTCTGTCTTGGCTTTTTCATGTCGCTTGTCTTGTTTACGGCGCAGGCGGACGCAAGCCCTTCCGTCACGGCGAAAACGGTGAAAAATTACCGGTATGAACTGCTGCTCGAAAAAAGGCAGGCGCCGCTGAAAGACGGTTTTTTTCAGACGGGAAAAACGCCCGATGATTTTCTGACCGTCCGGCTGATCAGTTACAGCCTCGGCAGGCTCAACGCAGATCGCTTAAACGACGCCGCCGTGGTCCTGGCCGCCTCTCCCATGGGCAGCGGCAGTTTTTTTGAACTGACCGTCCTCTACACAGAGCCTTCGGACCGGACGATCCGCCAGAGCAATTCCATCGTGCTGGGCGACCGGATAAAGATACGCACCCTGCGGATTCAGTCGGGAAAAATCCGGGTCGAATACGACGCCCACGGACCGGACGATCCGTCCTGCTGTCCGAAAACGCGGACGCTGCGGACGTTTCATCTCATCAACGGACAATTGACGGACACAGACTTGTGAAGCGCGGACTTCGGAAAACGGGCGCCTACGACGCGGAACGTCCTTCCAGGAGGATCCGGCGCACGCGGTCGAGCTCCTCGGCGTTGTCCACTTCCACGGAATCGTGCGGCGTGATGACGACTTTGATCTTGTAGCCGTATTCCAGGGCGCGCAGCTGCTCGAGCGCCTCAAGCTTTTCCAGTTTGCCTTCGGGCAATGTCGTGAAGGTATCGAGAAAATCCCGGCGGTAAGCGTAAATTCCGTGGTGCTTGTAATAATCGGCCGAAAGCTTTTTGTCGCGCACAAAGGGAATGGTCGCCCGCGAAAAATACAGGGCGTTGAAGTCCGCGTCAAACACGACCTTGACCGCGTGCGGGTGCGTCATTTCCTCCGGTAAAACGATTTTGTAAATGAGCGTGGACATCACCGCCGCGGAATCGGCGACAAGCGGCGCGATCACTTCATCGACCTGCGCGGGCTCGAAGATCGGCTGATCGCCCTGAATATTGACGACGATCGCCGCCGCGGAAAGGTCGAGCGCCAGGACGGCTTCGGCAATCCGGTCCGTTCCGGAGCGGTGCGTCGCGGCCGTCATGATCGCGTTTCCGCCGAACGCTTTCACCGCGTCGAAAATTCTGGCATCGTCGGTCGCCACCGCCACGTAGGGAACGGCCTTGGCCCGGGCCACCCTTTCATATACGTGCTGGATCATCGGTTTGCCCAGAAGATCCGCCAGGGGCTTGCCGGGAAAACGGCTCGATTCGTAGCGCGCGGGAATGATGCAGATGACGTCTCTTTTCATTTTATTCCCCCAGGTGCGGATCGGCCTTTTGCAGATAGTTTGTCACATAGTCGCGGACGGAGTCCTCCAGCGGAGCAAAATCCGCCGGGCAGCCGGCCTTTTTAAGCTTCGTCATTTCCGCCTCCGTAAAATACTGATACTGATTGCGCAGCCCTTCCGGCATCTCAATGTATTCGATATTCGGCGCAAGATTCATGGCGGCAAAGACCGCCTTGATCAGGTCGTTCCAGGTGCGGGCCCTGCCCGTTCCCAGATTGAAAATGCCGTTGGCCTTCGGATGCTGCAAAAGCCACCACAGCGCGTTCACGCAGTCTTTGACGTAGACGAAATCCCGCAGTTGGCCTCCGTCGGGATACTCGGACCGGTAGGATTTGAACAGCCGGACCCGTCCCGTTTCGCGAATCTGATGAAAGGCCTTGAAGATGACGCTGGTCATGTCGCCCTTGTGGTATTCGTTGGGGCCGAAGACGTTGAAAAACTTGATCCCCGCCATCTGGTCGGCGAGCTTTTGCCTCAGCGCCCACAGGTCGAACACCTGCTTGGAGTAGCCGTACATGTTGATCGGCCGCAGCGCGGCAATGCCGGCAGAATCGTCGGAAAAGCCCCGCGTCCCGTCGCCGTATGTTGCGGCGGAGCTGGCATAGAGAAAGCGGATCTCGCGGTCGAGCGCCCATTCGGCCAGCGTCCGCGTGTAGAGAAAATTGTTTTCCCACAGATAATCCGCGTCCCGCTCGGTTGTCGAGGAGCAGGCGCCCATGTGCACAACGGCGCGGACGTCGAAGGGCACGTCGTCGTCGCAGACCATGGTATAAAATTCGTCTTTATGAATGTAGTCGGCAAACCGCAGGTTCACCAGATTTTTCCACTTGTCCGATGTCCCCAGGTGGTCGACGATGACGATATCGTCCACTCCCTCCCGGTTGAGCTTCCACACAAAGGCGCTGCCGATGAATCCCGCGCCGCCCGTTACGACAATCATTTTGATCTCTCCTCTTGTTTTAAAATGCCTCCCCGCCGGACCGGTTTGGGCCGGTATCCCTCGGGGCGCTTTTTTCCGTACGTGTTTCCCGACGTCGTCGTAATACCGAACGAAAGGACTGTCAACTGTTTTTGGCCTCAGACGTTTCGCGCTTCGGTTTTCAACACGCGCCGCAGAAGTTTTCCGGCCGGGTCGCGCGGAATGATTTCGCGAAAGACGATGCTTTTGGGAACCCGGTAGTCGGGCATGTTTTCCCGGCAGTACTGCAAAATTTCCGCCGCATCCGCCCGGCTCTCCTCTTCAAGCGCGACCACGGCAACCACCGCCTGGCCCCGGCTGCGGTCCGCAACGCCGATGACGGCCGCGTCTTTCACGCCGGGATGCTTTTTCAGGACCTCTTCCACCTGCCCCGGATACACGTTGAAACCGTTGGAGATGATCAGATCGTCCTTGCGATCTACAATGTAAAAAAAACCGTTTTCGTCCATCCGCGCCATGTCTTTGGTGTAAAACCAGCCGTTCCGGAGCGCACGGCCGGTCTGCTCGTCGTTCTCCCAGTAGCCGGACATGATTTGCGGCCCCCGCACGGCCAGCTCGCCCACTTCGCCCGCAGCGCATTCCCCTTCTCCCGTTTCCAGATCGACGATTTTCGCGTCCGTGCCGGGCAGAGGCAGGCCGATCGAACCGGCCGGCCCGCCTGCGGGATAAGGCGTCATGTGCGTCGCCGAACACGCCTCGGAAAGCCCGTAGGCCTCCATCATCCTGCGGCCGGTGAGCGCCGTAAACCGCTCGTGCACCGTTTTGGGAAAGGGTCCGCCCCCGCAAATTGCCACCTGCAGCGAACCGAGCGGCCCTTTAATTTTTTCTTCGGGAAAGGACAAAAGCGCGTTCCACAGGCTGGGAACCGCCGGAAAAAAGATGGGCCGGTACGTCTCGAGCAGACGGGTGAGAGACAAAACGTCCAGCAGATCCATCCGCGGCAGGAGGACCATCCGGTAGCCTTTATGCACGCAGACGCACAGGCAGGACAGCAGACCGAAGACATGGAAAAAGGGAATCAGGCACATGACGGCCGCGTTGCCGGCCTTGTCAATGCCGATCCAGGCATCGGTCTGCAAAACGCTGGCGACCATATTGGCGTGGGTCAGCGTCGCCGCCTTGGGCGTTCCCGTCGAGCCGCTGGTGTACTGGAGCACCGCCGCGTCTTCGGGAAAGACGTCGATTTGCGGTTCATCCGCCCGGTCCACCGCAGACAGAAGATCGTTGAAAATCCGAATGGGCGGACGCCCCGGCTCCACGGCAATCTTTTTTTCGAGGCCGAAAACCGAATGGAGAATCACGGTTTCCACAGCGGTTTGTCCGATGACCCGGTAAAGATTCTGGGCAAACAGATCCAGCGTCACCGCCACCCGGGCGCCCGCATTGCGCAGGCAGGAGGCCAGCTCCTCCCCCGCGATGCCGACGCTCAGATTGGCGGCCAGAGCGCCCAGTTTGAGGACGGCAAAAAAGGCGATCACATAGGTGGGCGAATTTACCAGAATCAGGGCCACCCGGTCGCCTTTCCGGACGCCCGCCTGCGCCAGGACGCGAGCAAACCGGTTGACCTTGTCGTTGAGTTCCCGGTACGTCGTGGAAACATCGTTGAAGATCATCGCCGCGTCGTCCGGATGCGCGGCCGCCGTGTCCGTGAGAAATCGGAAAACAGGTATCCGCGGATACGCCATCATCTGCGGAACATGCTCGGGATAATGCGCTGCCCAGGGTTTCATGTTCATTTTTTTTCAACCTGAAAGGAATTGGGAAACGATGTTATTTTAACACAGACCGGCTCCGGCGACAAATGATCGCTTCAGCCCCCGACTACGACATATGGTATTTAATTTCTTGACAGCATCTACATATAGTGGTAAGGTGCAGACCAATGAAAAACACCGGTTTCCGGGGCGGAAGATTGACCCGGAAAACCATGTCGCTGGCGGCGGATGTTGCAATCTTCGGAACCTCCGACGGCTCCACTGGGAATATGCAGGGAAAAAGGCGATAAAGTGTTAACCACCTCAACAAACCTTTAGCCACGGGCGGACCGGCAACGGCCCGCCCTTTTTGATTCCGGATCCATACCGAAGTTCATCCTTCGGAAACAGGCACATCATTTGAATCAATTGCGTCAGACGCCTGCAACCTTTTAAACTTCTTTATGTGCCTGCCCCGCGCTTCATTTTGAAAAATTAAAGCGATCTTCGCCTTCGGAACCGGCTCCGGGCGCGCTTCGGGCCGCACCGCCCTCCCGCGCGCAATTTACTTTTTAAGCATGATCCGGGAATCGACGACGGTGCAGGACTTGGCGGTGCACATGACCGGATTGAGATCGACGGACTCCACGCGGTCCTGCAAATCCATCATCAGCTTCGAGAAACTCAGCAGCGTCTTTTTGAGCGCGGCCAGGTTGACCGGCTCCGCGCCGCGGTACCCCGCAAGCAGCTTGCGCGCGGTCAGCTCTTCCAGCATGTTGTCGACGTCGCGGGATTTCAGCGGGGCCATGCGCAGCGACACGTCCTTGTAAATTTCCACGCCGACGCCCCCCAGGCCGACCAGGATCATGGGGCCGAACTGGACATCGTTTTTTGCGCCGATGATGAGTTCCAGGCCCCTGACCATTTCGGCGATGAGCATGCCGGCGAAACCGTCGAGCGTTTGCAGCCGCGCGAGCGTCGCGAGCAGCGTCGCGTCGTCGCGGATGTTCAGGACGACGCCCTTGACGTCGGATTTATGAACGATGGCCGGCGACACGATCTTGGCTGCAACCGGATAGCCGATGGCGCGGGCGATCGCCAGCGCCTGTTCGCCGCGCGTTGCCACCCCGTACCTGGGAATTTTAAAGCCGTAGAGGGAAAAAATCTTCTGGGCATCGGGTTCGAGCACCCAGCCCCACGATTCCGATTTCCTGAGGACGGCGGAAATTTCTTTTTTCAGCATGGTTTTTTCCTCGCGAGGGCTTTGGCCATCAGCACCGCGCCTTCAATGGACGGCGACACGGGCGTGCCGTTGAGTTCGAATCCGTCGATCATCATGTTGTATTTCTCCACGTGCGGAACGTAGGCCACAATCGGTTTCCTGAACTGTTTTTGCACCTGGCTGAGCCGGACGCCGATGTCGAGCGTAACCCCCGGCAGATAAGGCAAGAGCAGCACGACGAGGCAGTCCACTTCCGGCGCTTCGGCCAGGATTTTGGCGCAGGCGACAAAATCGTCGTCCACGGCGCTGCCCGTCAGGTCCACCGGATTGCCGACGGATGCAATGGACCGGACGTTCTCCGTCAGTTGACCCCGCAGACGGTCCTGCAGTTCGGCGGCAAACGCGGGCACGGTGAGATTCGCCGCCGCGCAGGCGTCGACCGCCATCGCGCCGTGGCCGCCGCTGCCCGTGATGATGCCGATTTTTCCTTCGATGGGCTGGGTGTAGGAGCTCAGCACTTCGCAAAAGGATACGAGCTCCTGCTCGTCGGCCGCCTCGATGATGTTGTGCTGCGCGACCGCTGCGGCAAAGCTGGTGTAGTCTCCGGCCAGCGACGCGGTGTGGCTGGAAACGGCGCGGTGACCCGCCTCGCTTTTTCCCGACTTCATCAGAATGACGGGTTTGGGCGAGCAGTCCGCCGCCAGGACGAATTCGCGTCCTTCTCCCGCGCCGAAGCCTTCGACGTAGAAGGCGATGACCCGCGTCGCCGGATCGGTGAGCAGATACTTCAGCAGATCGATTTCCCGCACCAGCGCCTTGTTGCCGATGCTCACAGCCTTGGACATGCCCACGCCCTGCTGGGTGAACTTGATCATCTGATCGACCAAAATGCCGCCGCTCTGGCTGACGAAGGCGACATTGCCGGGGCTGGGCTTGATCATCCGCTCGATCGGCAGGAAAAACGTGTCCACGCGAAACGGCACGAACAGGCCCAGGCAGTTGGGGCCGATGAAGGGAAACTTCGCCTCGCGGGCGATGGCCGCCATCCGCTCCTGCAGATCCGCGCGGCCGCCTTCGGAAAAGCCGCCGGAAATGACGGCCGCCGATTTCACGCCCGCGTCGATGCACTGCGCCAGAATGTCCGGCACGAAATCCGCGCGCGCCGCGATGACGGCCAGGTCGATTTTTTTGGGAACGTCTCCGATCCTCTCGAAGAGCGGTTCGTCGTGCAGCTTGCCGCCCCTGGGATTGACGCCGAAAACCTCGACGGGATAGCGGTGGTTGTTTTTTTCGAAAATCACGTTGGCCGGATGTCTCTCATTCGTGGAAGACACGCCGATCACGGCCAGCGTCCGGGGTTCAAACAGGGGCTTGAGATTCATAACGCCTCCTTCGGGACAGGCCCGCGTTAGTGCAGTCGTTGAAAATCGTCTTCCAGAACAAACGCCCGGTTCGGGGCTGTCCCCCGCAGCATGAGAAAATTGACCTGGCGGCCGGTGACGCCGCCCGAACCGCGATGCGAAAAGAAAGCCTCGGGATGGCAGACGGTGCACAGCCCGGCCGCCGCGATGTTGGCGGCGGAAAGGCCGCAGCCCAGGAGCTGCCGGCGGTTGGCTTCCACCAGGTCGAGCATCCACTTGCCTTCCTTTTTTCCCGGCCGTAAAATCGCGGTTCCGTTTTTCTGGCGGTTGAAGGCATCGGCCGTCGCCGCGTCCACTTCGTAGCAGCAGCCTCCGATCGACGGGCCGATGGCCGCCAGAAGGTCCGCGGGCTCCGAGCGATAGGACGTCTGCATAAGGCGGGCGACCTTGGCGGTGATGCCGAGCGCAGTCCCGCGCCAGCCGGCGTGCACGGCGGCGATGACCTTCCGGACGGGGTCGGCCAGCAAGACAGGCGCGCAGTCCGCCGTTTTGATGCAGATGGCCACATCCGTCCGGTCGGTGACGATCGCGTCGTAGTTGAGGGCGTCGCGCGAGGTGAAGTACTCGCCGTGCGGCGGGATCACAAAAATATCGTCGCCGTGCACCTGGTTGAGGACCAGGAAATTTTCCACGGGAATTTCGAAAGCCTGGGCGAGCTTGCTCCAGTTGGCCAGAACACGGAATTCCTCGTCCCCCTCGCGAAAGCTCATGTTGAGGCTGCGGTACTCCTCCTGCGAAGCGCCGCCCAGCCGCGTACAGAATGCGTGGACCAGAAAGTCGCAGGCCGCGAGCGCCGGCGCCTGGAGGTAGGCGATGGATTTTTTCTTCTCCAGAACAAACATGATTCATCTTTTAACGTATCCGGCCCGATTTGTAAACGGGATTTGCCGGCGGCCCCGGCGCACAGCGGCGAAACAGGCCAAAGAGCCGCTCCAGTTCATCGGGAATGGGCGCGGTAAAAACCATCCGGTCGGCGCTTTGCGGATGCAGAAAGGACAGGGAGGCGGCATGCAGCGCGTGCCGGCCAAGGTTTTTGATCGCCGCCCGCAGGGCCGCATCCCGAACGGCGGCCAGCCGCGACGCGCCGCCGTAAACCGCGTCGCCGATCACCGGCCAGCCCCGCTCGGCCAGATGCACGCGGATCTGGTGCGTCCGGCCGGTTTGGATTTCAACGTCGAGGAGCGTCGCCGCGCCGAAGCGTTCGCGGACCTTCCACAGCGTCAGGGCGGCTTTGCCGCGGCGGCTCTTCGTGGACATTTTCTTGCGGTCCACCGGGTGGCGTCCCACCGGTAAAACGATTTCACCGCTTGAGCCCCGCACGTCGCCCCAGACCAGTGCGACATATCTTTTGTGGACATCGTGTTTTTCGAACTGCGCGGAGAGCTTGCGGTGCGCGTCATCCGTCTTGGCGGCCACGATCAGTCCGGAGGTTTCCTTGTCCAGACGGTGCACGATGCCGGGACGCAGAACGCCGCCGATGCCGGACAGGTCGCGGCAGTGGAAGAGCAGGGCGTTCACCAGCGTCCGGTCCGGATTGCCGGGCGCGGGATGCACCACCATACCGGCCGGCTTGTTGACGACAATGACGGACGCGTCTTCGTACACAACATCGAGGGGAATGTCCTGCGGCACGGCGGCGGCTTCCACGGCCGGCTCCAGATGCACGTCCACCCGGTCGCCCGCCTTGAGATGCCGGCTCGGCTTCGGCTCCCCGCCGTTCACCCGCACGTCGCCTTCCTCTATGGCGTACTTGATCTGCGAACGGGAAAATGACGGATCCGCCTGCGCAAGAAAGACATCAAGCCTTAATCCCGCTTCGGCCGGACCGACCGTGAAAGACAACTCCCGCGGTTCTGAATTTTGAAAGGACACGACAGACTCCGTCATCGGCGGTAACCCGTTAACCGTCCCCGAACCGGGACGCCCCGTCAGGACGCGGCCCTATTCCGCCTGGGCCATCCTGCGCAGGCCGTCTGCAATCAGGTCAAATTCCTCTTCGACCACGGTGCGCAAATCGATCAGAATTTCGTTTTCATCCACGCGGACGATGACCGGCACGGGCGCCCGGCGCAGCGCCGCTTCCATCCGGCTCGCCGTCATCTTCACGTGCCGGACGGCCACCACCGCCGTCGGAATGTCTTCCGTGGGAAGCGATCCGCCGCCGGCGGCGGCCACGTCCTCGTACACGTCGAACGCCAGATCGGGCAGGTTCGCCTTTTTCAGCTTCGCCGCCAGCCGCCGCGCCCGCTTTTTGACGTCCGCCAGCGGCTGGGTCAGCGCCGCAAGCGCGCGCAGGGTGCGGGGCGCGTTTTCCGGGACCAGGTAGTGCATCAGCGTCGCCTCCAGGGCGGCCAGCGTGAATTTGTCGATGCGCAGGGCGCGGTTGAGGGGGTTTTTCTTGATGCGGGTGATCACGTCCTTTTTTCCGACGATGATGCCCGCCTGCGGCCCGCCCAGAAGCTTGTCGCCGCTGAACGTCACGACATCGACGTCGGTGGCCAGCACTTCGCGGACGGTCGGTTCATGCGCAAGGCCGTAGGCCTCCAGATCGATGAGGCAGCCGCTGCCCAGGTCGTCGTAAACCGGAACGCCGCGGCGCTTGCCCAGCGCCACCAAAGGCAGCAGGTCGACGTCCTCGGTGAAGCCGATGATCCTGTAATTGCTCGTGTGCACCTTGAGAATGACGCCGGTATTGGGGCCGATGGCCTTTTCGTAGTCTGCAAGATGCGTGCGGTTGGTGGTGCCCACCTCGCGCAAAATGGAGCTGCTCTTGGTCATGACTTCCGGAATGCGGAACTCGCCGCCGATTTCAATGAGCTCACCGCGCGAGATGACCGCCTCTTTGTTTTCGGCCAGCGTGTTGAGCACCAGGAGCACCGCCGCCGCGTTGTTGTTGACGATGAGCGAGTCCTCCGCGCCGCACAGCGCGCACAAAAGACGGTTCACGTGGTCGTAGCGCAGGCCGCGTTCGCCGCGGGCCAGGTCGAACTCCAGGTTCGAGTAGCCGCGGCCTACTTCCGCGATGCGCTCCATCGCTTCGGCGCACAGGGGCGCGCGGCCGAGGTTGGTGTGCAGGATCACGCCCGTGGCGTTGACCAGGCGGCGCAGCTTGCAGCGGCGCAGATCGTCGATGAGCGCCCCCACGCTGCGGGACGCCGTCTCCACGCCCGCGGACAGGGCAGGCAGCTGCTTGTCCGGCGCGGTGAGAATCGCATTGCGCAGCTTCTGCACCACGTCGCGGCAGGTCTCCAGAACGATTTCCCGCGACGCTTTTTCGTAGATGCCTTTCTTTTCCAGATCGCCGATCACCTCGTCGATTTTCGGAAGTCCCTTGAGCAATTCTCTTCGTTTCTCATCCATAACCTACTCCGTATTTCAGGTCACTCCCGCCTCTTTGCGGCAGAAGTCGCGAAAATTATTCACGGCAATAAAAAATTCCCGCATCATGATCACCCACAGATAACGGCCGCGCGGCGTCAGATGCAGATCAGGGGGGAAGTAGCGGAAAGAGCCGGCCAGCGTGAAGGCGGCCATTTCCTTCCACAGGGTTTTAAAATATCGGCCTGCATATTTTTTTTCAAGTTCATTGACGTTCATTTTCGTGCTGAACAGTTTCATCAGGAAATCATAGCGCATCCGGTCGGGGAGATCGAACTTGCGGGAGGCCTGAAGAGGCAGGTTGTTTTGTTCCAGGCTGCTGATGTAGCGCCGGATGTCAAAGGTATTCGCGTAGCACACCCCGTTTAGAAAACCGATGGCGCCGCTTCCGAGGCCGGCGTACTCCTCAAAGTCAACGACGTATTCGTCGATCAGTGATTCAGCAGCCTTTTTCCTGGAAAAACACCAGGCCGAAGAGGCGTCATAAAACGGCTCCAGTTTTCTGATGATCTGTTTGAAAAGCCTTTTCTCACGGCTGAAATTCACTTCTCCCAGCGTTTCCTGCATCAGGCGTTGCGTCATCGTTGAAACCATCAGGGGATAATAGGTGATTTGCTGCATCCTGAGTTGCCGCAGTGTGGTCAGATCGGCCTCGAGCATTGATTCAGTCTGTTCGGGAAAGTTAAAAATCATGTCGGCGTTGAGGGTATCAAAGCGCCCCGCGAATCTGCTGAGACGGTCGGCAATTTCTTTCCCGGAACCGTATTTATCATACCTGGCTGTTTTCTTGAGCAGATTATCGTCAAAGGTCTGGACTCCGACGGAAAGGCGGTTGACGCCTGCCTGCTTCAGGATGCTGATATTGGCGTCTGTCAGGTGGTTCGGGTTCGTTTCCGCCGAGATGGACTTAACGGGAAACAACTCCCGGGCCAGCTGCAGGGTACGGGCCAGCTCGTCAATGAGCACGGTCGGTGTGCCGCCGCCAACATAAATTCCTGAAAAACGGTAGCCTTTTTGCCGGTACAGGGCCATTTCACGCCGCAGGGCGGCATGATATTTGATGGCCAGGTCTTCATCCAGGCGGACCCGGTGTAAGGAGCAGTACGGGCAAAGTTCCTCGCAGAAAGGGATGTGAATATAAAGCAACCGCGAAACATCATCATCACACGGGGGTAAATCCGGAATGGCTCCGCCTTCAAATTTCAATGCACGNNCAGGTTTTCATCCAGGCGAACACGGTGAAAGGAACAATACTCGCAAAGTTCCTCGCAGAAGGGGATGTGAAGGTAAAGCAGCCGCGACACAGCATCATCACAGGGGGGTAAATCCGGAATGGCCCCGCCTTCAAATTTCAATGCACGGGCAAACTGACGCTTTGAGGCCAGGGTAACTATTTGATTAATCACAGCTCAATCCATAATCTTTCTTCATCATAGAATAAATGTTTTACTGTTTAACAAAAGATGAAGCCAATATGCAAGCTTCGTTTGCTTGAAATAAGAATCGATAGATGTTATAGGCCAGAGAAAATTTGGCAAACCGGTGAACAACATGGCCCCCAAAAGAGTCTTAACCCTTTGGAATGATGAAGGTGTCAACGAAGCTGACACCTCGGTTCTGAGAAAAAAATCAACTGAATTCAAAACACCGCTGGATAAAGAAGCGAAACAGGAAATCCAGGCGCTGGTGGACTCATTCACCTGCCGCGATGATGCGTCCGGGCTTGCGGCACCGCAAATCGGCATCAACAAAAGGGTGATCATATTCCGGAATAAAACCGTGGAAAACAAGAAGAAAAAGATGAGTCTGGATGACTACGATGTGCTGGTGAATCCCCGCATCACCCAGGCGCGCGG
>DBPV01000022.1:107548-107722 GCA_002304995.1 Syntrophaceae bacterium UBA1411
ATCGTGGATTATGAGGGCAATCTTTATTACCCGAAAAACAAGCAGGCGCTGATTGACAAGCTTTTTAAATAGATCATTTCTATTCAGGAATTGAATATTATTCATGAAAAAAACCCCTTTACACGAAAAACATGCTGCCCTGGGGGCTAAAATCATTGATTTTGGCGGCTGGGC
>DBPV01000053.1 GCA_002304995.1 Syntrophaceae bacterium UBA1411
CCGTTTCAAACAGTCCCTGTCGCAGGTGATTCAGGAGGTCGGCCGGGAAGTGCAGGCGGATGTTCTTGCCGTCGGATTCGTTTACCGGTACGTCGAGCGGGTGGGCTACGACTATTCGGCGGAACACCCCGCTTCCGTCGCCTTTGAAATTCACCTGATCTCGGTTCAGGACGGCCGGAGCCTCTGGCGCGGCATTTTCGATCAGACGCAGAAGTCGCTGATGGAAGATGTCCTGCAGGCGTCATCCTTTTTCCGGGGCGGCGCAAAATGGGTGACGGCGCGCGAACTGACGCGGCTGGGCATTGACGATGTTTTCAAGACATTTTCCGGATTTCAGCCTTGACTTTTTTTCAGCATGAGGGCGGCGATCGGGGATCGCTGCTCCCGAACGGATTTCATAAAGGAGTTTGACGGTGATCATCATTCCGGCGGTGGATATTAAAAACGGCCAGTGCGTCCGTCTGGCGCAGGGCGATTTCGACCGGGTGACGGTTTATGCGGATCAGCCGGCGGACATGGCCCGCCTCTGGGCGCAAAAAGGCGCCCAGCGGATTCACCTCGTCGATCTGGACGGATCGGTGGCCGGCTTGCCGAAAAACGGTCCGGTGATTCTCGAGATCGCCCGGTCCGTGACCGTGCCGGTCGAAGTCGGCGGCGGCATCCGGACGATGGAGACCATCGATTATTATCTGGAAAACGGCGTGGCCAGCGTCATTCTGGGTACGGCGGCCATTCAGGATGAAGACTTTGTTAAAGCGGCCGCCCGCAGACATGCCGGAAAAATTATTCTGGGCATCGATGCGCTGGGCGGCCGGGTTGCCGTGCGGGGCTGGACGGAGCACACCGCCCAAAACGCCGGGGAACTGGCCAGACGCTACGAAAACTGCGGCATCCAGGCGATCGTTTACACCGATATTCAGCGCGACGGCATGGAAACGGGCGTCAATGTCGAGCAGACGCGGGCGCTGGCGAAGTCCGTGTCCATTCCGGTCATTGCTTCCGGCGGCGTGGCGAGCCTGGCGGACATTGACGCGCTCCTTGCCGTGCGCGACTGCTCTTTCTTCGGCGTCATCGTCGGCCGCGCTCTGTACACCGGTGCGATCGCTCTTGAAGACGCCATTGCCAAAACCCGGCAAATTCCATCTCAGCAGGAGGAAAAACGATGACCGATTGCATTTTCTGTAAAATCATCCGCGGTGAAATTCCGTGTGCAAAGGTATACGAAGACGACGCCGTGCTGGCTTTTGACGACATCCATCCGATGGCGCCCGTGCATGTGGTGATCATTCCCAAAACGCACGTGGCGACGCTTCTGGATGTCGATGCCAAGGACGCGACGGTCGGCCGCCTCATCGCGGCCGCCCAGGACGTCGCCAGAATTAAAAATGTAGCCGCCGGGGGATTCCGGACGGTTGTCAACTGCAACGCCGACGGAGGGCAGGTCGTGTTTCACCTGCACATGCACCTCCTGGGCGGCAGAAAACTGGAAGATCAGTTGGGATAAACAGAGGTAGAAAAATGGACGTAAACGCAAAAGTGAACGAACAAATGGTGGCGGCGGCCAAGGCCAAAGACAAAATCCGCCTGTCCGCCATCCGGATGCTGAAAACCGCGCTGCACAATAAGGAAATCGACCTGATGCGGCCGCTTCACGAGACGGAGACCATGCAGATTCTGTCCGGGCTGGTGAAGCAGAGGAAAGATTCCATCGAGCAGTTCGCCAAGGGCGGCCGCCAGGACCTGGTGGAAAAAGAGGAAGCAGAACTGAAGATTCTGCAGGAATTTCTGCCGCAGCAGATGTCCGACGACGACGTGGAAGCGCTCATCAGAAAAATTATCGCCGACCTCGGCGCCACATCCGGAAAAGACATGGGCAAGGTCATGAAAGTGCTGATGCCGCAGATCACCGGCAAGGCGGATGGAAAAGCGGCCGGAGAAAAAGTGAAAGCGCTTCTTTCTCAGTAGACCGGTTCGGAAAAAACCGAACCGACCGAATAAAACGGGCAAGGCGATCATTCGTGCGTTTTGACGACAGCAAGATTGAAGAGATTAAAAGCAGGGTGGACATTGTCGAGCTTGCCTCGGAATACCTGACGCTGAGAAAGGCGGGCCGGAATTACGTGGGCCTTTGCCCTTTTCATCAGGAAAAAACTCCCTCCTTCACCGTCAACCGCGAAAAACAGATGTTTTACTGTTTCGGCTGCGGCGAGGGGGGCAACGCCATCACGCTCCTGATGAAGATCGCCAACAAGAGCTTTTCCGAAGCCATCAAAGCTCTGGCGGAGAAAACGGGAGTTCTGCTGCCGGCGCGGACCTTCGGCAAGGACGGCGCCGGAAAAGACTCCCTGCATAACGAGATCGTACAGCTCAATTTAAGGGCCGCGCAGCACTTTGCGCGCCAGTTGTCTTCGCCGGCCGGCAAAATCGCCCGCGACTATCTGCAAAAAAGGGCGGTGACCGAGGAAACGGTCCGGGAGTTCCGCCTCGGGTATGTGCCGGACGTCTGGCGCTCGTTGACGGATGTCATCGATGCGGGCGGACTGTCGCTCAAACTGGCGGAACAGGCCGGACTGGTGATTGCCGGCAAGGAGGGGAGCTACTACGACCGCTTTCGCGGCCGGCTGATTTTCCCGATTGAAAATATTTTCGGCGAAGTGATCGCTTTCGGTGGCAGGATTCTGGGGGAAGGCGAGCCGAAGTATCTCAACTCTCCGGAATCGCCCGTCTATGTCAAAGGCAGGAATTTATACGGACTCGGCAAGGCCAGGGAGGCTATCCGCGAGAGGGGCTTCTGTCTGATCGTCGAGGGATATTTTGACGCGATCTCCCTGTGGAACGCGGGTGTCCGCAATGTCGTCGCGACGCTGGGCACGGCGCTCACGCGGGACCACCTGGACCTTTTGCGCCGCTATACGCAGAATGTCGTGGCGCTGTTCGATCCGGACGCGGCCGGCCGCAAGGCGCTGGACCGCTCCCTCGAGCTTTTCCTGGGGGCCAACATGCATGCCCGGGCGCTCGTGCTGCCCGAGGGATACGATCCGGATGATTTTATAAAAAATTTCGGAAGGGAAAAACTCGAGGAACGGATTGCCGTTGCGCCGGCCATCAGCGATTACTATATTGATTGCGTGCTCGGCGAGGGGAAAACCATCGAAGAGAAGCTTGATCTGGCGAAAACTGCTGTTGAATTTGTAGGTAAAGTCGGCTCCGTGATTGAAAAAAATCTCTTCGTAAAAGGGATCGCGGAAAAACTCGGCATTGATCAGGCGATTCTGAAGCGCGAGATTCATGGAAAGGAAACACACAGCCGGCCGAAGACCGCAGCGGCGGGGCCCGTCCGGGTGAATCTCAATCCGCTGGAGATGAACCTCATCCGTCTGATGCTGGAATATCCGCAGAAAACGGCGCAGATCGGGGAAGAAAAGATACTCGAGCTGTTCATGGAATCGGCGCTTAAGGCGCTGGGTGAAAAAATTGTGGAGGCTTACAAGCTGCTGGGGTATGTGGATATCGATGTCATCTTGTCATCGGACGGGGACAAGCCGCTCAAGGAAGCGCTTTATAAATTGAGCATGGAGGCGCCGCCGACCGACGAGGACCGGGTGGACCGGAATTTTGCCGACAACATCCGGAGAATCCGCGAAAAATGGTATAAGGAACAAAAGCGGCTCGTACAGCTGCAGTTGCGGCAGGCACAGGAACAGGGCGACGACAAACGCATCGTGGAGCTGACCTGCCGGAAACAGGATTTAATGAAAGAAGAACAAGCGTTACGCTAACCAATAACGAAATGTGGGGGAAGCCAGATGGCCAAGGAAATACAATCCGATGAATTTAAGAAACTGCTGTCGCTGGGGGAGGAAAAAGGATTCTTAACCTACGATGACGTCAATGACATGCTGCCGCCCGACGTCAATTCATCCGACCAGATCGATGACATCATCATGCTGTTCGGAGAGAAAAATATCGATATCATCGATACCGAGCAGGGCGAAAAACTGGTGGTGAAAAAGCCGGTGGAGGACGTTTTGCCCTCGAAGTTTCCCGACGTCCTGTCGCTCGTGCCCAGCGCCGGCAAGACGGGCGATCCGGTAAAAATGTACCTGCGCGAAATGGGCCTCGTTTCGCTTTTGAGTCGCGAGGGCGAGGTTGAAATCGCCAAGAAAATCGAAGAAGGCGCCCGGGAGACCATGTGGGCGATTTTCAGCCTGACCGTATCCGTCGCCGAGGTTCTCCGCATCGGCGAGAAGCTGGTGTCCGGTGAGCTCCGCGTTAAAAACGTGGTGGACAACATTGAAGACGAAGAAGGATTCATGGAGGAGGACGAGCACAAGGAGCGCGTGCTGCGGCTGGTCGCGCGCATCCGTCTGTTTCATGAGCGCAATGAAGTGCTGCGGGAAAAGCTCAAATCCAAGACGATGAAGCCCAAGCAGCGGGAGACGCTGACGGCGGAGCTGGAAAAAAACACGAAAAACATCATCACGCTGTGCCGGAAAATCCGTTTCAGCAAGAAGCAGATGCACCGCTTCATCGACCGGCTGAGATTCTTCAAGGACGAAATCGAAAAATCCGAGCGGGTGATCAACCAGTTCAAGAAAGAATCCGGCCTGACGCTGACCCAGATGGAAAAAGCCTGGTCCAAAATGCGCAAATCCAAACAGGATGAAAAGCAGGCGGCCAAGGAAGCCAAGGTTTCGGTCGAATGGCTCCACCGGAGCCACGACGCGGTGACGGAGGCGCAGAAACGCATCAAGCAGATCGCGAAGGAAGTGGGCATTCCGACGGCGACGCTCAAGCATGTGGTCGAATCCATCGAGGACGGCGAAGCCAAGGCCGAGGTCGCCAAGCGCAAACTGGTCGAAGCCAATCTGCGGCTGGTCGTCAGCATCGCCAAGAAGTACACCAACCGCGGCCTTCAGTTTCTGGACCTGATTCAGGAAGGCAACATCGGGCTCATGAAGGCCGTCGATAAATTCGAATATCAGCGGGGCTACAAGTTTTCCACCTATGCCACCTGGTGGATTCGCCAGGCCATTACCCGGGCCATTGCCGACCAGGCGCGGACCATCCGCATTCCGGTACACATGGTGGAAACCATCAAC
>DBPV01000115.1 GCA_002304995.1 Syntrophaceae bacterium UBA1411
CATGCGGATTCGCCGGCGATAAACTCTTCGCCAACCAGAAACGCCTGTGCGATCCCCTTGGGTTCGGGCTGCACTTTATAGGAAAGTTTGATCCCCCAGCGGCTGCCGTCGCCCAGCAGGGCTTCAAAGCGGGGCGTGTCCTGCGGCGTGGAAATGACGAGAATGTCGCGGATGCCCGCCGTCATGAGCGTGGCCAAGGGATAGTAAATCATGGGTTTGTCGTACACCGGCTGCAGTTGCTTGCTTGCCACCAGCGTCAGCGGATAAAGCCGGCTCCCTGCACCGCCTGCCAAAATGATACCTTTTTTAATACCGGAATAGTTCATAGCTCATAGCTCCTAAGAGAATAGTTCGTAGCTCATGGCTCGTAGCTCGTCATTCTTTCGAAGATTTGACAGAGGCTATCAGGCCGTTTAACATTTTAGCCATTTCTGTTGCATCAGCCTTTAGCTTTCTGAACAATATTGATTCTATCCACTCCTGCCTGTGGAATATTTCCAGAAGAGTGACCGTTTCATATAGTGATCCGCGTGCGATAAAGAGGAATTGCACGAATTCCTTCTTTGAGTATCTGCCTTTTCCTTCGGCGATATTCATTACCACTGATGTACATGCCGACTCAAGCTGCTCAATTAACCTGTAATGCTTGCGGTCTGTTTTTAATGCCTCTGAGATATTAATAATTTTACATGCCCACTCGATAGCCCGTTGCCAGACAAGAAGTTTCTCATATCCAAAATTAGAATCATCTTCCATTACAATTCCCTATGAGCTATGAACTACGAGCTATGANNNGCGATCCAGGCTTGATGGTCCAGGTACCATTCCACGGTTTTCCGCATGCCGTCGGCGAAATTTACCTGAGGCGTCCAGCCGAGTTCGGTGCGGATTTTGGTGGCGTCGATGGCGTAGCGGCGGTCGTGGCCGGCGCGGTCTTTGACATAGGTCACGAGTGACCGCCTGGCTTTTTCGCCGGGCAGGAGGCCCACCTTCTCATCCAGAATATCGCAGATGGTGGAAACGATCTCGATATTCTGCTTTTCGCTGTTGCCGCCGATGTTGTAGGTTTCGCCGGTTTTTCCCTTGTGCAGCACAGTGAGAATCGCCTCGCAGTGGTCGATCACGTAAAGCCAGTCGCGGACGTTTTTCCCGTCGCCGTATACCGGCAGGGCCTTCCCCTGAAGGGCGTTGTTGATGACCAGGGGAATGAGCTTTTCCGGAAACTGGTAGGGGCCGTAGTTGTTGGAACAGTTGGTGATCAGTGTCGGCAGGCCGTAGGTATGAAAGTAGGCGCTCACCAGGTGGTCGGACGAGGCTTTGCTGGCCGAGTAAGGCGACCGGGGATCGTAGGCCGTGGTTTCCTGAAAGGCGCCGGTTTCGCCAAGCGAACCGTATACTTCATCGGTGCTCACATGCAAAAATCGGTATTCCTTGCCGGCGGAATCTCCGTTTTTCAACCAGGCTTCCCGCGCCGCTTCGAGCAGGGTGAATGTGCCCAGGATGTTGGTCCGGATAAATTCGGCGGGACCCGTGATGCTGCGGTCCACGTGCGATTCGGCGGCGAAATGAACAACCGTGTCGATCTTTTCTTCGGCAAAAATCTTTTGCACCAGGTCGGCATCGCCAATGTCGCCCTTCACAAAACGGTAACGGGGAGAATTTTCAATATCCGTTAAATTGCCGGGATTGCCGGCATAAGTCAGTTTGTCCAGATTGATCAGGCGATATTCCTTATAATGCTCCAGCGTGTGGCGGACAAAATTGGAACCGATAAATCCGCAGCCGCCGGTAATCAACATGTGCTTCACTAATAACTTCCTCCTTATTTTCAATTCACAGGATGCTCTTGCTTTCCAGTGGAGTGTATTCAGGGACAATTTCCTTAAGCTTTCTTTTGATGCCTCCGCTGTCGTAGCGCGCGGCGAGTTTGACCAGTTCGTCGATTTCACGGTAGAGATGTTTTTTGCCCTCCAGTGGATCGGAAAAGCCGTTGAAACAGGTGCCGGAGCGCAAAACCATGACTTTTTCATGACCGGTGGGCAGAATGTCTTCGCCAACGGTGATCAGCTCTTCGTAAAGCTTTTCCCCGTCCCGCAACCCGGTGAAAATGATTTTAATGTCCACGTCCGGTTCTTTTCCTGAAAGGCGGATCAAGTCGCGCGCCATGTCGAGAATTTTGACGGGCGTCCCCATTTTCAGAATGAAAATCTCTCCTCCCTCGCCCATCGTTCCCGCCTGCAGGATCATTTGCGACGCTTCGGGAATGGTCATGAAAAAGCGGTTGACCTCCGGATGCGTGACAGTCACCGGCCCGCCCTGTTCGATCTGCCGGCGGAAGAAAGGAATCACGGAACCGGATGACCCGACCACGTTGCCGAAACGGACAGCCATAAACCGTGTGCCGTTCCCCTGGAGGCATTGCATGATCAACTCCGTCACCCGCTTGCTCGTGCCCATGACATTGGTCGGACGCACGGCCTTGTCGGTCGAAACCACCACAAACCGCTCCACCTTGTGCCGGAGGGCCGTTTCCATGACCACGCGGCTCCCGACGATATTGTTGTAAACAGCCTGCCAGGGATTTTTCTCCATCATGGGCACATGTTTGTAGGCCGCCGCATGAAAAACAACCTCCGGCTTGTAAGTGCTGAAAACCGCCTCCATCAGGGATTCATTTTGCACGCGGCCCAGAATGGCCGGACATTCGCGGTGGTACTGTTCGTTTTGCATTTCCATCTGAATTTTGAACAGATTTTCTTCGCTCGAATCCAGCAGGATGAGATGGCGGGGCTGGTACTTGACGATCTGGCGGCACAGCTCGGAGCCGATGGACCCGCCGCAGCCCGTCACCAGGATGGTTTTTCCGTCCAGATAGTCCCGGATGCCTTTGATGTCCAGTTGAACCGGCGAGCGGCCCAGCAAGTCTTCATAACTGATGTCCCGGAGAAATTTCACGCTGACCCGGCCGTCGATCAAATCCCCGATGCCGGGCAGAATTTTATACGAAATGCCGGTTTTCTGACAAATTTCCACCATTCGCCGGATCTCTTCTCCCGTGGCGGATGGAACCGCAATCAGGATCTGCTGAATTTTTTCCTTTTGAATGACGGCCGGCAGGTGATCGATCATTCCCAGAACACGCACGCCGTGAATTGTCCGACCCTGTTTCTGAGGATCATCGTCGATGAAACCCGCGACATTGTAATGGAGATTGTAGTTGTCCATCATCTCCCGCAGAATTTTCTCGCCGGCCTGCCCCGCTCCGATGATCAGAACTTTTGTGGGAATCCGTATCATTTCATCAAGGTTGTTCTGCGGTTTGCTGACGAAAGTAAACAACGTGCGAATGGAGAGCCGCAAGCCGCCGGTCAGCATCAAGGTCATAAAACAGTCGATGACAAATACACTGCGGGAATAGCCCTCAAACCCTTTGATGACCAGTATGATCAGCAAAATGAGGGCCGTCGAAAAAAGGCAGGCCCGGCACAACAGCCAGAAATCGCGCAGGCCGGTGTANNAGCAGGAGCTCAATGACCTGGTCGATGTCGATATAGTTGAAGTTGAATTCGAAGCGAAAAAGGTAGGCGGCATTGAGCGCCACAATAAACAGGAAGATATCTACCAGAAGGATGAAATAAAATTTGGGATTTTTAAGCTGCGGATATCTTGTCGTGAAGACGTCAAATTCTCTTAATTCCGAAAACTTCATATGCAGTTCCTACGCAGGGTTCACATTTAAAAGGACTATTCGCAAGACCAGTTATTTATACATCATTTTGCGGGAAATTGAAATGCCGCGCGTTGCGGACCTTTCTTTTTTATTAAATGTCTTTGATGCCGTACCAGAGGCGGCCGATGTGCTCTCTGAAAATCAGGCTGTTGTTTAAAAGCCACTGCGACTGCGGCACATAACGGACGGCAGCCGTGCCGGAAGGCGAAAAGTAAAGATAGCCCGCCGGCAGGGGCGTGACATTTTTGAAATACTTGCGAAACACCGCCTCGCTCCGCTTCAGGTGGCAAGCGGAAGTCACCAGACCGATCCGCAGATTCTTATCGGCAAACAGCTTATTGAACTCCACTCCATGCTCGTAAGTGTTTCTTGATTTGTCTTCGATGCGGATCTTTTCTTTCGGTACGCCCAGATCTTCGGCCATCTTGGCCATCAATGCCGCGATGGAAGTGTTTTCCCTTCCCGTCCCGGAACAAATCAGATATTTCGGGTTGTAGCGGTGAAACATCTCCACGGCGTAAACCAATCTCGTAATAGTTGATTCGCCGGGGAATGACTGATTTAAAGCGTGAATGTCATAGGCGCCCCCGCCCAAGACGACAATGACATCGAGCGGCGTCTGATCTGCCGCCGGGAGGGGTTTGATGTAATCTTTCTCCAGCCGGTAGCTCAGGTATCGGGACACGGGCTCGATGCTCAATCCGTAAAACACGACGAGCGCAAGGAGCAGAAACAGGACGCCTGTTTTTTTCTTGCTGGAAGCAAAACAAAAAATCAGCGAAATGAAGAGAAGCGCAAAGACCCAAAAGGCCGGATCGACAAACGATTTGAACACATCATAAACTGGCTGCATAATCCATCCGCTCCATTTATTAAATTTATATCTCCCGCTCGCGGGAGTGCCACGAAGTGACGAAGGCGGCCAAACCTCCAACCTCCCCCTACCCCCTCCATGAGGGGGACACACCCTTGCCCTTTTTTTGAGGAGACTACTNNTTCTCCCCCGCCGGCGGGGGTGCCGCGAAGTGGCGGGGGTGGTTCAGTTCGGCACACGCCGCGAAAGAACAGAACTTCGTTCGATCTCCCGGACAGTCTGTTCAATTTGCTTGCAACCCCTCCGATATTGGCCAGCACTTCCTCATCGGTAAAGCGGAAAACAAGAAAGCCAGCCCGCTCAAGTTCCTCTGTCTTGCGTCGGTCCTGCGCTTGTTTTGTATCATGCGTAATGCCGTCAACCTCTATAACCAGCTGAATTTCCTTGCACATAAAATCGGCTATGTACTTTAATACCGGCCTCTGTCTTCGGAAAGAATAACCTTTCATTTGGCCGGCGCGCAGAACATATTTCCATAAACATGCTTCCGCTTTGGTCATTTCCTTGCGAAGTTTGTTGGCAAACGGTTGCAGCGATTTATTGTAACGGCATAAGGTATCCTGGGCTTTCTTCATACCTCCAACCTCCTTATCTCCCCCGCCGGCGGGGGTGCCACGAAGTGGCGGGGGTGGTCA
>DBPV01000046.1 GCA_002304995.1 Syntrophaceae bacterium UBA1411
CCGGGGTTTTTCATTCCTCCCGCAACAATCTGCCCGATAAAGAGGGTGTGGTCGCCCGCGTCAACGGTTTGGCCCAGCCTGCAGTCCAGATAACCGATGCAGTCGTCCAGAACGGGCAGGCCGCCGGGCGACAGGGTATACCGGGCGCCGCGAAATTTGTTTTGCCAGTCCGGGATCTTGAAGTTTCCGATCGTTTTGGCGTTTTCTCTGGGCAGGACGTTGAGGCAGAATTTCTTCGTTTTCAGAATCTGCCCGTGAGAAAGCCGGTTTTTCCGGATCGCGAGGGCCACCCGCGGTGGTTCGTGAGAACACTGGGTCACCCACGAAGCGATCATGCCGTTGTAGCCTTCCGCATCCGCGATCGTGATCAGATAAATGCCGTACATGAATCTGTCGAAGACATCCTGCCATGCCTGTTCCATATGCATTCCTCCCCACGTTTGCCGTCGCCGGTTGCAAGACGGCTGTTATTTTCCACCCGGTCGCTCCGCCCCGATTTTTTTGAGCCGGCACCTGAAAGCGCGCCCCGACGGCGCCCCCGTGACGGGATTGCGCCGGGCGTCGTCCGTGAGGACATTGAAATTGTAGTCGGCGGAAACCTCACCCCAGCCCCAGGCAATGCGGATGACGCCCGGCGCGATGACCTCCGATATTTTTGCCGTCATGCAGACGGCGCCTTTCGGCGTTTCGATGCGCACCCGGTCGCCCGGCGCGATGCCGTATTTTCCGGCGTCCTGCGGGTGGACGTCGACGGCGCAGCCGCTTTCATTTTGTCCCAGCGCGGCGATGCGGGCAAACTGCGAGTTGACCAGACGGTTGCTGCGCGCGCCGCTGATGCCGATCAGCGGGTAGCGTTCCTTTTGATCGGAAAAGCTGATCGCACCATCCGGCGGCCCGCTGAAATACGGCACGGGATCGTGGCCGTGCGCCTGAAGCGGCGCGGAGAAAAATTCGATTTTACCGGAAGCCGTGGCAAATCCGCCCTCTTCGTATTTGCGGCAGCGGATCGGTTCGGCCAGAATGCCGTCGGGCGCGTCGCGCAGCATGGCGCAGGTGATGCCCGCGGGCGCCAGCTGCTCGTCGATGGCTTCTTCGGCCGTTTGCCACGGAAATTCTTTTTCAAGGCCGATGCGCCGCGCCAGGTCGAAGACAATCTGCCAGTTGGGGCGGCTTTCGCCCACGGCAGGGATGACCTGCTGCTGCAGCCGGACGGGGCTCGACCGGATAAAGGCGCGGTTGAGCTGCGTGTGCTCAAACGAACTTCCGGCGGGCAAGACGACATCCGCCATCCGGGCTGTCTGCGTGAGAAACAGGTCGATCACGGCGAGAAATTCCAGTTTCTCCAGGGCTTTTCGCACGCGCCGGGCGTCCATGAACGTCACCAGCGGATTGCCGGATTGAACGAGCAGCGTTTTGACCGGATAAGGCTTTTCCTCCAGAATCGCGTCGATCACGCACGACTGCACCTGCCGCCCCCAGGTGGCGTGATAGGTGTTGAACAGCGCGTAATCGGCGGTGACGGGTTTTACTTCGGCCGGCAGGCGTTCCAAAAGCTGCATGTTGCGGCTGGGAACTTTCTGCGGCAGGATGTCGCCGCCGGGGATATCCAGATTGCCGGTCAGCGCGCGCAGCATCGCCACGGCCCGTGTGGCTTCAAAGGACTGCACCTGCATATCCAGGCCGTTTCCGTCCACGATGCAGGCGGGCCGCAGCGTCGCGTAAAGCCTGGCCGCCTCGCGCACCCTCTCGGGAGGAAGCCCCAGCTCCAAAGCGGCGCTCTCGGCGCTGTAATGCCGGGCGACGGCCCTGAGGTCGTCGAATCCGACGGTCCAGCGGTCTACGAATGCCGTATCGCAGAGATCCTGCGCGATGATTTCGGCAATCATCGCCATTGCCAGAAGGCCGTCGTGCGCCGGCTTGATTTGCAGCCAGATGTCGGCCATTTCGGCAAAAGGCGTTTTCACGGGATCGACGACAATCAGTTTCGCGCCGTTTCGTCTCGCGTGCAGAATGTTTTCGGCCGCGCCGGGCGCGCTGTCGAGATCGTTTTTCCCCCAGATCAGTATGCACCGGGCGTTGGCCGTGTCGGGCAGGGTCATCGTGCCGTACACGGTGGTGTGCGCCAGATCGCGGCCGACAAAGCACACCGACCCGTTGCCGATGCAGTTGGGCGAGCCGAACGCGTTCATCAGCCGGTTGGCGTAGTCCCAGGGAGCGCCCCAGTCGGCCGCCATTCCGCGCAGCCACGCCACCGACTGCGCGCCGTATTCCTTTTTGCACCGGAGAAACTGCCGGGCGACGGTGTCCAGCGCCTCGTCCCAGGAAGCCTCGCGGAAGGCGCCGTCGGGCTTTTTGATGAGCGGACGGGTGAGCCGGTCGGGCGCGTAAAGAATATCGGCGGCTTTTTCGAGTTTGGGGCAGCGCAGATGCGGCTCGTCGGGAAAACGGTATTTGCGGACCGCTTTGACCCACTTGCCGTTTTCCGTTTCCACCTCGACCGGGCAGCAGGCCGAACACAGGCGGCAGATCGTATGTGTTTTCATCGGCGTTCTCCTCGGGGCCGGGCGGTTATCAGCGCCGCGCCCGGATGTAACAGCTGCGAATGGATTCGTAATGGTTGGCGTGCGTCCGGAGAGTCCACCAGACATGCCCTTCTTCTTCACAGGCCCACGCCGGCTGCAAAATCCGGCCTTTACCTTCCAGCAACCGGCGGATATGGTCGCGGCCTTTTTGCGTGTAAGGCCCCGAACGCTGCCCGCCCAGCCAGTCCTCCTCCCGGGCCGCGTCTTCCGACCAGGAATAAGGATCGGAAAGCAGAAACGCGGCGCCCTGCCGCCGGGTCACGCGGTTCATCTCCCGGAGATGTTTGAGCGGCAGAGGAACTTTGTCCAACAGATTGAGTGACGCAAAAGAGGCGATGGTATCCGCCGCAAAGGGCAGATGAAGCGCGTCGGCCACGAGAAACTCCACCCGTGCGCTGTCCCAGGCGCCGGGCAACGCCAGCTGTGCCCGGCGCGTCAAATAGCCTTCTTCCTTGAGGGCAATCGTCGCGCGGCGCTGCTGCATGAGATGCCGCGCTTCGCGTATGAAGGCCCGGGAAGTGTCCAGGCCGACCGCAAAATCGCATTTGGCCGTCATTTCGAAGGCAAAACGCCCCACGGCGCAGCCCGCGTCGAGAGCAAGCCCCGCGTGGGGAGGCATCAGCTTGGCCCAGCGCGCGTATGCGTCGGAAGCCTTTTCATCGGCCATGCAATCGCCGTAGTGGCTCCACAGATAGGAAGAGACAACCGGCGGCGTTTCGTACTTATTGCCCGCAGCGTCGGACGGCGCTACGCTGAGCGCGGCGATGCCGTCCTCAATCGGGTATTGCCGTCCGCAGGCCGGACAGGCCAGACGTCCCGTGAGGATGTCGTTTCGACGCTCTTCGTCGATCCGGGCCGTCAGGCGGTTTTCAGCGGGCAGGCAGGCCGGGCAGATCAGCAGGTCGAGCAGCTTTTCTTTCATGATGTTGCCTTTCCGGCAGGTAAAGGTTCGGGTTGGACAATGGGTTCCGGTAACGACGGACGCCGGGCTGCGTTTGGCGCGCCGGCGTTTTGATCTCAGAATAAGGAAGGTTGGCCGATAAGTCAATAAACAAGAGGCGGACAAAAAACGGGGCGCCGGGATTGTCCCGTTGCCCCGTTTGTTCCGGATTGCCGGCGCACTCGCCTCCGCAGGGATTAAATATCCAGCACCGTCAGCGCCAGCGGCGTTTTGCACAGCATTTCTCCGCCGTCCTTCGTGACCAGCACCGGGCATTCCAGCCGCATGCCGCAGACGCCGGGAACGGTCATGGCCAGAAACGCCACTTCAACGACGTTTTCCTCGAGGACCACGTCGCGGAATTCCTCGTTGTTGACGACGGCGGGATACCATTCATGGCCGAACACGCCCAGGCCGTGGCCGAAAGAGGGGATGGTGTACTGGGCGTAGCCCAGTTCGGTTACGGTATCCATCACCGTTTTGGTAATATCGCCGATTTTATTGCCGGCCTTGAAATGGCGGACGATCGTTTCCGCCGTCTTGAGATAAGCGTCGGCCAGCTTCTGCTGTTCGGACGACGGTTTCCCCAAAATGAAGTTGTGGGCCAGGTCCGAAGGATAGAGCTGGTAGAGCGGGTGCAAATCGACGATGATGTTTTCGCCCGCCTGCACCATTTTCTGCGTGGGCTGCGTCGTTCCGTTCATGGCGTAAGTCGCCCGGTAACCGGTGGCCACCTCCGACGATCCGGTGACGGCCCAGTGGTATTCGCTGCCGAGGCGCCGCAGTTCCATTTCGCCGATGCCGGCGATTTGTGTTTCCATCATGCCGATGTCCAGGGCGTCGCGGACGCACTTCATTCCGGAATCCGCGATGGCGGCGGCCTGGCGCAGCAGCTTGATTTCACCCGGCTCCTTGATGTAGCAGGCCAGGTCGACCGCCTGGACGGCGTTGACGAACGTCGCCTGCGGCAGGGCGTTTTTCAGAAACTCGTATTCCGTTGCAAAAAGGTAGCCTGTGTTGCCGCGGGGGGAATGGCCGAGCTCCACGCCGATGCGCGCTTTTTCCGCCTTGTTCTGCTTGACGAAGTGGACGATCAGGTCCAGCAGGTCCATTCCGGGCAGGGGAGCGTAAGGCGTGATGGCGTCCAACCAGGACTCGTTTTTGAGGCGCTCGCAGTCGAGCAGCATGGAAATCAAACCGGCCTGTCCGTCTTTCGTTATGATCACTGCGCTTCTCCAGGGAACAAAGGCCCCGGCGACGTAGCTCAGACTGACCGTTCGCGTGCCCACGAAAAGATCGAGATCGGATTTTTTCATTTGTTCCTGTATTTTTTTGATGCGTTGCGAATAATCGATGTTGGAATTCATGGTACCTCCGCTTTTGTTTTATTCGATGAAAGCCTCTTTCATCGAAAGGCAGTATAGGCCCCTTGCCGGGGCAAGTCAAGCCGGCCCCGATTGGACGCACTTGCGGGAATCGGCAGCGGATGCGTCGCTACAGGGCTTTTGCCTGCTCCTGGAGAAGCAGGTCTTCGGGTGTGACGGCTTCGATGGTGATGCCGTGGGGCAGGGGACGCCCGTCATGATCGACATGGACAAACGTCAGAAACCCTTCCACGAGCAGCTCTTCGGTCCTGCTGATGACGGCCCTCACGAAACAGACGAGGCGCGTGTTGCCGGTAAGCACGATCCGGCTGACAAAGCGGATGACGGTTCCGGCCGGCGCCGGCCGCCGAAACTGCATGCCGTGGATGTTCACGCAAACGATGTTTTCCGGCCGGGTCAGATTGGCGGCGGCGATAAAACCCGCTTCGACGAACCACTTGGCGCCCTGGCCGGCAAAGAGCGTGCCGTGATGATTCAGATCCGCCCCCATGACGACGTGGGATATTTCACAGGATTGAACAACCATCTTTTTTCTCCCTTCCCCGCTGAATGAATGGATCATGGGCACCTTAACAAAAGCGCCGGCGCAAGGCAATGGGGGAATGATGCCGGCCGGGCCGCCCTGCATACGAGAATGGACTTGCGCAAATCAAAAAAAGGGGATACAGGCGAGCCCGTATGAAACCGGCAGGCGGCATTGCATGAAGACCTTTCGATCGGGCGTCAATTTCAGAATCCTGTTTCTTGTTCTGGCCGTCGTTCTGTCTTCGAGCGCCGCGGACATCTCCCGCGGCATTGCCGGCAGCCTCGAAAAAATTCCGGTCATTGAAAATTCCACTGCCTCTGCCGTTCTGGATGCGGGAAACACCTCCCGGATCAAGCCGGGCTTTCCGGGAATGGTTTTTGCGCATGTCTCTCCGGACGACAGTCCTCCGGTCTCTGCATACGCCTGCATCCGCATGCCGTATCCGAGTCCGAAAGATGTCTATCTTTCCGCCGAATCCCAACGCGGTCCTCCCTGGACAATCCTTTTCCAGCACCAAACGCTTGTTTAAAGTTGTACAGCGCCGTTTGTCCTGCGCGCGTTTTGCCGTTTCCGTATGGTAAAGCTCCGGTTTGCCGGCGGCTTGAAGCCGCGGGTCACAAAACGCCGGGCAGAGCCGGCGCCGGGCGTCCATGAACATTTTGCGGGGAGATTCCCGGAAAGGATATTGAGAAATGAACAGTTTGTATTCCGAACTGATTTTGTTTGCCGTCATTGCGCTCATCATCGTGGTGGCCGTGATCGTCGTGCGGTCCGGAAAAAAGCCGGATAGCGAAGCAGGCGGCGCCGCAAAGGATGCGGGCAAGACTGAAGGCGTTGCGGCCGGATCCACCGGAAACAATGAACGGAAGAAAAAATAAAGAGGGCCGGAGTGGCGGGCCTGTGGAAAAGATGCGGCTTCGCTCCGGAAAGAAATAAAATGAGAAATGCGCCGGCCGGAGGGCCGGGCGCATTCGATGGAAAAAAATCCGGCGGCGCGGGCAGGAGCAATCCTCCGGTCCGCGCTGCCGAAACGCAAAGGACGATACGAGGATGACG
>DBPV01000049.1 GCA_002304995.1 Syntrophaceae bacterium UBA1411
CGGCTCTCTGGAAGTCGGCAAAAAGGCGGACATCATTCTTCTCGGCCTTGACAAACCCCATCTGACGCCGCTGTACAACGCATACTCGCACCTGGTTTACGCGGCCGGCGGCGCGGACGTCGATACCGTCGTCATCAACGGACGGGTCGTCATGGAAGACCGCCGTCTGCTGACGCTCGACGAAAATGAAATCATGAACGAAGTTCGCGCGATCGCGCGGACCGTCAAGAAAAACCTTAACCTGTAGAAGGGAGGATCAAATCATGCGCCGCCGAAGAATGAATCTCGCAGGGCTTTTCCTGCTGCCGCTTTTTATCGCCGTCGGAATGCCGCTTGGCTCATCGGAAGCCGCCGTCCAGGAGGTCACCTTCTTTCCCGCTTCGGCCGGCATTGTGGAAACGGTTAAAATCAGTTCGCCCGGCGCGGGCGCAGGACCTTACCCGGTGACTCTTGTCCTGCCTCCCCAGGCCGATCCGGAATCGCTTATCGCCGCGCCGCCGGCCCGGGTGAAAATCGAGGATATCGTGATCAAATCCGTCACCCGCACGGATGAAGAGCGGATCGCCCGGCTCCGCGCGGGGCTGAAAAAATTACAATCCGAACGCAAAGACCTTCAGGCCCGGCTCCAGGCGCTCGACGTGCAGTTGCAGTTCTGGCAGGCGCAGACCAAGGCCAAAACCAAAAACGTAGCCGAGGCCGATCAGCTGGCCGCGGCCATCGGGAAAAACAGCCGCCGCATCCTTGCCGACAAAAACGCTCTGGAGGCGGATCTGGAAACGGCCGACAAGAAGATCAAGGATCTTCAGGATCAGCTCCAGCAGGCGACCGGAAAAAAAGACAAAGCCTGGGAAGTGGTGGTCAGCCTCTCCGGCGCCGCCGGCCCCGACGCCCTCCTGCGCTACAGCTACACGCTTAGCGGTTGCGGCTGGCAGCCTCTCTACCGCTTGGAAGCGCAGCCTTCCTCCAATCGCATTCTTTTTTCCTGGGAAGCGGAAATCTGGCAATCCGCGGGCGAGGACTGGAAACAGGCCGAAATTCGTCTGGCCACGCTGGCGCCGCCCAGGACCATCGTTCCTCCGGAATGGCCGCCCTGGATCATCAAACCTCGAACACCCGCGGCCTACCGCCCTTCGCGGGCGTCCAAGACGGCGCTCGCCGCTTCCGAAGCCCTCGACAATGAAGACGTCCTTGTTCAGGCGGCGCCCGTGGAAACGCTCCGGGCCGGCTATTCGCTGTGGTCGCTGGGAAAGAAAAACGTGGCCGCCGGAAGCCGGCAGCGTTTCAAGATCCGCGACGAGGCCTGGCCCGCGCAATTCCTCTATCTGGCCCGCCCCAGCCTTTCCGCGCAGACCTTTCTCCGTGCCCAGGTCCAGCTGCGCGCGCCGGTAGACATTCCGTCCGGACAGGCGTCTTTTATGCTGGACGGCGCCATGATCGGCAAGCGGACCTTTGCCCTGGCCGGATCGGAGGCAGACATTTATTTTGGCGTAAGTCCGTTCATTACGGTGGCGTCGTTTGTCGCCGCCGACCAAACCGGCACAACTGCGCTTTTTCAAAACAAACAGACGCGGCAGTGGCAATGGCTCATTGAAGCCAAAAACACCGGCCGAGCGGCCGCCAGGGTGCGCATCGAGGAACCGGTTCCCCAGCCCCGCGACGAGCGGATCAAGCTGACTTACCGGCACAAGCCGGAGCCTTCGGAAAAGGACGCGGTAAGATTCGTCTGGATCGTTGAGGTTCCCGCCGCGCAAAAGACGAGCATTGTCACGGGCGTCGACCTGGAGGCTCCCAGGGACATGGTGCTGGATTTCGGCTGGCGCAATTAGTCGGGCGGCATCATCCGGCCGATTCGATCCGTCATCTGACCCAGAATTTTGTCGTAGGATTTGTCGTGGCGCCGGAGCGTGCAGACCATCTCCAGACGGCGGGAAACCCGGCGGTCCCCGGTAAAAAACGCATGCATTTTTTCAACCGACGGGAAGCGGCGCACGAAAATTTCTTCCCAGTTGTTTTTGTACATCACGCAGATATCGACCTTGCCGGTCTGAGCCCGCGTCTCTTCCGCGCTGAGGACAACCAGCATTTTATTGACGATCTCCTCGTTGAGAAACTTCCCGAAATGCACGCGGGCAATGTCGTAGACGCCGAAGACATCCCGCATCGTTCTTCCCAGATCGATGATTTCCTGAACGGTGACCGACGTCGGATTGGGCTGCATCCGGATCTGCAGGGGGTCGAAGATGCCGTTCCAGGCCGCGTAGGCGAGACAAAAGACCACATCCTCGTCCGCGATCACCGGCAGCGGCGGATTGTGCGCGGCAAAGACCTTCCAGAGGCCGCCCTCGAAGCCAAACGTTAAAGCGGGCAGGTTGAAGATGTCCGACGACAGGTGGAGAATGGGGACCTTGCCTTCCTTCACCTGCCGGGACGAGGCGATTTTGCGTCCGATGATGGTGAGATCATCCGGTCCGATATCCCGGGACAGCCCCCGCTCGATCCGGAGAATGTCGCGGTAAATGTCCGTCACGAACTCGAACATCAGGCCGCCGAATTCGCTGTGCCGGTCCAGCCCCCAGGAGGAAAATTCGTTGAGGCTGAAAATGTCGCGCCGCTCCATTCCGTATCGCTTCAAAACCAAGCCGGCCGTCTCGTCCCGGCGCGTCTGCTTTCTGGACATCCATTGCAGGTCGTAGCACAGATAAAAGCATTTCCGGATGAACGCGAAGTGGTCTTGCCGTCCGTGGACGGCAAAGTAGCGCAGAACCTCGTTCATCGTAAAGAGGGCCGGATCGGGCGGCGCCGCGTCGCCTGCGGAATCGAGAACAAAGGCGCGGAACCTGCGGCACAGCAGTTCATCCTGCGGCGCTTCCAGAAACATCTTCAAAAGCAGCATTTTGATGATGGACTTGAGCGGATGGGTGAGCGACTTGTTGAGCTGCCACAGGGCGGCGCCGAAGTACTCGCCGGATTCGATCAGCTCCAGGTCGCCCAGGTCGATCAAATCGTATTCTTCAAATCCGCCGCGCCGGCTGCTCTTCAGAACGTCTTCATAATCCACCGGCCCCGCCGGATCGAAGGCGACCCACCAGAAGGGAATCTTCCCGCAGATCAGAATGGACGTGCGGTAAAATTCTTCCTTGAGGACGTTTTTCTGCGCTGAGCCGCTGCCTTCGAAGTTAACGGCGCCGAAGTCGCACCGCCGG
>DBPV01000028.1:0-4716 GCA_002304995.1 Syntrophaceae bacterium UBA1411
GAGCCTGGAGACGCGGATCCAAAAGGACGGCGCCGAGGCGGAAGACCGGATGGTCACGCAGATCATCGCGCTCGACCGGGCCAATCCCGATGAAGTCAAACGCGTGCTCGATCCGATTATTCCCAAAACCAGTTCGGTTCTGTCCTATCCGCCGGCGGGCGTGCTGATCGTCACCGACTACCTGTCCAACATCCGCCGGATGCTGGAAATCGTGAAGGCGCTGGACGTGGAGGGAGCGGGCGAACAGATCACGTATCTGCCTGTCCAGAACGCCTCCGCTTCGGAGGTGGCCAAATCGCTCGCCACCGTGTTTCAGCAGCGCCGGGCCAACCTGACGCCGGTGCGGATCGTGGCGGATCCGCGAACCAACTCGCTCATCATCTTCGCCAGCGTGTCGGATACGGAAAACATCCGCAAGCTCACGGAGCTCATGGATAAGGACGTGCCGCGCGGCGAATCCAACATCCAGGTGTACCGCCTGCAAAACAGCGTCGCCGAGGATCTGGCCAAGGTGCTGAACAGCATCGTCAAGGAAACGGGCGGAGCCGCTGCCGGCGCGGCGCCGGGCGCGGCGCGGGTGGCGGCGCCGGTTGTTTCCAAGAACGTCCAGATCGTGCCGGACAAGGCCACCAACACGCTGGTGATCATGGCGGAGCGCGAGGATTACAAAATTCTGGAAAGCATCATCAGGCAGCTCGACGTGCCGCGGCCGATGGTGTACATCGAAGCGCTGATCATGGAAGTCAACACGACGAAAGACTTCAAGCTGGGCGTGGAGTGGAGCGGCGTGAAGGACACCGGCCAGGTGAACGGCATGACCGGCAGCGGGTCGGCCGCCTTCGTGAGCTCCGGCACCGGCGTGCTGTCGGGCCTGACCGCCACGCTGGACGCGGCCGGAAAAACGGTGCTGGGATTTCCCAGCGGCTTCTCCATGGGCATTCTCGGCGCGGGCATCAAGATCGGCGACGTCCTGTTCCCGACCATCGGCGCGATGGTGCAGGCTTACAAAAACGATTCCGACGTGTCGATTCTGTCCACGCCCCAGATTCTGACGCTCGACAACGAAGAAGCGGAAATCAACGTCGGATCCAACGTGCCGTACATCACGCGGCAGGAATCCACGACGACCTCCACTCTGGTCAATTACAACACCTACGAATACAAGGATGTCGGCGTGATCCTGAACATCACGCCGCACATCAACGAAGGCAACTACGTCCGTCTGAAGATCTCGCAGCAGGTCACCAAAGTGACTTCGGATGTGAAAAACACGACGCCGACGACGCTCAAGCGGACGGCCAAAACCACCGTGGTGGTCCGGGACAATGAAACCATCGTCATCGGCGGCCTGGTGGGGGACAGCACGGAGGACGGCACGAACCAGGTGCCCTGGCTGGGAAGCGTGCCGATTGTGGGCTGGCTGTTCAAGGCCAACAAGGTGAAAAGGGAAAAAACGAACCTCTACGTTTTTCTGACGCCGCACATCGTCCGCACTGAGCGGGAAGCGGCGGGCCTGTACCAGAAGAAAAGAGAGTCCATGGGCGAAGTGGTCGAGGGCATCATCCGGCTCAACCAGCGCAAGCAGGAAAACTATCCGGCGGGGCCGCCGCCTCCGGAAAAGCCGGCGCCCGCGGCCCCCGAAAAGTAAGGGACGGTTGTTATGTCCACCATTCTTTCAGCCTTAAACGCGTCGGCGGGCCCGTCCCGCGGCGGAGCCGCCTTGGCGGAAGGCAAGACGGCATCGCTTATCGACAGCCTGCTGGCCGCCGGCGTTCCCGCCGAGACGCTCGCGGAAGCGCGCGAGGCGAAAACGAGAAACGGCGCGGGTTTTATAGGCGAGCTTCTGCGCAGGAAAGCGCTCGATGAAGTCCGGCTGCTCCGGATTCTCGCGGAGCATTTTCACCTGCCCTTCTGGCGCGAACTGCCGATGGAGAGCATCAACATCGATTTTACGCAAAGCGTGCCGATCGCCTATCTCAAGAAACATAAGATCGTGCCGGTAATCACCGCCGAAGCGCGGGCGATCGCCGTCAACGATCCGGGCAATTTCCAGCCGGCCGACGATCTGCGCGTTCTTCTGGGAATGCCGGATCTGTCGCTGGTCCTCGCAACGCAGGAGGCCATCGCCGCCGCCATCAATCTGGCCTACGACATGAGCCGCGCCTCGGCCAAGGACTATTTCGACGAAATCAGCGAGGAGTCCGCCGACGATCTCATTTCCGAGATCAGCGAAACCGCCGACCTGCTTGACGAAACGAGCGACGCCCCGATCATCAAGCTGGTAAACCTGCTGGTGTCGGGGGCCATCAAGGACCGCGCGAGCGACATCCACGTCGAGCCCTATTCCGCCAATCTGAAAATCCGCTACCGGATCGACGGCATCCTCTATGATATTCTGAGCCTGCCCCGGCGGATCCAGTCGCCGCTGGTGAGCCGCATCAAAATCATGGCGCGGCTCAACATCGCCGAAAAGCGTCTGCCGCAGGACGGGCGGATCGAACTCAAAATCGCCGACCGCCTGGTTGACGTGCGCGTCTCGGTGCTGCCCACGGCGTTCGGCGAACGGGTGGTGCTCCGCCTGCTCGACAAATCCTCGAGCATCCTGCGCCTTCGGGATCTGGGCATGCACGACGAGCGCATCCGGCTTATCGAGAAACTCATCAAGTCGCCCTACGGAATCATTCTGGTCACCGGCCCCACCGGCAGCGGCAAGACGACGACGCTTTACGCGGCGCTCTCCACGATCAACCGTCCGGAAATCAACATCATCACGATCGAAGACCCGATAGAATACCAGATCGACGGCGTGGGGCAGATTCAGGTGAACCCCAAGATCGATCTCACCTTCGCCGCCGGCCTGCGCTCCATCGTACGCCAGGACCCGGACGTCATCCTGGTGGGCGAAATCCGCGACCGGGAGACGGCCGAAATCGCCATTCAGTCGTCGCTCACCGGCCACCTGGTGTTTTCGACGCTGCACACCAACGACGCGGCGAGCGCCGTGACCCGCCTCATCGACATGGGCGTCGAACCGTTTCTGGTGACGTCGTCGGTGGTCGCGATCATCGCGCAGCGCCTGGTCCGCGTTTTGTGTCCGCACTGCAAGGAGGTTTACGCGCCCGACGAGGAAACGCTGGCGAATCTCGGCCTTCCCGGCTCGGTGCTCCGGGACAACACGTTTTACCGCAAGAAGGGCTGCAATCTCTGCATGCAGACCGGTTTCCGGGGGCGCACGGCGATTTTTGAAATTCTGGTCGTGGACGACGCCGTCAGGAAGCTGGTCCTCAAGACCTCGGACGCCAACCAGATCAGCGAGCTGGCCGTGCGGCGGGGGCTGATCACGCTCCAGCAGGACGGCATTCAGAAAGTGCTGGCCGGCATTACGACCACCGAAGAAGTCCTGCGCGTGACGCGGTCGCTGGCGCGGCAGGAAGACATCGTTCAGGAAACCTGAGGAGGTCCGTCATGAAGCGCATTCCCCCTTACACGGATGAGATTTGCCGGCTTTTCGAACGGCCCGGCGCCGCCAACACCCGGGCGGTTCTGGAAATGGCCGCCCGGCGGGCGGAGCGGCCCGACATTGCCGCGCTGGTCATTCCGACGCATTCCGGCAAAAGCGTTCTGTGGGCGGTTAAGATGATTGCGCCCTCCCGGATTGTCGCGGTGACGCCGGCGTGGGGTGCGCAAAAGCCGAACACGCAGGCCGTGACAGAGGCGATGCGCCGGAGGCTTTTGGACATGGGCGTGCGCGTGGTTACCGGCACGCACGCCCTGGGCGGCGTGGGGCGCGCCGTGCGCCGGAAACTGGGCTCCTATCAGCTGGACGAAATCATCGCCTACACGCTGCGCCTTTTCGGCCAGGGCACGAAGGTGGCGGTTGAAATCGCGCTGATGGCGGCGGACGCGGGCTCTATCCGAACGGATGAAAATGTGATCGCCGCCGGCGGATCGTCCGCCGGGCTCGACACGGCGCTCGTCTTGCAGCCGGCCAACGCCAGCGCTTTTCTGGAGATGAAAATCCGGGAAGTGCTTTGCAAACCGAAAGATTTTTAGGACAGTAAAGTTTATTGCGGCGGGCGGGCGCCCGGCGCTTCCAAATCAAAAAAAGGGATTCTGTTTCCCGGCATTGAAAAGGAAATCGATATGGACAAAACACGTTTAATTCAATTCTGGAAAATGAGCGGCAGCGGCAACGATTTCATCATCATCGACCATCGCGCCCTTTCCTTAAATGTGGACGACTGGCCGGCGTTTGTCCGCCGGCTTTGCGCCCGCAGAGTTTCGGTCGGCGCCGACGGCCTTTTGCTGATCGAGCCGTCCGCCACGGCCGACTTCCGCTGGCGGTTTTTCAACGCCGACGGCTCAGTCGCGGAAATGTGCGGCAACGCGGCCCGCTGCGTGGCGCGCTGGGCCCATGAAAACAATCTTACCGGCGCGCGCCTGTCTTTTGAAACGCCGGCCGGCATCATCGACGCGGAGGTTCGCGGCGACGTCGCGAAGGTAAGAATGCCGGATCCCTCGCCCCTGGTCCCCGGACGGACCATTCTGTTGAACGGTGAAAAGTGCGAACTGGACTGCATCGACACGGGCGTGCCGCATGCGGTTTGCTTTGTGACCTCGGTCGAGGCGTGCGACGTCGTCTCAACCGGCCGGGAGATCCGCCGGCATACGTTTTTCGCGCCGAAAGGCACCAACGCCGATTTCGCCGTGGCGTTC
>DBPV01000028.1:4759-6097 GCA_002304995.1 Syntrophaceae bacterium UBA1411
CGGAATCTCGTGGACTCGCCGGTGGACGTGACGGTCCAGGGCGGAGACGTCCTGCGCGTGTACTTTTCCCGCGCGGACGGCCGCTTCGGGGAAATTTATCTTGAAGGGAAAGTCAAAATGGTCTATCAGGGGATGCTTTTTGAAGAAGCGTATCAATAACGTTTGTGGAGGCAAGACAACGTGCAGACAGCCGATCGACTGAAGAAAATACCGCCCTACCTGTTCATGGAACTGCGCAAGAAAATCAACCGCGCGAAGGCGGAAGGCGTGGACGTGATTTCGCTGGCCATCGGCGATCCGGTGGAAGCCACTCCGGATTCGATCATCGACGAACTGTGCCGGACGGCCCGCGATCCGCAGAATCACCGCTATCCCACCGATGAGGAAAAGGGCATGCTGGCGTTTCGCAGGGAAGTCGCCCGCTGGTACGCGGCGCGCTATGGCGTGACGCTCAATCCGGAAAATGAAATTCTGGGCCTTATCGGCTCCAAGGAAGGCTGCCATCACTTCGTGCTGGCGCGCGTCAATCCCGGCGACATCGTGCTGATGACCGATCCCGGCTATCCCGCTTACCGCTCCAGCATCCTGATGGCCGGGGGCGTTCCCTACAACGTGCCCATTCTGCCGCAAAACGACTATCTGCCGGCGCTGGAGGACATTCCGTCGGACGTGGCGGAAAAAGCCTCGGCGATGTTTCTGAACTATCCCAACAATCCGACGGGCGCGTGCGCCACGCCGGACTTTTTGGAAAAGCTTGTCGCCTTCGCGGGCGAATACGACATTGCCGTATGCTACGACAATCCCTACGGCGAGATCGTCTTTGCGGGCCAGCAGCGTCTGAGCTTCCTGCAGGCGCCGGGCGCCAAAGACGTGGGCGTCGAGCTCAACTCTCTGTCCAAGCCGTTCAACATGTGCGGCTGGCGGCTGGGCATGGCCTGCGGCAATCCCGACCTCATCGCGGGCATCAGCAAGGTCAAGGAAAATACCGATTCCGGCATCTTCAACGCCGTGCAGTACGCCGGCATTCAAGCGCTCGGCAGCGAAGCCGGCTTCATCGAGAACATGCTGTCGATTTACGGGCGGCGCCGGGAGCGGGTGCTCAAAACGCTTAAAAAAATCGGCATCGATTTTCAGCCGCCGCGCGGAACGTTTTACCTGTGGGCGCCGGTGCCCAAAGGCATGACGTCCTTGGAATTCACGAACCGCCTCTTCGACAAGACGGCCGTTGTCGTGGCATCTGGAACGGCCTACGGCCAGTACGGCGAAGGATTCATCCGCATTTCGCTCACCGTGCCGGATGACCGGTTAAACGAAGCGCTGGAGCGGATCGAAAAAGAG
>DBPV01000131.1 GCA_002304995.1 Syntrophaceae bacterium UBA1411
CTCATCCGCGACGCCCGGGGCAAGCCGGTCGGCTTCCGCGGCATTTCCCGGGATGTGACAGAAAGGTTCAAGATGGAGCACGAACGAAAAAAACTGACCGAACAGCTCTACCAGGCCCAGAAGATGGAGGCCATCGGAACGCTGGCCGGCGGCATCGCCCACGATTTCAACAACCTGCTCATGGGCATTCAGGGATACACCTCCCTCATGCTGCTGGAAACCCGGGCCTCCGAGGCGTCCCATGAGCAGCTTTCAGCCGTGCAGACGCTGGTGCAAAGCGGCGCCAACCTGACCCGGCAGCTTCTGGGATTTGCCCGCGCGGGACGCACCGAAGTCGTTTCCACCAATCTCAACGATCTTATCGCCAAAACGGTCAGGCTCTTCAGCCGGACGCGCAGGGAAATCCGGATGTTCGAAAAATACGATCCGGACCTCTGGACGGCGGATGTGGACCGGGGGCAAATCGAGCAGGTGCTGCTCAATATGTTTGTCAACGCCTGGCAGGCCATGCCGGGCGGCGGCTCCCTTTACCTGGAAACGGAAAATGTGTTTCTCGATGAATCGACCGCTAGACTCCATAATTTAAAAACCGGCCGCTATGTCAAGATAGCGGTCACGGACACAGGCGTCGGCATGGATGAAACAACNNCGGGGCACCGGCCTGGGGCTGGCTTCCGCTTACGGCATCATCAAGGGCCACTCCGGCATGATTTCGGTTTACAGCGAGAAAGGCAAGGGAGCGACCTTCAACATCTATCTGCCGGCCTCCTTCAACGAACCGGATGAAGAGGAAACGGCGGAAGCCGATCCGCCGGGCGGACGGGAAACCATTTTGCTGGTGGATGATGAGAAAGTCATTACGGAGGTCACGGGCAAGCTGCTGGAAGAGCTCGGCTACCGGATTCTGACGGCCGGCGGCGGGCAGGAAGCCGTCGACCTCTACCGGCAAAAGCACGCCGAGATCGACCTGGTGATCCTCGACATGATCATGCCGGGATTGGGCGGCAGCGCCGCCTTCGACGGGATGAAGGCCGTCAATCCTTCCGTGCGCGTCATTTTGTCGAGCGGCTACAGTCTCAACGGCAAAGCCCAGGCCATCATGGACAAAGGCGTCCGGTTCTTTCTGCAAAAGCCCTACCGCCTGTACGACCTGGCCCAAAAGATCAGAGAAGCGCTGTCGAACTGAGAATAAGGGCAGTCTGAAAACTATGAACTAAAATCCCTAACAGCCTAAAAGCCTACAGTCTACAGTTCAACAGCCTACTTGGCCGCGGCGATCTTCTGCTGGAAGATCCGGCGGGCCTCTTCGGCCGTCGCAGCGAGAGAAAAGTCCGGGGCGGTGTAATCCGGTTCCAGCGTCGCGAGCAGCTGGACCGTCACCGTCGTTTGCGCTCCCATCCGGAAGGAAAAAGATCCCGGAGGAAAAAGCGCGTCGGTGTTTTCAAGGAAAACCAGTTTCACGCCGGTCCGGCAGTAGCGCGCAATGCTGAAAACCCCCTTGTTGAACGGCAACAGGCGGCCGCGGCTGCGCGTGCCTTCGGGAAAGACGAACAGATTGCCGCCCGAATCCAGATGGCTTTTGATTTTTTCCAGGTTGGCGGTCATGGCGGGATCGAATATTTCCGAGGAGGGGGAAGACGGCACATACCCCGCCTTTCTCAGAAACCAGCCGAAAATCGGCACGCGGAAGAAAGTATTTTTAACGATGGTCGTCTGGCGTTCGAACAGCGACACCAGCAGGATCGGATCCAGATAGGACACGTGATTGCAGACGATGATGGACGAGCGGAGGCTGCGCACGTTTTCATCGACGGCAAACCGGGCGCGGGGCGCCAGCAGGCGCAGCCAGGCGAAAAAAATTTTCAGGTGGAGGAAGTTCATCTTCTGCAGCGCGGCGGCGCTGTCTTTCAAGCGCAGCAGTGAGGGAACAAACAGAAAAAGGAGGAGAAAAAGATAGCCGAAAAGAAAATACGCCCACAAGAGCACCGTGAGGAAAAAATCGCCGACACGCTCTAAGCATCGTAAAGCGGCCATGGCGCGGTCAGGTCAACTTTCGGATGAGCAGGCTGGTGTTGACGCCGCCGAAGGCGAAATTCTGGATGGCCGCGGTCCGCACCGGATGTTCGATCAGCTTTTGCACGTGTTTGATCATGGCGCAGCGTTCGTCGACCTCTTCCAGGTTGAGCGTCGGCGCGATAAAGCCTTCCTGCATCATGTAAAGCGTTAAAATGGTTTCGATGGCGCCGCACGCCGCCATGGTGTGGCCCATGTAGCCCTTCAGCGCCACGACGTGGGGCGTGGCGCCGAAAACCGCTCCGGTGGCCTGCGCTTCGATAATGTCCCCCATCTTGGTGGCGGTGGCATGCGCGCTCACCAGATCGATTTCAGCGGCGGAAATTTTCGCGTTTTCCAGGCTGAGCTTCAGCGTCTGGGTGATGCCCTCGAGATTGGGCAGAATCAAATCGCCGCCGTTGGAGTTGCAGGCAAAACCGATGACTTCCGCCAGAATGGTCGCGCCGCGTTTTTTTGCAAACTCGTATTCCTCCAGAAGGAGGGCGCCCGCGCCTTCGGCGACCACCAGGCCGTCGCGCGCTCGGTCGAACGGCCGGGGCGTCCGGGTGGGCCGGTCGTTGAAAGAAGTGGAACAGGCCAGCAGATTGTCGAAAACCGCGACCGTGATGGTATCGTATTCATCCGCCCCGCCGCAGATCATGGCGTCCTGCAGGCCGTACTTGACGGCTTCGTAGCCGAAACCGATGGACTGGCTGGCGGTGGTGCAGGCCGTACCGGAGGAAATGATGCGGCCGGTAATGCCGAACATCTTGGAAATATTGACGGCCGTGGTGTGAACCATGGACTTCAGGTAGTCCACCGCGCCGATCGTCTGGTAAGCCGCTTTGTCCTTCGCTTCAAAAAAAATCCGGTAAATATCGCGCTGCACAGTGGGCGAGCCGTGGATCGATCCGAAAGCAATGCCCAGCCTGCCGCCCGTTACGAACTCCCGGGGCAGTCCCGCCTGTTCCAGCACGTCCTTGGCCACCTGGCAGGCGTAATAGGCGACCGGCCCCATTGTCTTGCGGTACTGCCGGCTGAAATCGTATGTCATCGGATAGCCGACCGTGCCGTACACGCGGGAATGGATGAAGCGGCTGATCAGTTCGTCTTCGCGCAGCGCCGCGACGCCGGAGACGCCGTTAAGCAGGCTCTCCACAATGGCCTTGCGGCCGTAGCCGATGGGCGATATGGCCGAACAGGCGGTTATGACGACTCTGCGCTCCATGGCTTATGGTCTTTCCACGATGATGCCCCGTATCCGGGCCAGTTTTTCGATATAGTCGATGATCTGGGTAAGCGTCCGGATCTCGATGGCCTGCTTTTTTTCTTCCTGCGTCAGTTCCGATCCCAGAAATTTTTCAATGCCGAGCAGGAGTTCAATCGCGTCGATGCTGTCAAATCCGTATGCTTCGCGCAAATTGACGTCCGGTTCGGGATCTTCAACCTCGAACTCCCTGAGAAAAATCTCGCGGACTTCCGCTTCAATCTCCTGTCGTGTCATGAAATCTGTCCTGCTCCTTACCCTCTGCCTGCTTGCGGGCAATTCCGGTTTATTTCAACCGGTTGCCCGGTGTGCGTCCGAAAACCGAAAACGCGCCGCAAGGTAGCATAAATCAGCGGGGTCGTCCAGCATTAGAGTTGCCGGGCCATTTCCGCAAGAAAACGCTTTTCGCCTGCGACCTGCCGGGCGGCGGCAAACGATCCCAGCACCGCTCCCAGAACGCCGGGCGCCAGGGCGTTTTGTCCGGCCAGACAAAGACCGGCCACAGGAAGATTGTTGAGCGATGCGACCTTCAAAAGCTGGCGGGAGGACCTGAGCACACCGTAGCAGGAGCCCTCGGGACAGTTCACGTAATCCCGCAGGGTGAGCGGCGTAAACACATCGAGGAGCCGCAAGTCCTTAAACGGCCCGAAGATGTCCGCGGCTTTTTCCAGAAGTTGCCCCGCGATCGCCTGCTTTTTTTCCCGATACGCGTCTCCCCGGCGGCCCGTGCGCGTATTTTCCCAAGGGCGCCAGTCCCGGTACAGCGACCGGGAAATGATGGACAGCAGATTGGTTCCGTCCGTACCGCCCGGCCGGATCTGGCAGAAAACGCCGTCGGCGATGGCGCCTTCTGCGCCGCAGAACAGGCGGTAGATATTGTGGTCCATGGCCGCGTGCGCCCGCGCATCCACGCCGGCCTGCAAGGCGATCACGCCCTCGGTTTCCGCAAGCGATAAAATCCTCTCGCGCACAGATTCGCGCAGGACGTCTTCGTCGAGCAGTCCGAGAAGCGCTTTCGGATGGATGGCCGCCACCACGCCGTCGGCGGGAAGCATCCGGCCGCAGGCAAGCGAAACACCCGTGACTTTTTTTCCGGCGACATGAATTTTTTGCACCGGGCTGCCGGTCAGCAGTTCGCCGCCCAGTTCGGCAAAGCGAGCAGTGAAAACATCCGCCATGCGGGCGCCTCCGTCCTTCAACCGCCAGGAGGAAAACAAATAGCCGGCCAGCACCATGGAATGAAAAATCACCGGGCAATCGTCAAGGTCGACGCCGATGAGCTGGCAGGGCACGGCCAAAATGGCGCGCAAACGGGCGGAGACCGCCAGTTCATCGAGCAGTTCACCCATCGGACGGAAGGACTCCATGTTCTGAAAAGGGTCGCCCGTATTGAGGAAAAAGGACGGCTTGAGCATGCCGGCGGCGATATCGCGCAGATTCTTCATGAGACTATCCAGAGCGCGGCCGTCGGCCGGACAGGCGATTCGCAGATTGTTTTCATACGCGTCCTGGCCCGTCGGCAGATCGAAGACGAAATCGTCAAAGAGATAGCGGTCAATGACGCCGTCGCCGCCGATGCGATAAAAAAGATCGTCCACGGACAGGCCCAGCACATCGAACATCCTGCCCAGCGGCTCGTCGGGCCCCAGCGCGCCGACATAGTGCACGCCTACGGGACAGTCGATGCCGCCCCGCCGGTACGAGCGCATCAGGCCGCCCGTCACCGGATTTTTTTCCACGATTGTGACCCGGTAATCCAGAAGCGCGAGGAGAATGCCCGCGGAAAGTCCGCCGACCCCCGCGCCGATGATGACGACATTTTTTCCAGTAATCGGATTTCTCACGGCTTGTCTCCCCGGTCTTCCCGGCCGGCCTGCGGTGCGGATTTGACCTCCTCGGCTTCCAGAAGCGTCATCTTGAGCGAATAATCGACCCGCTCCGACGCCTGAAGCTCAATGGCGGCATAAGGATTTTGCGCATCGCCGGAAAGAGCGATTTCCCGCTCCAGGCGGCCGCCTTCCGAGTAGCGCCGGATCCGGATGCGGCCGTCTTGTCCCTGAAGCACGTCCACCCAGCCTTTCGATTGGGCGCGCCAGCGGCAGACCGTTTCTCCTTCGGCCGAGGCACCCCGCGAAACCGGTTCTCCCGCGGGCGCAAAAAAGATCAGTGCCATATCCTCCATCATGCGGCACGCCAGTTCGCCTGAATCGAAGGGAGGCAGAGCCCGGCTGACGGCCGCGCCGGAAGGGCCGTAAGACGCTTCCAGAAGAGCCACGCCTTCCGGCGTCAGAACGGCGGCCGAAAGCTTCCGCGCCGCGGGATCCGCAAGCGCAATGCCGATCAGAACAGCCCTCGTCTTCCCGGCGGCGCCGGCTTCAATGGCATGGATAAGGCGGGTTTTTTCCGTCAGAAAGGGGGCGGGACAGACCGGCGGCCGGTCGAGCGGCCGAAGCGCGGGCAGAGCCGCACACGACAGGACGAAGCAGGCGCACACGAGGACAAGGCCTTTTTTCATTGCACTTCCCGAAAAACGGAAGGATGGATGTCTTTATTGATCACAACGTGCTGAAAATCGATCCGGGTTTCCGCCGTCCGGCTCTCCACGATCCGCACGGTTTTGATCGCCGCGTCCCGGCGTGACACGGTGATTTCGATCCGTTCGATCATGCCGGCCATGTTCTGTCCCGTGGGCGTGAGCGTGATTTGCGTATCCGGCCCTTCCGAAAGAGAGGCGGCAAAGGAAGGATTGGCGTCAAACCGGCCGCTCATCCACCCGGCAACCTCGTCGAGCACGATTTTCATCGCCTGCACGCCGCCGCTCAGATCCTCGATCATTTTGCCGCCGGATGCGATATAGCGCCTGGTTTTTCCCCTGTCCGAAACCACGACGCTCCGCAGCGGCCGGGTGTACTCCCAGCGGATGGACGAGGGGGCGGCGTAATAGAACTTTCCTTCCGACACGAGCGGCCTGGCCAGAATCTTCATCGTCTTTTTCTGGACGAAGTCCGCGGAAATGGTAGTAATGCGCGCCGCTTCCCGGCGCAGCTGGGCGAAATCGTCCGCCCGGACGCCCGACGGCAGAACGACAAGCAAAATCAGGAGCAGAATTTTGATTCCGGTCCGCCCCATACTCAGAACATACCGCCGTTGACGGTGATGACCTGCCCCGTGATAAAAGAGGCGTCGTCGGAGCACAAAAAGCGGATGACGCGGGCGATCTCTTCGGGCTTTCCCACGCGCGCCATCGGAATGGCGGCCTTGATCATGCCCTCGTCCATCGGCATGGCGCTCAGCATGTCCGTATCCACGGGACCGGGCGCCACCACGTTGACCCGGATGCCGAAACGCGCCACTTCCTTGGCCAGCGAGCTCGACGCGGCGTTGACGCCGGCCTTGGCCGCCGCGTAATTGGCCTGCCCGCGGTTGGGCATCACGGCCGAGATGGAGGAAACGGAAACGATCGCGCCGCGTTTTTTCCGGATCATTTCGCGCAAAACGGGCTTGGTCACGTTGAAGAATCCGTTGAGCGTCGTGTTGATGACTTTGTGCCACTCCTCGTCGCCCATCATCATGAACAATCCATCGGCAGTCACGCCCGCGTTGTTCACCAGCACGTCGATCCGCTTATGCTCGGCAACCACCGCCGCCAGCGCCTCTTTCACCGCTGCCGCATCGGCGACGTCGAATTTCCGGATTTCGCCCGCCGAACCGGCGGCTTCCACCTGCGCCAGCGTTTCGGCGGCCGCCGCCTCGCTGGCGTTGTAATTCACCACGACATAAAAACCCGCCCTGGCCAGCTCCACCGCCGTCGCACGTCCGATTCCGCGACTGGCCCCCGTCACGATGGCTACCTTTTTTTCCTCCATTGCCTCCGGTCTCCTTTGTTTGATTTACGACACATCCGGCGACAGTTCCATGGCCTGCAGAACGGCCGACAGCAGAACCTCGTCCCCGGCTTTCACAATGCCTTCAATGACGGCGTAATGCTCCATGGCATACAGACTGCGGGTAAAGACCGTGATCCGCGTGCCCAGGGGAATGACGTCCTTTTTGAAGTCGGCGGATTTGATGCCGACCAGCCATCCTTTCGTTCCCCCCTTGCCTTCTTTCCGGCGTTTATTGCCGGCCACCACGGCCGCCGTCTGCGCGACGGCTTCAATAAGGACCAGCGACCGGACGCCGCGGCTGTCGCAAAGCGGCCAGCGCTCATCCACCACGGCGGCGGCGCTGCCGGCGTTGTCCTCCAAGTCGAGCACTTCGGAAATAATTCTGATCGGTTTGCGATGCGGAATCAACGATTCAATGTCAACCATAGCCTTACCCTTTTTCTTTTGAATTAAAGGAAAAATACTCCAGAAGTCAACAAAAAACATTCCTGCCGGCGGCGTTGTGTCATGAAAAAGCGCCGGCAAAAACCCGCATTGCTTTTTTTCCTTATTTCCTATAGGTAACGAAAAATTTACCGGAGGGCAGCCAGCGGGGCATGGAAGCGAAAGACCATTTTATCAGCGCCTACAAAAAAATCCTGTCGCCGTCGAAAACGCTTTGCGCCAAAGAGTTCACCTATTCAGGACACACGTACGGTGAAATTTATGAACTGGCCGCCGGTCTCAAAAAAATCCTGACCGGCCGCACCGCGGAAAAAACCGTCTGCCTGTGCACCGAAAACAAAACCGTGATCGCCGCCTCCATTCTGGCGTCGCTTGCGGGCGGAGGCAAACTGGTCCTGCCCTATTCCTTTTCCTCGCACGCGCTCGTGGAGATGTACGAGGCCGTCGGTTTCGACGCGGCCATCACCGATCGTCCGGAAGACATGCCGGGCGTGGAAATTCTTACGCCGCGGCCGGGCAATCCCGCCGACCTGGATCCCGGGCGCATGCGCGATCCCGACGCCCCTTTTCTGAAGCTCTTCACCGGAGGCTCCACCGGCAAACCGCGGGTCTGGTCCAAATCGCCGCGCAACCTGCTTTCGGAAGCGCTGTACCTGCGCGACAAGTTCGCCCTCACCTCCCGGGACATCTTTCTCGCCACCGTGCCGCCCTACCATATTTACGGTCTGCTCTTCTCCGTGCTCACGCCTTTTCTGGCCCAGGCGCGGGTCCTGCCGGAAATCTACACCTTCCCGCAGGAAATCATCTCGACCATCAACCGGCACAAAGCCACCGTGCTGGTCAGCGTTCCGATTCACTACCGGTCGCTGAAAGTGGACAATCTCGCCGCTCCCTCGCTCAAGATCGCCTTTTCCTCCTCGGGAGTCCTGAACCGCTCCGACGCAACACACTTTCTGAAAAAAACCGGCCTGGGCATCAACGAGATTTACGGCTCGACCGAAACGGGCGGCATCGCCTCGCGCAGCATCAGCGAAAACACGGAAAGCTGGAAACCCGCCGACATCGTGTCCTGGAAGCTCTCCGGCAAACGCCTGGCCGTGCGCTCCGCTTTCGTGTCGCAGGAGATGGAAAGAGACGAGGAGGGTTTTTGCGTGACGGGCGACGAAGTGCTGCCGGATAAAAACGGCCGCTTCCTGCTTTTGGGGCGCGCCGACGGCATCGTCAAGGTCGCCGGCAAGCGCGTGGACCTTCTGGAGGTGCAAAACAAGATTTTGACGCTTCCCACCGTCCGCGATGCCGTCGTCATCGCGCTGCCTGCTGAAAAAGGGCGCGAAAGCGTCATCGCCGCGCTGGTGGCCTGCGAACTGACCGAGCTGCAGCTGCGCAAGCTGATCCTGGAAAAGATGGAGCCTTACGCCATGCCCCGCCGGATCAGGATCGTTGCCTCCATCGGCCGGAGCGCCACCGGCAAGATCGACTTTAAACGCATCGAACAGATCTTTCTTGCCGAAAAAGACAGGAACTGACCGGCTGCCGCCGGAAGTCCTAAAATAATTTCTCCCAGCCGCCGTACCAGCGAAGGATTCTTATCCCAGCCGCAAAGCCCTCTCTCGTCCATTTTTTTCTTCGACAAGATATTTATTGACAAATTTCGATAATCGGCTATACTCCGCCCAGTTTACGTTAAGTGGTTTCATTGCAGCACTTGATTGGGAATTATACACCGCGCCGCGCGGGGTTTTGCAAAGGACGGCGGATCCGGTGCATAAGATACAATTTATGGCGAGGTGCTCCTATGTCAGAGTTTGTCCACAAGACCATCGGAAAGGTTGTTTGCGAAACAGCCGAACGTTTTCCCGAACATCCGGCGCTCATTGCTCCCCAGTTTCAGATCCGTCAAACCTACCGCGAGCTCTACGAGCGGTGCCGCCAGACGGCCAAGGGCCTGATGGCGCTGGGCGTGCAGAAGGGGGACCACGTCTCCGTCTGGACGACCAACATCCCCGAGTGGGTTTATCTGCAGGCCGCCCTGGGCATGATCGGCGGCGTGCTCGTCACCATCAACACCAACTACCAGTCTCATGAACTCCAGTACATTCTCAAACAGTCCGACACCACCACGCTGTTTCTGATCGAGGCCTACCGCGACACCAGCTTTTACGACACGGCGCGCCGCGTTCTTCCCGAACTGGATGCGCACCCGGCCGGTAAGTTGGCGTCCGCGAACCTGCCGCTGCTTAAAAACGTCGTTTATATCGGACCGCGCCCCGAGACGCCCGGCATGTTTCATTTTGCGGACATGATTGAAAGAGGCCGGTCGGTTTCCGACGCCGAGCTCGACCGCCGGATGGCTTCGCTTTCCCCCGACGACGTGATCAACATGCAGTACACTTCAGGCACCACGGGATTTCCCAAGGGTGTGATGCTCACGCATGTCAATATCGTCAACAACGCCCGCATGGTCGGCAACGTCATGGGCATGACCGACCGGGACCGGCTCTTGATCCAGGTTCCCGTCTTTCACTGCTTCGGCTGCGTCATGAGCACGCTCAACTGCATGTATCACGGCTCAACCATGGTGCTTTTGGAGTTTTTCGACGCCCAACAGTCGCTGGAGGCGATCACCCGCGAAAAATGCACGGCCATCAACGGCGTGCCGACCATGTTCATCTCCATGCTCAACCATCCCGACTTTGCCCGCTACGACATGACCTCTCTGCGGACCGGCATCATGGCCGGAGCGCCCTGCCCCATCGAGGCCATGAATCAGGTCCGTACGAAAATGCACTGCCCGGAAATCGTCATCGCCTTCGGCCAGACGGAATCCGCGCCGGTGATGACCATGACCCGCCGCGACGACCCGGTGGAACTGCGCGTCGCCACGGTCGGCCGTCTGCTCGCGGACATCGAAGGCAAGGTCATCGATCCCGAAACCGGCGCCGACCTGCCCCCGAATACGCAGGGCGAAATCGTCACGCGCAGCGCCTGCGTCATGAAGGGCTACTACAAGATGCCGGAGGCCACCGCCGCCGCCGTCGACCGCGACGGCTGGCTGCACACGGGCGACCTGGGCGAAGTCGACGCCGACGGCTATTTCAAAGTGACGGGCCGGATCAAGGACATGATCATCCGGGGCGGCGAAAATATTTATCCGCGCGAACTGGAGGAATTTCTCTTCACGCATCCGAAAGTCGCCAATGTCCAGGTGGTGGGCATCGCCGACAAGAAGTACGGCGAACAGGTGCTCGCAGCCATTCAGCTTAAGGACGGCGTCGCGGCCGACGCCGAAGAGTTCATCGCCTTCTGCAAGGGAAAGATCGCCCGCCACAAGATTCCGAAGTACTGGGAATTTGTCGACGGCTATCCCATGACGGCCAGCGGCAAGATTCAGAAGTACAAACTCAAGGAAATGTTCGAAAAGAAATATAAAGAAGGCTGATCCCCCATACACAAAGAGAGGTTCTCCATGAGCAATATCTGCTACCGCGATACGATCGGCGACATGGCCCGCCGGGCCGCAACCAAGTACGGCGACAAGACGGCCATCATTTTCCGCGATTTGAAGCTTTCGTTTTACGATCTCGAACGGCAGTCGCGGCGGTTTGCCAATTTAATGACCCGCTACGGCGTCAGGAAGGGCGACCGGGTGGCGATTTACGCCTACAACTCCCACCTGTATCCGATCAGCATGATCGGGCTGGCGAAAATCGGCGCCATCCAGGTTCCCGTCAATTATATGCTCAACGCCGACGAAATCGCCTATGTGATCAACCATTCCGGCGCCCGGATCTTCATCGTGGAAGACATCCTTTACCCGATTATCGCCAAAGACCACGACAAATTTCAAACGGTGGAAAAATGGGGTTTCATTCCGCTGGGCGACGGACCGACGCCCGAGGGGTTTTTCGATCTGCCCGCCGAAATCGAAACGATGCCCTACGACGAACCGCAGGTGGAGGTCAGCGCCGAAGATGTCGTGCAGATTCCCTACACCAGCGGCACGGAATCCAAGCCCAAGGGCGCGATGCTGTCGCACCGGGCGCTCATGTCCCAGTATTTCAGCTGCATCTTCGACGGCCAGTACGAAACCGACGACGTGAGTCTCCATGCGCTGCCGCTGTTTCACTGCGCCCAGCTCCACTGCTTCCTCATGCCCTACCTGTACGTCGGGGCCACCAACGTCATCATGCACAAGGCGGACCCGCTGGAAATGATCCGGCTCATCGAGAAATACCAGATCACGCACATGTTTGCGCCGCCCACGGTCTGGATCGGCATTCTGAATCATCCGGAATTCAAGCACTATAACCACCAGAGCCTGAAGAAAGCGGCTTACGGCGCGAGCATCATGCCGGTGGAAATCATCAAGCAGCTGGCCGTGACGTTTCGCGGACTGAAGCTGTGGAACTATTACGGCCAGACCGAAATGGGCCCGGTGGCGACCATCCTGAAGCCGGAAGATCAGCTGCTCAAGCCCGGCTCCGCCGGCAAGCCGGTGCTGAACGTGGAAACCCGCCTCATGGACGATGACGGAAAGTTCGTTCCCGTCGGAACCGTCGGCGAAATCGTCCACCGCTCCGGCCACGTCATGACAGGCTATCTCGACGATCCGGAAAAAACCGCCGAGGCCTTCGAGTTCGGCTGGTTTCACTCCGGCGACCTGGGCCGCTTCGACGAGGACGGCTATCTCTACGTGGTGGACCGCAAAAAGGACATGATCAAGTCCGGCGGCGAAAACGTCGCGTCCCGCGAAGTCGAGGAAGTGCTCTACACGTATCCGGGCATTGAGGAAGCGGCGGTGATCGGCCTGCCCGATCCCAAGTGGATTGAAATCGTCGCGGCGGTAATCGTGCCGAAAAAGGGCGCGTCCGTCGTCGAAAAGGACCTCATCGCGCACTGCCGCGAAAAACTCGCGTCTTTCAAATGCCCCAAAAAAGTGATAATTACCGAGCGGTTGCCCAAGAATCCGTCGGGTAAAATTCTGAAGCGCGAACTGAAGCACATTTACGGGGCGGCCTAGACCGCCGGCGCGCGGGCGAAACAGTGAGACGTGTGCATGAGTGAAGAATTCACCTCCATCGGAGAACTGTCGAAACAGCTGGACATGAGCCAGCGGACCATCCGCTATTACGAGGAAATCGGTCTGCTCAATTCCATCAAGCGCGTGGAGGGCGGCCGCAGAATCTACACGGACGCGGATTTCCGCCGGCTGAAGCTGATCAAGCGCCTGAAGATGATGGGCATGACGCTGTCCGAAATGCAGGAGCTCGAAGCCATGTGGACCTACGACAAGTCCAGCGAAAAGGTTCTCAAACGGCTTCTGGAGCTTCTGGGCAATCACATCAAAAGGCTCGATGAGCGCATTGCCGATCTGGACATCCTGCGCCACGAAATCATCGAGTACCAGGAACGCGTCCGCGCCAAAATCGAGAAGTAGTCAGGCCGCCAGGTTTTCCGGAGCCCTCCGGCACAAACCTGGCGGCCTTTCTCTGAAGCTTTGCGCCTGAAATTTGAATTGCCTGC
>DBPV01000059.1:0-16355 GCA_002304995.1 Syntrophaceae bacterium UBA1411
CGAAAAAAAATTGTCCCGGGCGTCGAGGGCGTCGAGCATGTCGATCTGATCACTGAGAATGCCGACCACGAGACCCTCCGCTTTCAGTTTTTTTACCCAATCCATCATCGGGGCGCGTAAAACAAAACGGGACAAGATTTCCCGCCACCACAAATCCGCCTCGCCCCGGAGACCGGTTTTTTCCCGGAGGAGCCGCCAGAAATCGCTCCTGGTCCCTTTCCCCGTGATGTATCCGGACGCGTACACCGCGTCGGTCGCGGCAGAAACAAGGTCCTCCCCATCGAGACCGGATGCCGCGGCAATCGCCGTAAAGCCGTTTTTCCACCCTTCGTCCGCCAGGACGCCGCCGAAATCAAACAGGACGACATCCACCCTTCTTTTTTCGAAACGCGTTTTTTCCATCACTTGCCTATTCATTAATTTTTTCGTACTCGGAAACCGGCAGCGCCGGGCCGGCGCGGCGCTGCCGGCAGATCGCCGCCGCGGCAGCGGCCGAATCCTTTTCCGGAATAAATTCTTTTTCCTTGCGGAAAACTTTCACGGCTTCCACCGGACAGGTCACCGCGCAGACGCCGCAGCCGATACAGCGCGCCGGATCGACGCGCGCCGCGCCGTCCATGGTCAGCGCATCCATCGGGCAGCGCTCCACACACGCTTCGCACCCCGTGCAGTCGTTTTCGGAAACCCGGGCAAAGAAACTGCTGTTGACGACCTCGGAGGGCCGGGCAGACGTTTTGGCGGCCCGCAGCGGACCGCAGCAGCAGGCGCAGCACATGCACAGGGCGTTGGGATCCTGCGAAGCAGAAAGCTGGCAGACCAAACCGGAGGCTTTGCCTTTGTGTAAAATCTCCAGCGCCTCCGCGGCTGAAATATACCGCGCCAGGCCGTTTTCCACGAAATAGTGCGTGCCGCCGCCGAAGTGAAAACAGACCTCCAGCGGATGGCTGCAGGGTTGTCCGACCAGTCCCTTGAGCCGCCGGCACATGCAGTCGGAAATCGAGATGTATTTCGCAGAGCGGATCGTTTCCTCCACGCGTTCGTAGGGCATGACCGTCGCCTGGGCGTCCACCGCTTCCTGGATCGGAATCGTGCGCAAATCCCGCGTCGTCCCCTTCATCCAGGTGGACGAATAGAGAATCGGCTCGAATGCCTGAAAGTCTTCGGCAAACTCGGGCGTCATCCGATTCATCTGAAACTCGACGATGCCGACCAGGAAGGCCGTGGCCATGTAGCGGCGGCTGCCCTCGCGGCCCGTGCGGAAGACCTGCCCCTTCCGCGACATGTCGAAGAGCCGGCGCTCCACATCCTCCGGCGCCAGGCCAATCCGCCCGGCGATCTGGGCGGCCGTTTCCGGCTGCGGCGTGAGTTTGAGAAACATTTCCGCCTCATCGGGCGAAAAAATATGTTTGAGGATTTTGCGTTCGATTCCCGATTCCGTGTTCACGGGAAAACGCTGCGGAAAAGTATCGAGAAATTCCGCCAGCCGCTGATAAACGTCTTTCATCAAGGTCTCCTGTGCGCGCTCCGGGGTGTCTTTCCGGGCAGTCATTCGATCAGGCGCGCCGCCTCACGCCCTGCAATCACTTACCCATTGTCCGTAAGTTACGAGCGCCGCCATAACCTCGGCGGCTTCATAGGGCATTTCATAGCAGACATTTCCGCTTTGCCCGATGGCGTGCAGGGTGCGCGCTTCCTGCTCGGCGGAGGAGATCAGGTGTTCGGACGCCACCACAACCGGCTTGTCGTATTGCCGGGCCAGGCCGTTCAGGCGCCGCACCAGTTCGACCGCGGCCCGGACAATCGCCTGCCCCCAGAAATCGTCGGGCGCTCCCCGGTGCAAAAGCTCTTCCGGCGTGAATTTCAATGCCGGCATGAGGCCGATAAAAAGAAGCCCGGCGACATCCGGACCGGCGAGCAGCGTTTCGACGACGCGCAGGACGTCGTCGGGAGCGCTTCCCGCCACCAGGTCCACCGGATTGCCCCGGTTCCACCAGGCCGGCAGAAAAGCATCCAGGCGCCGGATCGTTTCATCGGGCAGCACGGCCATTTCGAGGCCCAGCGACACGCATTCATCGGCGGCCATGACGCCCCAGCCGCCGCCCGCCGTGACGATGCCGATCCGTTTTCCCCGGGGTAGCGGCTGATGGATGAAGGCGGCGCCGAGATTGAAGAGGTGATGCAGATTTTTCGCCCGGAGAATGCCCGTTTGCCGGCAGATGCCGTCAAATACCGCATCGCTGCCGGCGACGGACGCCGTGTGGGACAAAGCCGCCTTTGCGCCGGCAGGCGTCTTCCCCGCCTTGTAGGCCACCACCGGTTTCTTCTTCGTCACCTCGCGGGCGATCCGGTAAAACCGGTCGGCGTCCTTGAAGCCTTCAATGTAGCAGAGAATGACGTTTGTGCGCGGATCATCGGCGAGATAGGCCAGGTAATCCTCCATGTGCAGGTCCGCCTCGTTGCCGCTCGCCACGCACAGGCTGCACCCCAGGCCGCGAATCATCGACCGCCGCGCCAGGCCGTCCACAATGCCGCCGCTCTGGCACACGACGGCCAGGTTTCCCGGCGGAACGTGGTAGCTGGGAAAATCAACGTAGAGCTTCTCCCACGGGCTCATGATGCCGTTGCAGTTCGGTCCCACCAGAACCATGCCCGCCGCGCGGGCCGCCGTGACCATTTCGTCCTGAAGCCTGCCGCCTTCATCGCCCAACTCCGCAAAACCGGCCGTGATGACGACCACCGCCCGGACGCCCTTCTCGGCGCAGTCCCGGACGGCGGAAGGCGCCGCCTGCGGCGGAACGGCGATGACGGCCAGATCGGGCGTTTCCGGAACCTCACGCAGCGATTTATACGCTTTTTTCCCGAGCAGTTCATCCGCATCGGGGTTGATGGGGTAGATGTTTCCCGCAAAACCGCCGTTGATCAGATTTCTGAGCATGACGTAACCCCACTTTTTGGGGTTGCCGGAAGCGCCGATGAGAGCGACATGGCGGGCTTTAAACAGGGGGTGAAACCGTTCGCTGTTTCCAGGAGCAGAAAAATCGTGTGTCATTGCCAATAATCCCAAACCTTTCCGGAAGCAATCCGGCGGGCAGCATAATCTCTGGAAAGGGATTTGTCAAAAGATACCGGGCGCGCCTTCTGAGTCCTGCCGAAGCGTCGAAGACACCGGAATTTCCGGACAACAGGGCGCCGGCCCTTACAATCCGCGCATGTATTCCGGTCGCAGCAGGCGGGGATCTTTCCGGGACAGCAGGATCGAAAGCTGCTTCAGCACCTTGTCCTTGTCTTTGGGCATCGTGCCCCGGATCGCGAAATAATTGGACGCGTGCATGGAGCTGAAAAAACAGTGGGTGAAGGTCGATTGCTCGACAAGCCCTTTCAACTCCCTGAGCGAATCGAACGGCGTGATGAGCTCAAACCGGCCGCGCTCCATTTCCTCGTACAGGGCCGTTCCGGGAATCAGCGTGAGCGTCAGCGCCCCCGCGTAGTCCGGGTCCATTTCCGTTAGAATTCTCGCCGTTTCCGCCACATGCCTTTCGCTGCCGGCGGCGCCGCCCAGGCCGAGGATCACCGTCACGGACAGGAGAATGCCGGCCGCCTTGACTTTCCGGGCGGCCTCCACCATCTGATCGTGCGTGGCGTTTTTCCGGATCTTTTGCAAAACCGCGTCGTCGCCGCTTTCCACGCCCATGTACAGAATTCCCAGTTTCTGCTCTTTGAGCGCACGAAGCTCGTCCACCGAGCGCCTCAGAATGTCCTGCGGCGTGGCATAACTGGCAATGCGCTGGAGGCCCGGAAATTTTTGATTGAGATACTGCAAGGCCGCAAGCAGTTTGGAATAGGGATACACCAGGGCGTCGCCGTCCTGGAGAAAGACTTTCCTTCCGTCCCAGCCCTGCAGAATCGCGTAGACAATCCGCGGCTGGCCGGCCACCCACATACGGGAATTCATGAACAGGGACATCGCGTCGATTTCCTGTTTGACGTCCTCCAAATCGCGCAGGCCGAGATTTGTAAAGGAAAAGTTACAGAAGGTGCAGGAATTGTTCGAGCACCCCGAGGTTAACGGAAGATAGTAGCTGTCGTGTTCGCTGGGAGGTCTGATGATTTCCGGTCTGACAAATGCCATAAACTTACCTTACAACTTATTAAATATTTTACTCCAGTATAGGGTCGCGCCGGAATTTGTCAAGACCGGAGCCGGGGATAAAACAGGCGCGGTTTCCGGCCGCGCCTGTTTTCCTTACAGAAAAACGCCGATAAACTCGGCCGCGGGCACCTGGTTTTTGTTCTTGATGGTCCGCTTGCCGTCCGCCGCGCTTGTCACGGCGCATTTTTTGAAAACCGTGCAATGCCCGTCCTTGTCCGGCCGATAGCCGCGGCAGACGCGCAGGACGTCGGGAGAAATTTCATCGATGAGCACAATCTTGCCGTCTCCGTATTTCAGACGGCCCAGTTCGAACTTGCCGTCGATGACGTGCAGGCCTTTCGCGGTGAATTCCCGGGAAACGAGGGCGGCGATTTTCTTGACCAGTTTGACGCTTTGGGCAATCTCTTTCGCGCCGAGCGCTCCGGTTTCCTGCAGCGCTTCCAGCGTGATCAGAATGTCGCTTTCGCCCTTGGTCCAGGCCTCGACGACCTGATGGACATTTTGACACGGACGGATGAAGGGATAGCGCCGCCAGAAGCTGCCGGTCGCATTGTTGCGCCAGGTGAACTCCAGGTTCGCCAGCGGCTCCGCTCCCGCGATTCCCGGCACGGCCGCTTTCCTGCCCAGGGGCAGGGCCGGCTCCACGATCATTTCATTGTCGCTCACCGTCTCGATGAAGTGCGTCGGAACGCTCCGGGATTTGAGCAGTTTGAAAAAGTGGGTTGCAAACCGGCATGCGATCGCGCCCTTGCCGGGAATTTCGCCGACGACGATATCGTAGCCCGGATCAAAAACAGGCTTGCCGTTTTCCAGATAGCCGGTCGCCCGATCCGTAAAGACGAACCGATATTTGCCTTTGTACGCGCCGCTCGTAATTTTGTAAACGTCCTTCGACTTTCCCCGGTAAACCAGATCTTTTTCCGCCATTGCGCCCTTCTCCTTAAAAGATTTTTTTAACCGGATCCCCTGCCAAAAGGCGGTTCCCTTTTTCGGAAAGAAAAAGCCGCCCGCGTTGCTGCGGGCCCATCCGGAAAAACAGACGCAAAAGATACACGCATTTTCCCGGAAACTCGAGAAAAATTTGCGTCGGACGGTTTCGAAAATCGTTCCGGCCGCATCATCTCCGCCGCAAAAGGGTCTTCACAGACAGTGTTTGTTTTTCAAGGCGTGGACCACCAGGAACGTGTTCCATTCCCGGTCTTCTCCGCCCCACGCTCCGTCTTTCTGCTGCGCGCCCGATAAAAGGGGCAGCGCCTTCCGCCACTGGCGCCTGGCCGATTCGTCGTCCAGATGGGCCAGAACATTCACGGTCAGGAAAAAAGGGATGGGAGCAGGCCAGAGGCCCGACGGCTTTTGCTGATGCTCCAAGGCGGAAACCAGGCTTTGTGTCCCGGAATCGCGCGCCGACGCCGGGAAAACGATAAAGGCCCTTAAAATATTGCTCTTTTCCGGCCAGACCTCATCATTTTCCTCCTGGGCGACAAGCCAGCGGGAAAGGAGCCGGCAGTGGGCCTGTATTCGCTCATCGTTTTCCAGTTGAAAGACCGAGGCCAGAAAAAGCGTCGCGCAAACCAGAAGCAGGGACTGCCGGGCGTTTACAAAGGGCAGTTCGCGCAGCGCAGCGGGCGGAATATCGTCAAAATACGTTCCCGACAGATCGCCGGTCAAGACCTGGCCGATGAGCCACTTCAGGGCCTGCTCAATATCTCCCGTCCTTTCCCGGACGGTCAGATGCAAACCGAACAGGCGCCTGATGGTCTCCACAGGGGATTGCGACCAGGAACCGTCGGCGGACTGCCCGTCCAGGAGAGATGCGACGGTTTCATTGAAGTCATTTTGCCAGGCCGGACTTTCAGCCTCGCCAAGCCATTTTTTGCGCGCATACAAACCGGCCGGTGATTTGCTCTGTGCAAAAATTTGGCAAGGATCATAGCGCATCCGGACCGCCTGGCTGCTGTCAACCTGTTTCATGGAATGCCGCTCCGACCGATATGGTTTGTTTTTTCTGCCGTTTTCGTCGTTAACCGGGCCAGTTCCGCCCGGCGCCTGTGTTCAGCGGCTGCGTTCAGCAATACTGCGCATCATTTCCATCGCGGCTTCGGCAAGCTGTGTCGATCTGTCCAGGTCGACTGCCAAACCGAGGTACTTTTCGGCCAGGTCGAATTTTTCGGTCTGGAAACAGGCATAGCCGGCACAGTAGGCGGTCTGCTGATCTGCCGGATTGACCGCGAGCGACTTTTCGAAGCATTCGATCGCCCGCGCAAAATCGTTTTCCATTCCGTACAGATTCCCCAGGTTCTGCAGGGCGAAGGAATTCTCCGGTTCGATCTCCAGCGCTTTTAGGAAGCATTCGCGGGCCTGCCCGTTTTCCCGAAGCAGAGCATAGGCATAGCCGAGCGCCACGTAAGCGTTTGCATGACCGGGATGATGCCGGACACATTCGGAAAGCGTCTGGACGGCCCTTTCGGCATTGTCGAGCCGGCTGTAGCACATGCCGAGATGGAAAAGGGCGTCCGGGTTTTGCGGGTCGGACCGGAGAAGATCGGCCAGCAGATCTTTGGCCGCTGAAATCTTTCCGTCTTTCATCAGCAGCAGTGCAAAATCGATTTCTTTCATTTTATTTTCCCATGTTGATCAGAGCCTTTTGTCATTTCCGCCCCACAGGCAACTCTTCCAGGCCGCGCAAGGCAAAGGCTGCCGTTGGAAATTCCAGATTCTCCCGGCAACTCAAGCGGCTCATACCATCATCGGCCGGAAATGACAAATTTCAAATGCAGCGACATCCGCCGTGCACTGCCGAGACTCCGCTTGAATCTGTCCCGCGTTTCAGTGTAAGTACAAAACAGAAAGAGCGCCGGGATTCTGGCCCTTTATCATGATGAAACAGCCGTCTAGGAGGATGTGATGAAAAGTGAAGTCATCGATGTCAAAGGAATTCGTCTCAACGTCATCGACGCCGGATCCGGTCCGGTGGTGTTGCTCATCCACGGATTTCCGGACACGTCGGCCGTCTGGCGATATCAGATTCCCGCGATGGTGAAGGCCGGGTATCGCGTGGTCGCGCCTGATGTCCGGGGATTCGGCAAGTCGGATAAACCGGCGCAGACGCAGGACTATGAATTGACCGTTCTGGTCGGCGACATGATCAACCTGCTGGATACGCTGGGCATCGAAAAGGCCCATGTTGTCGGCCACGATATGGGCGCCGTGATCGCCTGGGTCATGGGGTGCTTCTACCCGCAGCGGATCGGCCGCCTGGCCGTCCTTTCCGTCGGGCATCCGATGGCCAACCGGGAAAAACGCAGCATCGAACAACGGGAAAAAGCCTGGTACATGCTGTTTTTCCAGTTCAGGGATACGGCAGAAGCCCTGCTTAAGCGCGATGACTGGAAACTTTTCCGGGAAATCCTCAGAAACCACAGCGAAGTGGAAAACTGGATCAGCGATTTATCCCGGCCGGGCGCCTTGACGGCGGCGCTGAACTGGTATCGGGCCAATATGGGACCGGAAAGAGAGCTGGCTAAACCGGTTTTGATTCCAGCCGTCAAGCTTCCCACGCTGGGAATATGGAGCAGCGGCGACGCCTACCTCACGGAAAAGCCGATGCTGGCTTCCGAGGCCTTTGTTGCGGGGGAGTGGCAGTATCAGAGAATCGACGGCGCCAGCCATTGGCTGCAACTGGATGAACCGGACCGGGTTAATAAAATCCTTCTTGATTTCTTTGCCCAGGGGTGATGCCTCCCCTGGTATTTTGCGGATCTTATTGACAGGACATCGCCGCCTTCTTATTCTTTTTTCATCCAAGACAGGAGAGTGAGCCCATGCCGCCCGGAAAAAGCTTAAAAAAGAACGCCGCTAAAAAAGATGCCGGCCCAAACCGCGGATCGGGCCATTCCGATTCAACGCCTCCTGGCCGCGAGGACGACCGTCTCAGCAGCATCCCCATCCGGTACATCACCTCCATGCTGGACAATGCCCAGGAGGCGATTGTCATTATGCAGGATAAGATTCACAAGTACGTCAACAAAAGGGCTTCGGAAATTGACGGCCGTCCGATCGGGGAGTTGATCGGAAAGCACATGCGGGAAACGACGCATCCCGACGATTACAGGGTCGCGCTGCAAAGCTATCAAAAAAAACTGGCCGGGAAACCAGTCGATAAATATCGTTATCGCGGCGTCAACAAAAAGGGAGAGGTGATCTGGCTGGAGATTATCGGAACCGCCGTTCTCTGGGAAGGACGCCCCGCCGTAATCAATTTTGTCACCGACGTCACGAAACAGGTTGAAGCCGAAGAAGCGCTTAAAAAATCCGAACGCATCCTGGCGGATATCGTAAGTTTCCTGCCGGAACCCACCTTTGCCGTCGACAGGGAAGGCAGGATTATCATCTGGAACCGCGAAATGGAAAAGATGATGGGCGTGAAATCCGAGCACATGATCGGCAAGAGCAATTATGAGCATGCTCTGCCTTTCTACGGCAGGAGAATACCGATGCTGATCGACATGGTGCGAAATCCGCGCAAAAGAGATCTGACGCGCTATTCCTTTTTTCGCAAAGAGAATAATTTTCTCTACGCGGAGCACAGTTTCCAGTTGCACGGAGAAACCCGCTGGCTGTGGTGCAAGGCCAGCCCGATTTACGATCACAACAACCGCCTGATCGGCGCGATCGAATCCATGCAGGATATTACAGAATTTCGCAATGCGGTTTCGGAACTGAAAGATAAATCCCTGCACCTGGAAGAAGCCAATACCGCGCTCAAGGTGCTGCTCGAGCACCGCACGAATGATCGAAACGAAATGGAGGGGAAAATCGCCGGAAACGTCAAAAACCTGATCACGCCGTATTTAAACAAACTTAAAATCTCCGGTCTGGACAAGGTTCAGCAGGCATATATCGATATTCTGGAGAGCCACCTGAATGAAATCGTTTCCCCTTTCTTAACCAATCTCACCGCCGGCCGGATTAATCTGACTCCGCGGGAAATCCAGATCGCCGACCTGGTCAAGGAGGGGAAATCCGCCAAAGAAATTTCGCAGATTTTAAACATCGCCGTACACACAGCCAACAATTACCGCAAGCGCCTCAGAAAAAAGTTTTCCCTCGAGCACAAGAATAAAAATTTGCGGGCCCATTTGCTGTCTTTTAAATAGTGGTCTATTTCGATGACCATTACATGACCCGTCTTTGACTGTTGCGTCTTTTCCTCCTCTGTGGTGTTCTGGAAAAAAATCGGGAGGGAAAGCCATGGACCAGAAACCCTGGCATCGATTTTACGATTATAATGTTCCGACGTCCTTACGGCCGCCGCAGATATCCGTGGCGGATCTGCTTCAGATACCGTCCAACGCCTACCCCGACAAAGCGGCGATCCACTTCCTGGAAAGAGAGATAACGTTCTGGGAATTGCGCCAGCAGGTGCTGCGCCTGGCCAATGCCCTGACCGGCCTGGGCGTGCAAAAAGGCGACCGCATCGGACTGCACCTGCCCACCTGCCCCCAGTACATCATCGCGTATTATGCCGCGCTCTCCCTGGGGGCCATTGTCGTCAATCTCAATCCCATTTATAAACCCGACGAATTGGAAGGGGTTTTCAACAGCACCGGCATTTCGCTGCTCTTCACGATCGACACGGCCCTCCCCACGGTCGCAAAACTCTGCCAGCGTGTGGAGATCAAGCGCGTCATTGTCACACGGTTGAACGACTATGCCGGAGCAAAAGAAACGGCGGCCAAACCGCCGGAGCTGGAAAAAGGCTGGCTGTATTTTTCAGCGGTGCTGGCCGGCTGCACCGCCACCCGGCGTCCCCGCGTGGCCATTGCTCCAACCGATCCGGCCCTGATTCAGTTCACCGGCGGAACGACCGGCGTGCCCAAGGGAGCCGTCCTCAGCCACGGCAACGTGATCTCGGCGACGATCGGACAGTCCCTCTGGATCAGTCCCATCGCCCAATTGACGCCGCCGGAGCGCCGCTGCTTTCTCGGGGCGATTCCTTTCTTCCATATTTACGGCAATATCGCGATCATCAACATGTCTGTTTTCAATTGCGCCACGCAAATCTTAGTCCCCCAGTTTCAACCGGACGAAATGATGGACACGCTCGCGAAGTACAGGGAAATTTTATTATTCCCCACCGTTCCGACCATGATCAACGCGGTCATTTCCCACCCCCGGGCGGAGGCGTTGAGACTCGATAAGAAATTAGGCATGCTCAACTCGGGCGGCGCTCCCATCCCCGTGGAAACGATTCATCGCATAAAAGATATGGGCATCTATTTCGGCGAAGGATGGTCGATGAGCGAAACGTGCTGCGCGGGAACGCAGAATCCCATCCTGGGCCTTTCCAAAGTCGGCAGCATCGGAATTCCCGTCATCGACACGGATGTGCGTCTGGTCGATCTTGATTCCGGAACAGAAGAAGTCCCTCAGGGCCAGCCGGGCGAAATGGTGATCAAAGGCCCCACCGTAACCGGAGGCTACTGGAATATGCCCGAAGAAACGGCGCTGCAGATCCGGGACGGCTGGCTGCATACGGGAGACATCGCAACCCAGGATGAGGACGGATACTTTTTTATCATCGACCGCAAGAAAGACATGATCATCGCCGGCGGCTTCAATATTTATCCGCGGGAAATTGACGAAGTGCTGCACCAGCATCCCAAAGTCCGCGATGCCATCGCCGTCGGCGTTCCGGATGATTACCGGGGAGAAACCGTCAAGGCTTTTGTTGTTCTGAAAAGCGGGGAACAAGCCGCGCCGGAAGAGATCATCGCGTTTTGCCGGGAAAAGCTTGCGGCGTACAAAGTGCCCAAAGCCGTTGAATTCCGGCCGGCCCTTCCCCAGTCGGCCGTCGGTAAGGTTTTGCGGCGGATGCTGCGCGACGAAGAGATGAAACTCCGCAAGGGTAAATGAATAACGACACAGAACCGTTTTTAAAAATAGAGAAGGAGGAAGAAAATGGAAAAGTTTACAAAAGGAAGGTTTATTTTTTCGTGCGTTCTCGCTTTTTTCCTGCTCGTTGCCTACTGTCCTTTCACGGTCGACGCAGCCAAAGCGGATAAGAAGGCAAAGCCCGCAAAAGGCGATCCGCTCGACCAGTGGGCGGCCAAGCCCAATGCCGTCTTTGATGTGGATAAAATGAGCGACATGTCCGATTACGATCCCGGCACCTCCGTCGTCCCCGCGGGAGACACCATTAAACTGGCCGTCGTCGTTTCATTTTCAGGACCGGCTTCGATTCAGGGTTTGTGGTATTACACGCTGGTCCAATGGGTGGCGCACGATATCAACAAGCGCGGCGGCATCTGGGTCGACGGCAAGAAAAAACTGATCCAGGTCATCAAGGCCGATCATCTGGGCAAGCCGGATACCTGTAAAAAAGTCTGTGAACGCATGGCACTGCAGGAAAAGGTCCACGCCCTTATCGGCAGCGACGGCAGCCACCATGTCAAGATCATGAATGAAACAGCGAACAAGTATAAAATCATCTCCGTCAATCTCGGCTCCATGGTGGATGAGCTGCAGGATGCCAAAAACTTCTCACGCTATGCCTTCCACTCCTACTACTCCGTCGAACAATCCGGCCGCGCCCTGGCTTACTATTTCGGCCAGATCAGCAAGAAGGAAAAGAAGTTCTATATCCTCAACCAGGATTACAGTTACGGCCGCGCGCTTGCCGCGGCTTTCAAAAAAGGCCTCCAGGAATATCATCCCGAAGGCCAGATTGTCGGCGAAGACTACCACAAGCTCTTTCTCACCGATTTTGCGCCCTATCTCACCAAGGTCAAAGCCTCCGGCGCCGACATTATATTGTCAGGCGACTTTCTTCCTGATGGAGCCAATCTTGCGAAACAGGCTTATGAAATGAAGCTGAATATTCCTTTTGCCAACATCTTCATGAACGATGTCACCATGCTGCGGAATATCGGCGTGGAAGGCACCAAGGGATTCGTTCGGGTCGATTCCTTCGATATGCCCGATCCCTTCAAGTCTTCTCCATCTTACACCAGATACTACCAAATCTGGAAGAAGGTGTCGGCAAACTGGAAGGCGCCTTACGACACGGAATCCGTCCGGAATGTTGGAGCCTTCGGCAACGGCGTTGCCGTCATGATGCAAACCTACTGGCTCTTGAGCGTCATGGAGCGGGCCAAGAGCACCGATCCGGAAAAGATCATCAAGATCTGGGAAGGCGACACTTACCGCTATGTCAATGGAAAAGTTGTAAAGATACGGGCCTGCGACCATAAAGCGATCATGGACCTGGGAGTCAGCGTATACGTTCCGCCGGCGGAGCAGAAAATCTCCATGACGATTCCGCCGTATTACTGGTTCAACGACTGTTCCTACATCGGCCCCACATACAAGATTCCCGCGGCAAAGATTCTTCCCTGGATGGATCAGGAGCTGAACCGCTGCAGCGGCAAAACCAATTGGGGAGAATAAAATCCTTTCATGGACGATTCTGAACTCATCCTCCGGCAGAGACTTTCCGCTTGCGGCTGCTTCAGATTCAAATCGCGCTTTCGTTCCTGTTGAGGCTTCCCCGGCACTGTACCGGCTTAACGGCGCAGTGCCGGGGTAAGTCCGTTTGCCGTCGAGAACGCAAGAAGCGCAGCCTCTCTCCGCACAGGCGTCCTGCCCGCCAGCTTGCCCTACTTTTTCAACAGGCCGCCGACGTCTTCCAGAAGTTTTTGCTGGTCTTCCCGGAGCAGTTTTTTCGCTGCGCCCTTTCCCGCTTCGAGCGCCAGGCCGCCGGCATTGTCCTTAACGAATTTGCCGAGCGATCCCAGTTGCGGGCGCGTCAGTTGCACTTCCGGCTTTTGGGTGGTGCCGCCGATTTTTGCTTTTAAATCGATTTGGCCGTCTTTGTTGAAAAGAGGCTGCATCGCCAGATCGGCAAGCTTTCCCGAATCGGCGTATTTTCTGACCTCGGGGTTTTGAATGGCCGCTTCAATTTGTTTGGCCAGCGACGCCCGGGCGGCGTCGTTGATTTGCTTTGCCAAAACGACGCCCAGGTTCATATCAACGGCCTGCGTGTTCAGGTTCATGCTGCCGTCAAAGGACAGTCCGGCGTCCTGGAGATCCAGCCGGCCGTTTTTCACGTCCACCTGCGAGGCCATGTAGCGCAGATCCAGGCTGTTTTGTTTGGCGCCTTTCCACTGCTGCTTCTCCTTGAGAAAGGCAAGATGCCGGCCCAGGTAGTCCCCCAGGACAGGCATGGAGGCAAAGGCGTTGAAAATCTGCAGGCCGGTGATCTCGCCGTCGGGAACGGCAACATGCAAAAAAACTTCCGGATCCAGAAGACGCGTCTTCACGTCAAAGGGAATGACCTTGCCCGCCGCGTCGATCGTAACGTCGAAACTTTCGACGCTGCCGGTTTTCAGCGCGCCGATCGTCTTCACGCCCATGCCGATCTGCAGGCGAATTTCGTTTTTCTGCTCGAGGGCCTGCGGATCGATCCGGATGTCGCGCAAAAGCGTGGTGAGTTTGTAGATCTGAATTTTCTGGCCGACCCCGTCGTCATGGTAATTGATCGTACCGTTTTTCATGCCGATTTCCCCCACGGCCATCGCCACCGGAAGAAGATCGGCGGAAATGGGTCTGGCCGGCTCCTGCGGCGCAGGCTCTTTGCCGTCCGCCGGCTTTTTGGATTTCATGAGGTCGTCGATATTCAGGATCCCCTGTTTGTTCCGGACCAGATTAATGACCGGGCTGTACAGGACCAGTTCTTTGAGCTCGACCTGCCGTTTGAAGAGCGGAAGAATCTTGACCTTAAACCGCAACGCTTCCACCGCGGCGAAAAGGTCGCCCGTCACCGGTTTACCCTGCAGGCCGGCCAGCGCCTCAGGTGTCTTGAAATTGGAAATCGCCACGTTTTTGATATCGATGCCGGAAACAACCGAAAAGATTCCGGCATCGATATCTCCGATGGAGACCTGCCGGTTCAGCGCCTGCGACATCTTCGCCGCGATGAATGCTTTATCCACCGTCAGGTAGATCATGACGCCGGCGGCTGCCGCGCCAACGAGGATGACGGCAGCCAAAACGCCAAAGGCAATGAGCAGTTTTTTGACCATGTCCTTTACCGCCTTTCTTTCATTCGGAAAGTTGCGATCTATTCCCAGACAAACTTTTTCAACTCCAGGGCGTCAAGCGGAAGGTCTTTCGCTCCCGGCGGGATTTTCGCCAGCTCCGCCGCCCAGGCCCCGGCAAGACCGTTTTTTTCGGCGACGGATTGCAGCCAGGCCGTCTCCGCGCCGGAAATCTGCCCGTCCGAAACGGCCAGTAAAAGGCCGTCGCGGATAAAACACAGCGCAATGTCTTTCTGCGAGAAAACGGGCGGCTCGTCGACGATGTAGGGATTGACCAGAATTTTCTCAATGCTCCTGGCGCAGAATCTGGCGTCAAAGCCGAGCATCTTCCCGATTCCCAGCATCATCCTCTTTTCCTGTTCGTGGATCTCGCGATCCTTGCGGACGAGCAGCAAGAGGCCCTTGTAGTAGAGGCTTCGGTCCATTAAAGAAATTTTCATGATATTTCGGCTCCCGAATATGTTTTTACCACAGACACGGCCGCCGTGCAGCCTTTTTTCCCGGCGGCGCGAGGCGCACTCGCCGGCGGCGCAAAGATAGCGTCTCGCGCAACAGGACCAATAGTCTTCAGGAGAGGGCTTTAGACCCGAAAGCAAAGCGAACCGGAAGGCCCGCCCTGCGGAAACGACGCTCCTGTGCCGGCTTTCAGGGAAATGGCTTTGGACTGCGGACAGTCCAGGTATCGAACAGGGAAAGGTAGCGGAGGAGATATTCCCTGCCGTCTTTCGTTTTGACTTTGAAGTAGTCGATTTTCGGCCGGGCGGGGTCGCTCGTGCCTTCATACCAGCGATCCAGAATTTCGCTTATTTCCAGACGAGAGCCCCGGTAAGTGAAGGCCAGCGGCCGCTCGCCGGCTTTGTAACCGCTGTAGCATTCGACCGTGACGCGCTCCTCCTGATGGTGCGGCAGTTGCTGCGTTTCGTCGTCCATCCTGTCCTCCCGCGCGCCGGCCGTCTGAAAAACGGGGTGGCCCTTCAGGGGTATTCTTTCCGAAGGGCGATCTTGTTGATTTTGCCCACGCTGGTTTTGGGCAGAGCTTCGACAATCCGCACTTTGTCCGGCACGCCGTATTTGGGAATTTTTCCCTGTTGCGCGGCTTCCACGAGGAACTGACGCAGTTCGGCTTCGCCGACGCTGCCCGCGTGTGCGGGTTTGAGCACGGCAAGTATCAGCGGCCGCTCGCCCCATTTGGCGTCGGAAACGCCGATGGCCGCGGACTCCAGCACCGCTTCGTGCTGGCTCAGCAGATTTTCGAGGTCCAGAGAAGAAATCCACTCGCCGCCGGTTTTGATGACGTCTTTAATCCGGTCGGTCACCTGCAGGTAGCCCTCGGCATTCATGACGCCAATGTCGCCTGTGTGCAGCCAGCCCTCGCGCCAGAGGTCGCGCGATCGCTCCGGATCCTTGAAGTAGCTTTCGGTAAGCCAGGGAGAACGGAGGCAGACTTCACCGGGAGAGCTGCCGTCGGACGGCACTTCGCGGCCTTCCTTGTCAAACAGGCGGACATAGACAAACGGCGCGGGAAGCCCCGTCATGATGAGGTAGTCCAGCACCTCCTCCATCGGCTTGCCGAGCATCGGCGTTTTAAGGTTGGCGCGGCAGGCGAGCGGACAGGTCTCCGACATGCCGTAGGACGCGTAAATCTCGATGCCTTTTTTCACGGCGGCCTCTGCCAGTCCCTTGTTGAGGCGCGCTCCGCCGACGACGACCTTCCAGTGCGAGAGATCCGCCTTCGCGGCGGCCGGGTGGTTCAGAATCATCTGCAAAACGGTGGGCACGCAATGCGAGTAAGTGACGCGCTCGGTCTCCACCAGCCGGAGAATCGTTTCCGGCTCGTAGCGGCCGGGATACACCTGCTTGGCGCCCAGAAGCGTCGCACCGTAGGGCACGCCCCAGGCGTGCACGTGGAACATGGGCGTGAGCGGCATGTAAACGTCGTTGGAGCGGAAGCGGCAGACGGATTCAAACGCGCCCTGGATGATGACGCCGGACTGCGTGTGCAAAACAATCTGCCGGTGCGAAAAATAGACGCCCTTGGGCAGCCCCGTCGTTCCCGTGGTGTAAAACGTGGTGGCCTTGGTGCGTTCGTCGAAATCCGGAAAGTCGTA
>DBPV01000059.1:16377-25315 GCA_002304995.1 Syntrophaceae bacterium UBA1411
AGTCGTCCGCAAGCAGGATGAATTTTTTCACCGTCGTCAGCTTACGCCACAAGGGCTCCAGAAGCGGCACGAAATCGGCGTGGACGAGGACGACCTTATCTTCGGCGTGATTCATCGTGTAGAGGATCTGCTCGGGAGAAAGCCGCCAGTTCTGCGTGTGCAAGACGGCGCCCATCATCGGCACGCCCAGGAAACTCTCCAGGTAGCGGTGGGAATCGTAGTCGAAAATGCAGACCGTGTCGCCGAATGCCACGCCCAGACCGGCCAGGACGTTGGCCAGCCGCCGCAGGCGCGCAAACAGATCGCGGTAGGTCATCCGGAACCGGTCGCGGTAGAGGATTTCCTGGTCGGGCGCGAAAATGCGCGGGCTCTCCAGCAGGTGCTTGATGAGCAACTGGTAATCGTAGCATTCGCCGGGGGCGTAAGTTTTGGAGTTTGCAGGGGGCATGGCTCTTCTCCTTGCGGGCGCGAATCAACCGTCCGGGCGGACGGGCCGGAGCGAAAAAAATTCAAGGCTGCGGCGCGGAGCGTTTCCGTGCCGCAGCCCGATGGAAGCGGGTTAGACGAGTTTGAGAAAATGCTTGACCAGATACTCCGCGGTCTGCAGCGCGCCCTTGGCCGCGCCCAGTTTGGTGTTGTGCGCCAGGCAGACGTACTTGATGCCGTTTTCCAGAATCGGGTCCTTGCGGATGCGCCCGACGGTAACGGTCATGCCGCCTCCCTTGTCGCGGTCCATCCGGGGCTGCGGACGGAACGGATCGTCCGTGACATCAATCAGCTGCGCGGGCGAGCTGGGCAGGTGCAGTTCGGCAAAGTCCCTGCCGTATTCAGTCATCACCTTTTTGACGTCTTCCGGGGTACAGGGCTTTTCGGTCTGCACAAACGCGCACACCAGGTGTCCGTCAATGACGGGCACGCGGGTGCAGGTGGCGGTAATGCCGAAAGGCGCGTTGACGATTTGATCCCCGGCCAGACGGCCCAGAATTTTCTGCGGCTCGGTTTCGACTTTCGGCTCTTCGCCCGCGATGTAGGGCACGACGTTTTCCATCATGTCCATGGCGGACAGGCCGGGGGTCCGCCCCGCGCCCGACATGGCCTGCAGCGAGGTGGCGACCACCTGCTTCACGCCGAAGGTGTCCAGAATCGGCTTGAGCGAAACCACCAGCCCGGCAATGGTGCAGTTGGACTTGGGAGAAATGAATCCCTTCCAGCCGCGGTTCTTCTGCTGGACGGCCAGCAGCGCCGCATGCTCCATGTTGACGCCGCCCACTAAAATGGGAGTATCCGGTTCATAGCGGAACGCGGAGGCGGTGCTGATCACCGGGGTCGTTTTGGCGTACTTGGGCTCGAGCTCCTTGGCGGGGCCTGCATCCATGGTCGAGAAAATGACATCGACGGAAGTCGGATCGAAGCTCGCCGCTTCCTCCACGATCATGTTGGCGATGTCCGCCGGCAGTTCTTCGGGACACCACCAGCGGATGGAACCGTTGGCGTCGCGCAATGCGTCAATATATTTTTTGGTAGCCGAGCGCTCCGAGGCGACAAGCTTGGTGATTTTAAACCAGGGATGTCCCAGAAGGCTGACGATCGCCTGTTGACCGACAATGCCGGTCGCGCCCACAATGGCAATTTTTAACATAAAACTTTTCCTCCAAATTATTTTTCCAGTTTCAAGATTTGTTTGGTTTTCTCCACATCCGCGGCAATCTGGCGCTTCAAGCTTTCGGGACCGTCAAATTTGACAATGTCCCGCAGTTTCTCCACAAACAAGACGTTTATTTTTTTCCCGCGCAAATCGCCCGCAAAATCCAGCAAAAAAACTTCCAGCGTCGACGTGTAGTCGCCGAACGTGGGTTTGGCGCCGATGTTGAGGGCTCCCGAGTACCGTGCGCCGTCCACATCGACAAATGCCGCATAAATCCCCGGAGACGGCAACAACTCTTTCTCCGGTTCGATATTGGCGGTGGGATAGCCCAGCCCCGCGCCGCGTCCCGCGCCGCTGCCGACCGGCCCTGCCACGTTATAATAACGCCCCATCATCTTTGCCGCCTTGCGCACGTCGCCTTCCAGAAGGCTATTGCGGATCAGCGTACTGCTGACGATCTCCTCGTCGATTTTAAACGCCGGAATCACTTCCACGGAAAAACCGAGCTTGCGCCCCTGGGACTTGAGAAAAGCGTCGTTGCCCTGCCGCCCCTGGCCGAAAACATAATCGTGCCCGATGATGATCTTGCTGATCGCCAGTTTTTTCCAGAGAAATTCCTGCACAAACTGCTCGGCGGTGGTCTTCGAGTAGTGATGGTCGAACACGATGATGACCGTCGCGTCCACCCCACAGCCGGCCAGACGCTCCATCTTCTCGGCCCGCGTCGTAATGAGGTAAAATGGTTTGATATTCGGATGCAGGATCATCTTGGGATGCGGGTCGAACGTGATGACCAGCGACTTGCGCCCCGCGTGCCCGGCTTCCGAAGCCAGTTTGCGGCAGATATGCTGGTGACTCAAATGCACGCCGTCGAAATTGCCGATGGTGACGTACGCCCCCCGAAAATCCTGGGTTATCGCTTCAATGCCTTCAAAAACAATCATGATTCCTTTTCCACCACATTAAGTCAGTTAACGACGCACCATAGCATTTTGGATATTAAATTCAAGTCATTTTAGCTTGACAAGACCGCCAGCTTCGGTATAGTCACTCTTCGCGTGCCGAAGTGGCGGAATTGGTAGACGCGCTAGGTTCAGGGTCTAGTGGGTGTACGCCTGTGCTGGTTCGAGTCCAGTCTTCGGCACCATGCTCTTATGCAGGGGGCGACCGGAAAAGCGGTCGGCCCCTTTTTTTATGCCGGAATTCCGCGGCGGCATTTTTTTGATTTCCAGAGGAAAAAGCGTTTTTGGCGAGGAATTTTCATACGGACGGGTGTCCGGCAGGAGAGACCGGGCCGGAAAAGCAAGCCCCGGACGGTCAAACGCGCAGGCCGTCGAGGAAGCGGTCGACAATCTCGCCGTAGAGAGAAATATATTCGTTTTTGGCCAGAATGGTCTTTTGCAGCTTTTTGAGCTGGATCATGCCGTTGAAGGCGGCCCACAGGATGATCGCCTGCCTTTTCGGATCGACGGACTTGAAGAGTCCGGCATCGATGCCTTCCTGGACCGCGAGCGTCATCATGGCGATGCTGGCGTCGCCGTGTTCGTCGATTTCACTTTTCAATTCGGGAGAAAAGATCGTTTCCGGCGAGGTGAGAAAGTAATTAATGATGTCAAAATAGTTTTTGTGCTCTTCGCTGAACTGCAGATACGCCATGGCGATGGCCCGGATCTTCTTGTCCGGCGCGGCCTTTTTGGCCACGGCCTTGCGGATGGCCTCATGCAGCAGTTCCAGTCCTTCCAGCTGGAGCGCCGCAAAAAGCTCTTCCTTATCCTTGTAATAGAAATAGATGGCGCCGACGCTCAGTTCGGCCCGCTTGGCGATCTGGTTGATGGACGTGGCGTTCAATCCCTTTTCCAGAAGCAGCTCTCTGGCCGTATCCAGGATATTGCTTTTGCGCTGCTCTCTTTCTCTTTCGCGTCTTTCCTTGGAGCCCATAATTTCTGTCGATCCTCAGTGTACGTTTTGCCGTTCGGGGGATGGCCCGCTATCTACCACCCAAACGCGATTAAAGCAAAAAAATCTTCCATCTCCCGTATTTGACCGCCGAATCTCTCCCCCCGGGCCGCGCCTTAAAAGCGCCGCGTTACGCCGGATCGGTTTCGCCGGCGGGACGGATGTCGAACCAGGGCATCTGCCGCTTCAGGGGACACAACGCGGCCTTGCAGGAGCGGACAGGGTCGCCGGGAGGCGCCTTCACGGTTCTCGTGCGGGCCTCCCGGTTTTTCAAAAGCCACGCCTCGGCTTCCTCGCGCGTCTCCACGAAACCCGCAGAATACACGGTCTTGCCCCGGCAATGAACAAACCCGTAAATTAATTCATATCTTTCGGACATTTCCTTTGGCCTGCTAAAATTCCTTGCCGATCTGCAAAAGCACCTTCACGGCCAGGCCGGTGTCGATCCTTTCGCGGTAAAGCTCGGGCAGCCGCGAAAGCGGGGCATAATCGGAAATGAGCGGCCGGGCGTCGATTTTCCCCTCGGCCATCCACTGCAGGCACTGGATGTTTTCCTCGTGCGTGTTGGAGTTGGAAGCCGTCAGCCGGATTTCCTTGAGATTGATAAGAAAAGGCGCCTCCAGGCTGACCGGCTCAAAAATCATGCTGACGATGCAGATTTCCCCCGCATCCTCCGCCAGAAGCACGGCGCGGCTGATGTTGGCCTTGACGCCGGAGCACTCGAATATTTTCCGGTAGCCTCCGGGAGCAACCGCAAACGCCTGCTGATCCGCGTCTTTTTCCAGCGGATCGAAGACGTGATCGGCCCCGTACAAAACGCCGATGTCGCGCTTGGACGGCACCGGTTCAAAAAGAACAACCGGACCGTAGCCGAGAATTTTCAAAAGGCGCACGGTGCACAGGCCGATCGGTCCGCCGCCCATGACCAGCGCCGGCCCTTTCCGGTCGCTGGTGCAGTGAATGCCGTGCAGGGCGGCTGCAAACGTCTCCGCCAGGGCGGCATTTTGCGAATCGACGCCGTCGGGAATGGAAATCAGCATCTGCCCGAAGACCTTGACATACTGGGCAAAGCCGCCCGGCAGATCGCCGATGCCCGTGGTCCGCCGCGCTATGCGGCACAGGTGCGGCCGGCCGGACCGGCAGTTGATGCACCGGCCGCAGTAGCTGGGTCTGATGCAAACCCTCGTTCCCACCGGCGGGCCGGAGGCTGCCGCGCCTTTTTCGACGATGACGGCGCTGATTTCATGGCCGAGAATATAGCCGTCGGCCAGGTGTCCGCCGGCCACCAGCGAATGGTCGGAGCCGCAGAAGCCCGTATTGGCCACACGGACCAGCACTTCATCATCAGCGATTTCATAATCGGGGACGTCTTCGTAGACCAGCCCCCGGCCTTTGCGAAATACCACTGCTTTCATGATTCCCTTTTTCCTTCGCTGCAGGGAACGGTCGCGACCGTTCCCTGCCGTCTTTTTTAATCTTCACATTCCAGGGCAATCTTTTCCACATTATCCAGATCCTTCTTGTAGAAAAAGGAGCCGGCAACGAACAACAGGGACGAAACCACCAGAAAGACAGGCACGATCGACATGGCTGCCTGGATGCCATAAAGATCGGAGATCTTCCCGATCGCAATGGGCGCCAGCGATGCTCCAAAAAGATTCTGAACAATCACGCAAACCGAATACGAGATCGCCCGAAGGCCGGGATGGATAACCTCCTGGGTGGCGATAATCGCAGCCGGGGCAAATGCGGAGGCCAGAACGCCCATGCCCAGAAGCGTAAAATACTGCGTTTTCCCCTCCAGGAAGGAAAAAGCAGTAAAGATAACGAGGGCATTGAGGATGGACGTAATGGCGGGAAACAAAAGCCGCGCATTCACCCGCTTCTTAAACCACATATCCGCCAGCCACCCTCCCAAAGGCAACCCGATAATGGCCAGAATCATGAGCATGCTTACCTTCATGCCCGCTTCGCTCATGGGGATGCCCGTCGTCCGGTGAAAATAGGTGGGAAGCCAGACCATGATGGCATTGTTGGCGAAGACGCAGCCGATAAACCCGAGATTGGTAAAAATCAGGGAAGGGGTGCGGAGAAACTCCCGGACAATATCCATCTTGCCCATTTTAATTTTACCGGGACCGGTTGTGCAGGCGGCATCGGTCTTCACCAGGTCCACGGTCTTGTAGTCCTTGACGAAGAAAAAAAGGATCGCCACGATCGCCCCGGGAATGGCCACCACGCCGAAAGCGTGACGCCATCCCCAGTGCGCGGCGATGAATCCTCCCAGCCCGATTCCGACGGCTGTTCCGAGAGGGATGGACATATTCCAGAGCCCCATCATTCGCGACCGTTTTTCCTCTGGGAACAACCCCGAAAGCATCGCCGTCCCGGCCGGCGCGTATCCGGCCTCGCCGATTCCGATAGCGCCCCGGGTCGCGAGCAGTTGTGGAAAGGTTTTGGTAAAGGCGCAGGCCAGCGTGGCCATGCTCCATAAAAAGGCCATGATGCCGATGGTCTTCTTCCGGCTCCAGCGATCCACCAGAATCGAAACCGGAAGCACAAAAGCGACAATGGACCAGTAAACCATCGACACGAGGAATCCGGATTGGGTATCGGTCAGCCCCCACTCCTTTTGGATGAAGGGGAAAAGAGAGGTCACGATCATCCGGTCGACGTAGTCGAAAAAATACAGGAGAAACAAGAGGGCGAAGATGTAGTAGGCGCTTCGCGGAGACAGCTTGTATTCCTTGGGTTCGGTAACATTATTCATAGGAACTCCTTGTTATGGAAAAAGGGGCCAACTTGTCAGGCCGTTCCTAAAGTCGCGGCATAATAAATTGTACCTCAGTTACATTTGTACCCTCCCAGATTGGCCAGAGCGACGCTGCCGGGGCTGATCACCGACGGATCCACCTTGACATTGACGCAGGCCGTCTTTCCGGAGGCAAAAGCCGCTTCCAGGGCCGGCGCGACGTCTTCGGGTTTTTCCACCATCACGCCGAATCCGCCCAGCACCTCCACCATTTTGTGATAATCCACCCAGCCCAGCTCTGTGCCGTTGGGAATGTTGTGCCCCAGCCGAAGCTGCTGGCTGTGCGCGATCATGCCCCAGGAGGCGTCATTGGCGATGACCACCACGATGGGTAAATTTTTGCGGATCGCCGTGTGGAACTCCATGAAGTTGAAGCCGGCGGACCCGTCGCCCATGATGAGCAGGACGCGCTTGTCCGGATGCTTCAGTTTGGCCGCGTTGGCGTAGGGAATACCGACAGCCAGGCAGCCATAAAGACCATAATCCAGGAAAGTGCCGCCCTTTTTAACGGTCCGTGTCATGCCCATCCAGGTCGATGTATCGCCGCCGTCGGCAACGACAATATCGTCTTCCCGGTTCATGAATTTATTGACCTCATTGGCCAGACGCATCGGATGCATGGGCAGGGTTTCGCACTCCCACATGGTTTTGGCGTCTTTTTTGCCGGCCTCATGGGCCGCGCGGACGGTGTCCACCCAGGGCGCATACTGCGCCTTCAACGCATCGCTGATTTTTTGTTCATCCAGAAGAGCATTCAGTTCCTTGAGGAACGACTTCACGTCGCTGACGATGCCCAGATCGATGGTCCGGTTGCGTCCGATTTCATCAGGAGCGATGTCGACCTGAATAAATTTGGCGGTCGGCGGAAAAATTTCGCCGAAGATGTAGAACAGGCTCAGGCGCCCGCCCAGGAAAAGCACCAGGTCGGTGGTCATGAGCGTAATCATGGCCGAACCGGGACGGATCGCCAGAGAGCCTTCAAAGCAAAGGGGGTGTGTATCGGGAATAACGCCGCGGCCCGCGCCCGCCGTGTAAATCGGAATACCGATTTTTTCCACGAATTCGATGACTTCTTTTTCGGCATCTGAATACCACAGGCCGCTGCCGCCGATGACAATCGGGTTTTTCGCCGCCTTCAGCAAGTCGACAACCTTGCGGGTGTTCTCCCGGTCAACGGGCTTGGAGGCGAGGGTTGTGCAGGGCTTCTTGACCGCAGCCATATCCACCTTGGCGTTCAGAACGTTGCAGGGAAATTCCAGGTAAACGGGGCCGGGCCGGCCGCTCATGGCGGCGCGGAAGGCCATGTCCACGTACTCGGGAATCCGCTCCGGCACGTAGCAGACGAAGGCTTTCTTCACCATCGGTTCGATGACGGGAAGCTGGGTCATGTCCTGCAGGTCCAGTTTTTCCGTCGCCTCGGTTCCCACGCAGCCGGCAATGAGAATGACCGGCGCATTGGAAAGCCGGGCGCTGGCGATGCCGGTTAGGGCATTGGTGAAGCCGGGACCGGCCGTGACCATGGCCACCGCCGGTTTGCGCGTCATCCGGGCCTGCGCTTCGGCCATGAAGACCGCCGCCTGTTCGTGGCGCACGTCAAACAGCGTAACCGGTGTATTTTCCAGAAACTGATAGATGGGCGTGATGTGCCCGCCGCTCAGCGAAAAGATGTAATCGACGCCCCGATCGACCAGGGCATCCGCAACGAGCTTGCCGCCGATAATGTTATCCATGAATATATCCTCCTCTATTTCAAAAAGCGTTATTATTTTTACAATTCCATGCACTGTCCGCCGTCCACGTTGATCGCCTGCCCCGTGATGTAGCGCGAGGCGTCGGACGCCAGAAAGACGGCGAGCTCCGCGGCTTCGGCGGGCGGGCCGATGTAGCCCAGCGGAATGGTTTTGCACATTTCCTGTTCCTGCGCCTCGACGGTCGTTCCGAGGAAGGACGCCTCGAGGCCGAACCGCCACTTTTCCAGATCCGTGGCGATCTGCCCGGGGCAAATCGCGTTCACGCGGATGCCGCCGCCGCCGAGCTCCCGGGCCATCGTCTTGGTGAGCATGATCACGCCCGCCTTGGCCACCGCGTAGGCGCTGTTGAAGATGGGCGGCACCTTGCCCGCCCGGGACGCCGTGTTGACAATGGCCGACGGCTTCCCCGCCATAAGCGGAATGACGGCCCGCGACATGCGGAAAACCGAAAACAGGTTGACATCGATCGTCTTGAGCCAGGCCGCTTCGTCATACCCCAGCACGGTGTTGGGAACGCCGAAAGAGGCGCCCGCGTTGTTGCAGAGAATGTCGATGTGGTCGAAAGTGCCCTTGATAATTTCCACCATCGCCGCAATCGCCAGGTTGTCCGTGACGTCCACGGCCACGGCCAGCGTTTGCACGCCGCAGGTCCGGGCGAGTTCACCGGCGATCTCCTTCATTTCTTCGCTGGTCGCCGGTTTCAGGGATTCCCCCGGCACGGGAGGCTTGCCCAAATCCGCGATGACGATGTTGCAGCCCGAGGCGGCGAGTTTC
>DBPV01000127.1 GCA_002304995.1 Syntrophaceae bacterium UBA1411
CGGCGGGCGATTTCATAGTAGAGCTGGCTTTTAAGGACACCGGGGCGGTTGATGTAATCCCGCGTCCAGATGCGCAGGTTGAATTTCATGGCGCTTTCGGCAAATTCGGAAAACAGCACGTCGGGTTTGGGGTCCTTGAGGACGCCGGGGTTGTTGAGCGCTATTTCCAAAAGCACCTTGCGGACAACCTCCGGATTCTCCCGGTACGAAACCATCACCGGAAAATTGAAGCGGACGCTGCGGTCCGTGTGGCTCCAGTTGATCACGGTTCCGGAAATGAATTCCGAGTTCGGCACGATGATGGAAATATTGTCGTTGGTGATGATCGTGGTCGCCCGCATGGAAATGTCCACGACATCGCCTGCGACATCGCCCACCTCGATCCGGTCGCCCACCTTGACGGGCCGCTCCAGGAGGATGATGAGACCGCTCACGAAATTGTTCGTGATGTTCTGCAGGCCGAAGCCGATACCGACGCCCAGGGCGCCCAGGAGGATGGTGAGGCTGCTTAAGTTGATTCCCGCGGTTTGCAGGATGACGACGAAGCCCACCACCAGAAGGAGGTACTTGACCATGGAGCCGACGGCGACGCGCACGCCCAGGTCCAGCCGGCTTTTGGCCAGCAGACGGTGGGCGATGAGTTTATTGAGCGCCGAAGCCACGACCGCCAGGGCCGCCGTCGCCAGAATCAGATAAACCAGCATCCAGAGCGTGAACGTGGCGTCCCCCACTTTGAAAAGCGGAATATTGAGCGCGTCCATGATCTTTTTTATCCAATCGGTCATGCCGTCCATACGATCCTCCTAGAACGGAAAGAAAACAGGAATCAGGAGCGTCGCGAGTATCCAGAAGATGATGTTGAGCGGCGTTCCCACCTTGAGAAAGTCTGAAAACTTATACCGGCCGACGCCGTAAATCATGGTGTTGGTCTGATAGCCGACCGGCGTCATGAAGCTCGCGGAGGCGGCAAAGGCGATCGCCATCAGAAACGGCGTCGGGCTCACGCCCATGGCTTTGGCGGCAGCGATGGCAATCGGCGCGAGCAGAACCGCCGTCGCGTTGTTGGACATCATCTCCGTCATGAGCGTCGTCGCCAGGTACAGCGCGGCGACAATGGCCACCGGCCCCCACCCGCCCAGAAAGGCAATCATCTTTCCGGACAGATACATGGCCGCCCCCGTCTTTTCCAGCGCCACGCCGAGCGAAATCACGCCTCCCAGAAGAAAGATGACCTTCCAGTCGATGGCATCGTAGGCTTCTTCCAGCGTGAGACAGCCGGCCACCACCAGCAGAATCGCGCCCACGATCGCGCCGACCATGATCGGCACAATGCCGAGCGCAGCCGTGACGATGACGGCAAGGATGATGAGCACGGCGGGAAGGATCTTGCTTTTGCGGTAATGCGGCGTTTCAATGTCCGAGACGATGACAAAGTCGTTGTTGCTCTTGAGGGCCTCGTAGTTTTCCCGGCGGGTCTCCACTAAAATGGCGTCGCCGGCCTTAAGCGGCGTGTCGGCAAAGCCGGCGTTGAAAAGCTGTCCGTTGTGGCGCAGCGCCAGCGCCGTGGCGTGGAAAATATTCCGGAAGGCGGAGGACTTGATGGTTTTGCCGATCAGGCGGGAATTCGGCGCGACGACCACTTCCGTGAGCAGCAGCTCCTCGCAGCGGAAATCGTGGTCGTGCAGTTCGCAGTCGGACTTCATCGTAATGCCCATGCGCTCCTTGAGCTTCTGGAGCTGCCGGATATCGCAGCGCACCCGGAGCAGATCGCCGGCCGCAAGGACGATGTCGGACACGGGCACGAGAAGCCGGTGGCCGCCGCGGATCACCTCCAGAATGTCAAGATCCAGCTCCTTGACCAGCGGGGAATCCGCCACCCGTGTGCCGACCGATTTGGCCTTGTCCTGCAAAACGATGTCCGTCAGATAATTCTGCATCCGGTATTTGTCCGTCAGATTATCCTCCGCCGGAGAAAGCGGAATCAGCCGCACGCCGACCAGCGCCATGTACAGCGTGCCGGCGGCAAAAAAGACCAGGCCCAGCTTGGTGAATTCAAACATACCCAAGGCGGGCAGACCGTGCTGAACGGCAATCGAACTCACTAAAATGTTCGTGGACGTGCCGATGAGCGTGCAGACGCCGCCGAACATCGAAGCAAACGACACCGGCATCAAAAGCCTGCTGGGGCTGAGCTTGTTGGTCGCGGCGAGCCCCAGCATGATGGGGATGAACACGGCGACCACCGGCGTGTTGTTGACGAAGGCCGACACGACGCCGACCAGAACCATCGTCCCGACGAGGCCGACCCAGAAATTGAACCGGAAGATTTTCGACGACAGACTGCCCAGGAAGGTCACCGCGCCGGTCTTCTGCAGAGCCGCGCTCAGAATGAACATGGCGCCGACCGTCACCGTAGCGACATTGCTGAATCCGGAAAGCCCCTCTGTGGGCGTCAGAATGCCGCTGAGAATCAGAACCGTCATTATCAGGATGGAGGTCAGATCGACGGGAAGTTTTTCGGAAGCAAAAAGAGCAACGGCCAGGACAATCACTCCCAGCACCATCAGCATGTCCAGCGTCATACGGCCATCCTCGCAGGGAAAGTTTCACCAGCATGGTGTCCGGCAGCCGTCCTGTGCGCCGCCTTTTTTTCATTGCTTCATCCATAAAGGAATTTTGCACCGCAAGCAATCTGTTTTATGAATTGGGAAAGGCCAACCGCCGCGAAGCCGCCGGACAAAAAAATTAATTGTCTGCGATTACAATTATTTAGAGAATATTTTTCAAGTGCGGCACCAGCGGCGGCGGGCCCATCTCGCCTTATGAAACGGCCATTCTCAAGGCGGCGGCCGCCGCGCAGAAAGCCACCGGCGTGCCGATCATCACCCACACGGAAGGCCCGGCGGGCGGTGTGGAACAGGCGGAGCTCCTGATCGCGGAAGGCGCCGATCCGAAAAAAATTATGATCGGCCACGTCTCCAATTCGCGGGACGTCGCCTACCACAAGGCTATCCTCGCCAAAGGCGTCTACATTGCGTTTGACCGCATCGGCCTGGACATCTTCACGCCGACGGACGTCAACGTCAAGAACATCGCCCTGCTCTGCCGGGAAGGCTATGCGAATAAAATCATGCTTTCCCACGACACGGTCAATGTCTGGCTGGGCCGCCCCCTCGAAGCGCCCGAACCGGTGCTGAAAGCCCTGGTCAACTGGCGAATCGACACATCTCGAAAAACGTCATCCCCGCGCTCAAAGCCGAGGGGGTCACGGACGACGAGATCAAAGCCATGATGGTCGACAATCCAAGAAATCTGTTTACCGGAAAATAATGCCTGACGACGCCGGTCGCCTCTCCCCATTCCGGAGTCTTTGGATTCCGGAACGGGGAGGATAATTTTCACCGACCGCCGGAGGCGTTCATGCCGCGCGCCAGACTTTGCCGCGGAACTGCCGTTCGGCCCATTCGTAGGTCGTCTCTACGGCATAAATGGCGTCCTGGATTTTGGCGTACACAGGGAAGCCGGCCTTGCGCAGCGCGGCAAACGTGGAAATTCGGACGCGCTCGGATTCCAGATCGTCTTCCACGAAGCTCGCCAGGACGGCGATCACGGGTTTCCCGATCTGCCGGGCCATTTCGCCGATCGTATCGGCGCTGTTCTTGACGTTGAGGAAGAGTTCCGCGCGCATGATGTATTCGACCGAAAAGTAGGGAACGATGACATCGATGGATTCGTCTTCGTCCATGGCCTTCATCGTATGCAACATGACGTTGAGGTCGAAGCCGAAGGCGCCCAGATCGACCGGATTAATCGTCGAGGTGTTGACGCCTCTGATTTTTTCGCTGATTTTCCGCTGCGCGGCCTCGCCCAGGTCAGGAAGCGTCAACCCCGCCTGGACGGCCAGATCGCTGAAGAGCACCGAAATGCCGCCGCCGGCGCCGAGAAACCCCACGCGCCTTCCCCGCGGAGTCTTTTCCCCCGCGCCCATCATCACCAGATGCATCAGCTGATCGAAGTCATCCACCAGAAGACCGCCGTGCTGCCGGACGGCCGCCGCCCAGAGGGTATAGTTGCCGGCCATGGCTCCCGTGTGGCTGGCCGCGGCCTTCGATCCCGCTTCCGTTTTTCCACCCTTGAGAAGAATGACGGGCTTTCTGGCCGTCGTCTTTTTCAGCGTCCGGAGAAAGGCGTCCGCGTCCTTGATGTCCTCGACGTAGCAGGCGATGAGCTTCACCTGCTCGTCGTCGGCCAGGTAGTCGAGGTAGTCCTCGATCCGCAGGTCGATCTGATTGCCGTAGGAGACGACTTTATTGATCGCGATTTTCCGCGTCGCGGCGAGTCCCAGGAAATTGGCCGTCATGCCGCCCGACTGTCCCAGAAAAGCGACGTTTCCCGTTTCGAGGGGCCCGGGGGACAGCGCGAAAGACACCTTGGATTCGGACGAGTGAATGCCGATGCAGTTGGGCCCCACGATCCGCAGCTCCCCCTTCCGGGCTTCCCGCAGCAACTCTTCTTCGAGCGGCCGGTTGCCGGTTTCCCCGAAGCCCGACGTAAAAAAATGGATAAACTTGATTCCCCGGCGGACCGCCGCCCTGACGATGTCCACGGACTGCTCGACCGGCGCGGCGACAATGGCAAAATCCACCGGTTCGGGCAGATCGCCGATGGACGGATAAACCTTGCAGCCGTCGATCTCCCCGCCTTTCGGATTGACCGGATAAATCTTTCCCGTATAACCGTTTGCCCGGATAATCTGGAAATAGGGCATTTTTCCGCCGCCCAGGTTGCCGGACGCGCCGACAACGGCTACGCTTTTCGGATAAAACAACGCATCGAGATTCATCGCATTCCTCCCTTGGTTCCGTCTCAGATTTCAACGCGCCGCCCGGGACGGGCGGCGTTTGTGAACTATACAGCGTCTTTCCGGGGATGCAAGGCGAAATTTCGCGGCTACGGTTTGGCCTGGCCCGCGCCGGTGATGAAGATCTTCCAGAGCGTTTTAAAGGTCAGGTAGTCATGTCCGCCTTCGATCACCACCACGCGTTCGGGCGGCAGCAGTTCGGCCAGGAGCTGATGCCCCCGGGCATAGGGATCGCCGGCGCCGTACCCCAGATAGACGATTTTTTCGGGATGATCGGCCACCGATTCTTTCAGCCAGTGCCACAGCATCTGCTGCCAGTCCACGCCGTAGACATACTCGCCCGGCTCCCACGCGCGCGGGCCGCCCGCGGCTTCGATTTGCGCGAGAAAAAGCGGCGCGCCCAGAAACGGCGCAATGAGGTAAACGCGCGCGATGTCTTCGGGATGATCCATGTAATACAACAGCGACCCCAGTCCGCCCATCGAGAAGCCGACCAGCCAGATTTCCGCGTACCCTTTCGCGCGGGCCGGATCGATCACGTCTTTTTTCAACCGGTCAATCAGGCTGCGGTCGCCGTAGTAGCCGACATGGGCGTTGGGCGCGACGATGTCGCAGGACAGGCCGCAGGCCCACACGTCGGCCACCAGCCCTTCTTCCTCAAAGCTGCGATGGCTGCCGCCGATGCCGCGCAAAAAGACAATCAGCCGCGACGCGGGCGCTGCGCCGGGATTCTTGTAGGCGAGCACGTCCATGGGGCGATTGTTGAAGTAAGCGCAGCCCGAAGACGAGACGACCCAGAGGACGGTCAGCAAAACCGTCGCCCGGCGGATGATCCCTCTCCTTTTTCCGCCCCCGCTGCCGTGGGTCATTCCCTTCCTCCTGCCGTGCTCCAAGGCTCTGCGCCTGCCTGCGGCTATTCTCCTGCATGTTCCCGGGCCACCCTTTTTCCCCGCTCCACGTTCACGAACAAAATGATGACGAGGGCAATGAAGAAAAAGGCCGAACAGACCAGCACCGCCTGCTTGAGGCCCAAGAGCGTCTGGAGCAGGCCCAGCCCCATCAGACCGACAATCGCCGCAAGGCGGCTGGTGAAGCTCCACAGGCCGAAGAACTCGCCGGCCTTCGTATCCGGAGAGAAAAGCCCCACCATGGCGCGGCAGGCGGACTGCGTGGAGCCCAGGCCCAGGCCCGCAAGCGAACCGATCACCAGAAAAACATGCTCTTCCCGGAACGACGTCCCCCAAAGACGGTTGAGAAATTCCGTCACGGGGCCGACGCCGTAAATCAGCGTGACGGCGACGACCCAGATGACCAGCGTGAGAATAAACGTCTGCTTGGCTTTCCACCGGTCCTGAAGGACGCCGAACAGAAACGCGCCCGCCGCCGCCGTAAACTGCGTAATGACGAACATCAGCATCTGCGTGAGCGCCGACCAGCGGACCACCTGGTCGCCGTAAATGAAGGCAAAGGAAATCACAATGGACAGGCCCGCGTAGGCGAAGAAAAACGATCCCAGAAGAATCATCAGATCCCGGTAATCCCGGATGTCCGCGAAGGTCCGACGAAGCCTCTTAAATCCGATCGTGAAATAATTTTCGCCCGGAGGCAGCGGCCGGGCCGCCGTGCGGTCCTTCACCCACAGAAAGGTCGGTATCGCGGCGACGAGGAAAAACGCCCCCGTCACCGGCCCCACCCGGCGCAGCTGGGGAAAATTCTCCAGCGTATAAACGCCTGCGCCCAGGCCGAAGATGACGAGCGCCGTCGATATCAGGCCGCCGAAATAGCCCAGGCCCCAGGCCCAGCCGGAGATCTTCCCCAGATCATCGGGCGGTCCGAGCCCCGGCAGGAAACTGGAGACAAACGATTCGCTGTAGGAAAAGCCGACGTTGGACAAAATAATGAACAGCATGCCCAGCAGGACGGCGCCGGGCGTGACGAAATAAAGCGCGGCCGTGGCGATCACCGTCAGAAGGCAGCTCGCGAAAAGAAATTTTTTCTTCGCCCCCGTGTAATCCATGATCGCGCCAAAGACGGGCGCCGTGAGGAGCACCAGGAGATAGCTGAGAGAGAGGGCAACGCTCCACAGCAGATTGCCCAGGCGGAATTCGGGCCCGTCGGCCACGATAAGCCGCGGAAAGATGACGCAGAAGACCACGGTAATGATGACGGTCGTGTAGGATGAATTGGCAAAGTCGAACATGGCCCAGCCGAACAATTCTCTGCGTGGGGCTCGCGGCGTTTCCGTCATGGATGTCTCTCCCGCTTTTAACCGGCGTCGATCGAAATTTTTTCGGGCGCATTATACTCCGGCCGCCGGATATTGCAAAGACGATATTCCGTTT
>DBPV01000095.1 GCA_002304995.1 Syntrophaceae bacterium UBA1411
TCCACGGTGAAATCCCGGACCGTCGTCCTGGCGTCGACCTGCACACCCTTGGTAATCTCGAGCAGATTGCGATAGGCGTCCACCTTTGCCGCGCGCAGGGCCATGGGACGGGCGTTGATCTTGCCCAGACTCCGGTCGGGCGGCGCGCCGATGCCGACCGCTTCAATGTAGCCCGCCGACCAGTTCACCGAACCCTGGCCAACCTTTTCCACCCACTCGGACATGCTGACCGCATCCTGGCAAAAACCGGTTTGCGCCAGAAACAAAATCATTCCCGTCAAAACCGCCATGGAAACGAATTTTAATCTCATAATCTCCTCCTTAGGGTTATCGTCAAAAAAGCGCCTGTGAAGTCCGGAATAAAAGTAACAAAATATTCTCCGCCTTGCAACAGGAATCACAACGCCGCCCTTCCTTTCTCCGAGCCGGCTTTTTTTCAAATAGGGGGGCAATGGTCCCCTGTAGTTTTTTGGATTATTTGTTTGCAATAGCCGCCGCTGCAGTCTTTCAGATAGCATTCACGACGATACAGACCTGATGGTTCGATGTGCTGGGGAAGCAAGATAGGCGCATTGTAAAAAAGGCGTGCCGGTTCCGCAAGCTGCATAACTTTTGTATTCGGTTATTGCCTTAGTTACCTGTTTGCACCAATTTTCCCTGTTTATTAACGCTTTTATCTTACCTCCAAACCACGTTCTTTCCGGTCTTCGACAATCGCTTTGAACAATAATGGCAAGTCTTTCGATGAACAGTCAGTTGTCATGCTGGGAACTCCTGTCCGTCTTTCTTCATATGCTTTCGCCTTCTTCAATCCGACAATCCCCAGCGGACCTCTGTAACTGACCGGCCTGCCCTCCTTCACATGGAGTTCCCCCTCCTTGCCGGCTTCATCCGTGGAAAAATATTCCTCCAGCAAAAAAGAATGCACATGCGCCGGTCCGTAACTCGCCGCATAGCCAGGCTTGTAAAATATGAATTGCACACCGCCGTCTTTCGTAAACAGCAGCCAAGAACAATAGGACGGCATGAGAAAATCACCTTTTGCATCCGTCAGCGTTTCTCGCGCATGGAAAGCATAAGAGCGGGGGCCGCCCGGTCCTCCGATCAATGCATCCTTGAAGTAGATCACCACCGCCACAGCGCCTTCAACCGGCTGATGCGTCTCCGCATCAACCACCCTGCCCCGAAACGCCGACTTGCTGTAAACGGGCCAATCGGAGCATGATCCCTGCATTGTGATGGTTGAGAGATAAAGGACTATAACGATCAGGAAAAAACCGATTCTTTTTTGCGGTTTTGCCGAAAGCGAAGGCATATCGCTGCCCCCTGGTTATACTTTGTTGGCAATCAAACTATAATTGAATCCAGCCGCTCATAACTTAAAAAGCAGACTGAAAAATCAGTTTCTTCGGAAGGCACTATTTTCTTATGGGGAAAAGATTATGTTGCGGGACTTAATATCAAAATCTTCTCCGCTCTGCAACAGGAATTCCCGGGGCGGCGCAAAGCCGGACCTGGAAAGAGTTGTGCTTGAAAGTCCTATGTTTATATGGTAGTTGACGGCGACCGAAACAGGGTATCGAAAAACTGCATTCCCGCTGCTGCGGGAATGACCGTTTTTTGAGAGTTCTGAAAACAACCATATTTTTCGCGGGTCAACCGCTATTTTTTCGAAAAAAAAAGACAGGAGCAGCACCATGGATTACAAACAGACGTTGAATCTTCCCCAAACCGATTTTCCGATGAAAGCCAATCTGGCCCAGCGCGAGCCGGAGATGCTTAAAAAATGGGAAGAAATGGATATTTACGGCAAAATCCGGGCGGCGGCCAAAGGCCGCACGCCTTATATCCTGCACGACGGCCCGCCTTACGCCAACGGCAACATCCATCTGGGCACGGCGCTCAATAAAATCATCAAGGACATTGTCATCAAGGCCAAGAACATGACCGGCTTCGACGGCGTGTTCGTGCCGGGGTGGGACTGCCACGGTCTGCCCATCGAACACCAGGTCGACAAGGAACTGGGCGGCAAGAAATCCGGCCTGTCGCAAGTGGAAAAGCGCCGCGCCTGCCGCGTGTACGCCGAAAAATTCGTCGACATCCAGCGCGCGCAGTTCAAACGTCTGGGAGTTTTCGGCCAGTGGGACGATCCCTATCTGACCATGGCGTATCCGTATGAAGCCGCCACCGTCGCGGAGTTCGGCAAGCTTTATCTCAACGGCAGCGTTTACAAGGGAAAGAAGCCGGTGTATTGGTGCGCATCGTGCAAAACGGCGCTGGCCGAAGCGGAAGTGGAATACGCGGATCATCACACGCCGTCGATTTACGTCAAGTTCGCTTTTGATTCCGATATCAGCGCCGTGCGGCCCAAACTGGCCGGTGAAAAAGTGTCCATGGTCATCTGGACCACCACGCCCTGGACCATTCCCGCCAATCTGGCCATTGCGGTGAAGGACGATTTCATTTACGCGGCGGTCAAAATCGACTCGGAGGTCCTCATCGTCGCCAAAGACATGCTCGACTATTGTCTGGAGGCTTTCGGACGGCGCGGCCAGCCTTATGCAATCCTCGACGAGTTTCAAGGCGCGGTGCTCGAAGGCCAGAAATGCCTGCACCCGCTGGTCAAAAGGCACAGCGTGCTCATTCTGGCGCCTTTCGTCACGCTGGACGCGGGAACCGGCGCCGTGCATATCGCCCCCGGCCACGGCCAGGAAGACTATGAAATCGGCCTGCAATACGGTCTGGACAACTACGCGCCGGTGGACGACGCGGGCAAATTCACCGACGACGTCGAGTATTTCGCCGGACAGTTCGTCTTTGACGCCAATGACAACGTGATCCGCAAGCTCGATGAAATGGGCGCGCTTCTGGGGCATGTGCCCATGCAGCACTCCTATCCGCACTGCTGGCGCTGCAAGAAGCCCATCATCTTCCGCTCCACCGAACAGTGGTTCATTTCCATGGAGAAAAACGATCTGCGCAAAAAAGCGCTGGCCGCCATCAACGAAGTGAAGTGGATTCCCGCCTGGGGACACGACCGCATTTACGGCATGGTGGAAAACCGCCCCGACTGGTGCATCTCGCGCCAGCGGCTGTGGGGCGTACCGATCACCATCTTTTACTGCGCCAGGTGCAAAAACGAAATCCTGACCAAGGACATTCTGGAGCACCTGGTGGCGCTGGTGGAAAAAAACGGCGCGGATGTCTGGTTTGAGAAGGACCCTCAGGACCTGATGCCCAAACACACGTTTTGCCCGCACTGCCGCGGCACGGAGTTCACCAAGGAAGTAAATATTCTCGACGTCTGGTTCGACTCGGGCGTCAGCCATGCGGCCGTGCTGGAAAAGCGGCCGGAGCTCGCTTCGCCCTGCGACATGTACCTGGAAGGCAACGACCAGCACCGCGGCTGGTTTCACTCCTCGCTTCTGGAATGCGTGGGCACCCGCGGGCGCGCGCCCTACAAAAGCGTGCTCACGCACGGCTTCGTGGTGGACGGCGAAGGCAAGAAAATGTCCAAGTCCGTGGGCAACGTCATCGGCGCGGAAGAAGCCATCGCCAAATACGGCGCGGAAATTCTCCGCCTGTGGGTGGCGGCGGAAGATTACACCGACGACATCCGGATTTCCGAAGAGATTCTTAAGCGTCTGATGGAGGCCTACCGGCGCATCCGCAACACCAGCCGTTTCATCCTGGGCAATCTGTACGACTTTCAGCCGGACACGGACGGCATCGCCTGCGACCGGATGCTGGAGATGGACCGCTGGGCGCTGCACCGCCTGCAGGAAGTGATCAGACGCGTGACGGAAGCCTACGAGCGCCACCAGTTCCACGTGGTGTTCTTCACGCTGCACAATTACTGCGCCGTGGACTTAAGCGCGCTTTATCTGGATGTGCTCAAAGACCGGCTCTACACCAACAGGTCGGCCTCGACGGCGCGCCGCTCCGGCCAGACGGCCATGTTTGTCATTCTGAACGCCATGACGCGGCTGTTGGCGCCGATTTTCACCTTCACGGCCGAGGAAGTCTGGGGGGCGCTGCCCGCCTGGAAGGACAAGAGCGTAAGCGTGCACCTGACGCAGTTTCCCGCCGTCGATGAGAAGCTTCTGGATGCGGGCCTGGGCGAACGCTGGAAAACCATGATCGACGCGAAGTCGGAAATCGCCAAAGCCGTGGAGCAGGCGCGCAAGGAAAAAGTCATCGGCCATTCGCTCGACGCCCGCATCACGATCGCGGCGCCGGAAAAACTGCGCGCGCTTCTGGAAACGCACAAAGAGGAACTGCGCGCGCTCCTGATCGTCTCGCAGCTGGCGGTGGCCGACGAAAAAGACATCGCCGCCCCCTACCGCAGCGAGGAAATCAAGGGACTTGCCGTCGGCGTGGAAAAAGCGCGCGGCGCAAAATGCGAACGCTGCTGGATTTACGAAGAGTCGGTCGGCGCCGACGCCGAACATCCGACCCTCTGCGGCCGCTGCCTGTCGAATCTGTAAAGGTCAGGAAAAAGGCGCAGGGAAGAACTGAGCCTTGTTCGGTGAAGGCAACCGCACAACGAGACAACAGGATACGGGGAGTTTTTTTTGAAAAAGAATCTTTTGGTTTTTCTTCTGGGCGCGGCCGCTGTCATCGCGCTCGACCAGATCACGAAATCGGCCGTGACGTCGCACTTTGCGCTTTATGACGTCCGGCCGGTGATTCCGGGATTTTTCAACCTGGTGTACGTCATGAATCCCGGAGCGGCTTTCGGTTTTCTGGCCGACGCTTCCGCAACTTTCCGCTACGTCTTTTTTACCGGCGTCACGGTTCTGGCGGCGGTCCTCATTGTTTACTATCTGGTCAAGAGCAACGCCCGCAATCTGATGCTGGCGGTTTCGCTGACGCTCATTTTCAGCGGCGCGGTCGGCAACCTCATTGATCGCCTCCGTTTCGGCGCGGTGGTCGATTTTCTGGATGTCTATGTGGGAACGGCGCACTGGCCGGCCTTCAACGTGGCGGATTCCGCGATTACCATCGGCGCAATCCTGATGATCTGGGAAATGATCCTGAACCGGAAAGAAAAGCAAGCCGCCGCAAAATAAGTCTTTTAGCTTTCTGCCTCCGCGCGCCCGCCGTCCTTTCCGGCAGGCGCCCCGGCCAGCATCCGGGCCAATGGAATCTCCGGATGGTGGTAGCGTTTCCTGCCGCGCGTGCCCCGTCCATACTGGATGGCTTCTTCCGGACACCACTGGAGACAGGCGAAGCACTGCTCGCAGCGGTGCTGCCAGACCGGCCGGTTCTCGCCCAGACGGATGTTGCGGGCGGGGCAGATTCTGGCGCATATTCCGCAGGAACTGCATTTTTCATCGGCATAAAAGGATTTGTCCATTTTGGCAAGCCGCGGCAGCGTCAGGCGGTAGAAAAGCGACAGGATGCCGTTTTGCCAGAAGGGCCCCTTCTCCACCGGCAGACGCTCCCGGCGTTGCACGGCTCCGGCCACGGTTTCGATTTTATCGAGCGCGGCGGCAAACTTTTTTTGCTGCGCGGCGGACGACTCCGCGCCGCCCCAGGGAATGTAGTTGCTGGGAAGATTGAATGAAAAGCCGCTCGACAGGAGAATGCGGCGGGTCTGCAATCTTTTTTGCAACTGGCCGAGCGTCGCCGCCACCTGGCCGGCGTGGACGGCGACGGCAAAGAGATACTGGTCGGAGGCGACCTCCAGGCGGTCGATGAAATTCAGCACGGGCGGCGGCACGCCCCAGATGTGTACGGGAAAAACCAGACCGATGCAGCCAGTTGCCGGGCGAACGATTTTCTCATCGCAGCGGGCGATGGCTTCCAGGGCCGCCGGCATCAGCCGCTGGGCGATTTTTTCAGCCGTCCAGAGCGCATTGCCCGTTCCTGAATAAAAAAACAATGTCGTCTTCATCAGGGAAGCGTTTTGAGCGCGCGGTTGTAAGTCACTTCGGAAAAACCGTAAACCTGTGTTCTGCCGAAAACGGCCAGCGGCACTTCTTCGCCGTCGTCGATCGCCTTTCGCCGCTTGAATGCCGCCCGGTCCAGGTCGATGTTGTATTCAATGAAGGTCGTTTTTTTATCGGTTAAGAAGTCACGGGCTTTGTCGCAGTCCGCGCAGCCGTTTTTGGTATAAAGGATAATCGTTTGTTTTCCCTCTGTCAGAGCGTTATCCGGCCTTGCGGACATGGTTTCTTCGTACGTTTTCATCTTCACGGTCTTTTGATTTTTCGGGGGCGGATAATCCGTGATGTGCGACACGCCGGCCTCGTCTTCCCAGGTGTAAAAGTCGGCCCCTGCCGTCCCCGCCAGCGACAAAATCACCGTCAGGAAAAAAAACAATATTTTTTTCATAAGAAGGCTCTCCTCGTTGACCTAACGCCGCAAGCGCATCTCGGGCATTTCCAGTTCAAACTCCTGCCAGGCTTCACGCCGGCCGCTATAGGTATAAATAAAGGGGTGCAGCTGGATTTTGACTATCCGGGTATTGGCCGGAAGGTTTTTGAAAATCAACTCCATGGTCGCGGATGTCTGGGGCTGGATTTCCACTCCGCGCCCGCGGACGTCGATCTCCTGCATGGTTTTCTTCTCGGCGCCCTGCCACGCATAGGCAATATCGGGATCGTGGGATTGCTGGGCGTCGTCGGTCAGTTTGGATCTGGGCCATGATGCCGGAAAACTGCGGTCGTAAAAAGCCACTTTTCTTGTTTCCTGATCGAGATTCACGACTTCGAACACAATCCGCAGCCCCTCCCGCGAGGGATTCACGCTGCGCAGTTCAAAATAGCAGTTCAGGGCATCCTTCACCGCCAGCGGCCGGTAGGATCTTTTGAAGGGCGGCACAGCCGGCGCAGGCGAAGGCGTTATCGCGGCCTGTTTCACACCGGACGGGGCCGGCGCGACCGGTTTTTCGGTTTTCGCCCCGGCGGGAGGCGGCGGAGCATTTTTCGCCTGTTCCTCGGCGGGCGGTTGCTCCTCGAGGACGGTCCGTACGCGAAACGCCATCTTGACGCGGACGCTGTCCCCCTCATTCACGAACGAAATCAGGCGGACCGACGTGATTCTGGCTTCCGTAATGGACTGCGTCGCCGTTTCGGACGTGACCTGGAAGTTCGTCACTTCGGTTGCGGAACTGGAGTGCTGGGTTTTCGCATCGTTTCTGACCTCTTCGAGCTTGTCCAGAATCACTTCCGCCGAGGCCTCGGCGGGCGTCTGCGACCCCTTGGTGGCCGCCAGGGCGGTTTTGATGATGATGGATTCATGAACGCGCTTCTTTCCCTGCAGCGTGGCCTGAGCCTGGGCAAAAGCCCGCTCCGCCTCTTCCTTCTTGCTCCGGATTTCGGCGACGTCGACGCTCAGTTTATAGTAGTTTTCCTCCCGGCGCTTGAGCAGACTCTTCTGCGTTTCGCGTTCCGATTTGGACGTATTGATTTTGCCTTGCAGATTCAGAATGCGATCCTGGAAGGATTTGATCTGTTCGTTCAATCCCTCTTCCGCCGCCGCATTGTTTTGCAGCGTGCCCGCGATCACCCGATGGGCGCGGTCGAGATCGTAATTGGCCGGCGTAAACTGGTTGGCCGTGAGAAAATCCTCCAGGTCCTTGCGGGATTTGATGATCGCCGCTTTAAAAGCACTGCCCTGCGGCGTCCGCCCCTTACCGGCCTTGTTCTCCTGAAACGGATACAGCTCGTAACGCTTGAGACGCAGATAGGAGGTGCCTTTCACACCCTTTTCCAGTTCAATGCGGATGGGCTCTTCATTGTTCCACTTGGCCGTGCCCTCCTCCGTAGCGCGGATGAAGTCGACCGTCGCCACATTGTTGATCATTTTCGTGAAGGATTGAACATAGGTTCCCATGTGAGCGGCAACGAGCGGCGCGGAGGCGACGTCCGCCTTCCCCTCCAGGGCGTGGGCGCTGTCCCGGAAGCCGCGTGTGTAAATGACGGCCACTGCGATCTCGCCTTGTTTTTCCGTCAAAAGCCAGCGTTTGAGCGCATTCTGCTGGGCCTGAATATCCTGCTGATAGCGGCTGATCTGCCCGTCCAGATTCTCAATGGTCGCGCGGATGTTCTTGATGCCCTTGGCCGATTCATCCAGATCCGTGGACACCATGTGAAACTGTGAAGTGAGATCGTCGCGTTTTTTCTTGGCCCGGACAAATTCTTTTTTCGCTGCGACGATGGCGTTTTTGTAATCCGAGTCTTCCTTCTCTTTTTCATCTTCGACGACTTTAAGATTCGTCTTTTCCTCCTGGCGCGTCGAAAAAGATTCGCGGCTGTCTACCTCGGAACGGATGATTTCGCGAACCGTGTCACGGGAATCCGTGGAGAGAGACACCCACCGGAGCGCCGGCTGCTGATGCTGCTTTGACGATGCGGTTTGCTGTTTCGGGGCGGCAAACGCAGCGGAGACCAGGACAACCGAAGCAAGAAGAGCAAACAACCAGCAGATCTTGTTTTTTTTCATGACTCCCTTCCCCTCACCATTTGTAGGTTATTGCTGATTGATTAAATTAACTTAAAAATCCCGCAAATGTCAAATTGTTTAACCATTTTCTGAATCCTCACCCGTCAGGTCTTCCTCTTCCGGGAGCAGCTTTCCGGTCCGCCCGGGCGCCAGGCCGGTAAAACCTTGTTTTTCGCCTGTTTGGAAAAAAAGGACACCGGAGGCGAGCGATGCCCGCCGGATAAAATTATTCTTGACAGGAAGCGGCCGTATCGATATCTATAACGCACTTTAAAATTCACCCATTATTTAATTTTCTTTTTCGTAACGACGAATGCTCCAGATCGGTTGATTGAAGTTGTTTGAAGTTCGCTAAATCAGTCCAGTGTTTTTTCATCGACGGCCGGATTCGTGCATCGAATCGACAAGCGCGCAGGCTCCGACCATGGAGAACCGGAAGATGGAAATTCTGCTCGACGGCGTCAGCAAGGTCATCAACGGCGAAACGCATCTCGACAACATCACACTCAAAATAAAGAGCGGCGCGACAAACGTCATTCTGGGGCGCACGCTGGCGGGCAAAACGTCGCTTCTGCGTCTGATGGCGGGACTGGACCGGCCGACCAAAGGTCGCATTTTCCTCGACGGCCGAGACGTCACCGGCCTGTTTGTGCGCAAACGCAGCGTCGCCATGGTTTACCAGCAGTTCATCAACTATCCGTCCATGACGGTCTACGACAACATCGCTTCGCCGCTGAAAATGAGCGGTCTTGCTGCCGCGGATATCGATCGGAAGGTGCGCGCGGCGGCGGCCACGCTCCACATTGACCGCCTGCTCGACCGGATGCCCGCCGAACTCTCCGGCGGCCAGCAGCAGCGCACGGCGATCGCCCGGTCGCTGGTGAAGGACACGGAACTCCTGCTGCTCGACGAACCCCTGGTGAATCTGGATTACAAGCTCCGCGAAGAGCTGCAGGCCGAACTCCAGGAAATTTTCAAAACACGCACGGCCATCGTGGTTTACACGACGACGGAACCGTCGGAGGCGCTGATGCTGGGCGGCACCCTGGTGGTCATGGACGAGGGGCGGATTCTGCAGACCGGCGCCACACCCGCCGTTTATCATCATCCCGCGACTCCGCGGGTGGCCCAGGTCGTCAGCGATCCGCCGATCAATTTTCTTCCGGGCGTGGTGGCGGGCGGCATGGCCCGGCTGGAACGGGACATCGACATTGCCATGGCCGGGCACCTGAGCGCGGTTCCGGACGGGGAATATATTTTCGGCATCCGCCCGAATCATCTTTGTCTGGGCCGGCAGGGCGCGGCCGGTGTTGAAATCCCCGTCAAAGTGGAGCTGGCGGAAATCAACGGATCGGAAACCTTTATCCACGTCTGTCACGGCGATCTGCACCTGGTGGTGCAGGAAGACGGCATCCACCCCCGGCAGATCGGAACAAAAATAAAAGTTTATGCGAATCCGGGCTGCTTTTTTGTGTACGAACCGTCAGGGCAATTGCTGGCCTCCCCGTTCGGGGCCGGATGAAAAAAAAAGGAGCGCGACATGGCGCGAATCGAAATGGACGGTGTTTTGCACAGCTATCTGCGTCATCCCGAAAAAGACGCGGATTACGCCATCAAGAAGATCGAGAACGTCTGGGATGACGGAGGCGCCTATGCGCTTTTGGGGCCTTCCGGCTGCGGCAAAACAACGCTGCTCAACATCATTTCGGGCCTGCTGACCCCCACCCGGGGACGGGTGTTGTACAATGGGACCGATGTGACCGCCCTGCCGCCGGAGAAGCGCAACATCGCCCAGGTCTTTCAGTTTCCGGTTTTGTACGACACGATGACCGTGTACGAGAATCTCGCCTTCCCGCTGCAGAATCGCCGCCTGGAAAAAGAGGCCATCCACCGCCGGGTGCAGGAAATTGCCGAGATTCTTGAGCTCGCCCCTTTCCTCAAACAAAAAGCGTACGGGCTGGCCGCGGACGCCAAACAAAAGATATCCCTGGGGCGCGGCCTGGTCCGCAGCGACGTCGCGGCCATCCTCTTTGACGAACCGCTGACCGTCATTGATCCGCATCTCAAATGGCATCTGCGGCGCAAGCTCAAAGAGATCCACGAGCAGCTTAAACTGACGCTGATTTACGTGACGCACGACCAGATGGAGGCCCTCACGTTTGCCGAAAAAGTGGTGGTCATGTACGAGGGTGAAATCGTTCAGACCGGCACGCCGGAAGATCTTTTCGAGAATCCCGAACATAAATTCGTCGGTTACTTCATCGGCTCTCCCGGCATGAATTTTCTGTCCTGCCGGCTCGAAGGCTCTGTCGCTTACATCAACGGCATCGGCATAAAAATTGATGAGAAGACCGCGGCGGCGGCGCGGAAAACCGCCGGCAAGCTGGAAATCGGCATCCGGCCGAAGTACCTGGAAATCAGCCCCCGGCCCGTCGAAAACGCCCTGCCGGCTTACGTGAAAAGTTTCGAGGATCTGGGCAGCTATAAAATTGCCGCAATTCTTCTGGAGGGGAAAACGCTGTACGCGCGCCTGCCGGAGGATGTTCCGCTGGCCACGGGCAACGCCTGGATTTTCTTTCCTCCGCAAAGAACAAAACTTTACGCCGACGGACGGCTGGTAAGATAGAGAGGTGAAACGATGAACAAGTGGGAAAACAACCGCGCCTGGCTTCTGACGGTGCCCGTTCTCATCATCGTGGCGTTCAGCTCGATCATTCCGCTCATGACGGTGGTCAACTACTCCGTGCAGGATATTTTCGGGCCGGGACAGAGCCTGTTTGTCGGAACGGAAATGTATAAAAACGTGCTGCGCGATGCCCGGCTGCATGAAGCCCTGTGGCGGCAGTTCCTTTTTTCCGGCCTGGTCCTCCTGATCGAGATTCCGCTGGGCATTGCGCTGGCCCTGGCCATGCCGAAAAAAGGCTGGGGCGTTTCGTTTTCTCTGGTGGTGATGGCCCTGCCGCTCCTGATCCCCTGGAACACCATCGGATCGATCTGGATCATCTTCGTCCGCCCCGACATCGGCCTGTTCGGCGCCTTTGTCAACAACGTGCTGGGCATTGCATTCGATCACACGGCGCGGCCGCTCGACGCCTGGATCACGACGCTCTTGATGGAAATCTGGCACTGGACGCCGCTGGTCGCGCTCCTGGCCTACGCAGGGTTGAGAGCGATTCCGGAGGTGTATTACCAGGCGGCGAAAATTGACGGCGCTTCACCCTGGGCCACGTTCCGCTACATTCAACTGCCGAAAATGCGGGGCGTGCTGACCATCGCCGTTCTCCTGCGCTTTATGGACAGCTTTCTGATCTACGCCGAACCTTTCGTCCTCACGGGCGGCGGCCCCGGAAATTCAACCACCTTCCTGTCCATTTACCTCGTCAAACTGGCCCTGGGCCAGTTCGATCTGGGCACGGCGGGCGCTTTTTCGCTGATCTATTTTTTAATCATCGAGATCCTCTGCTTTGTGTTCTACCAGGTTCTCAAGAACGTGGGGAAAGGAGCCGGAACATGATGAAGGGAAGAAAAAAACTGATCGCCCTGGGCATCTACTTCATTTTGCTGTTCCTCCCGATTTACTGGATGCTCAACATGTCGCTTCGAACCAACGCCGATATTCTCGGTACGCTGACGCTCTACCCGGCCGATCCCACGTTTGAAAACTACATCAATATCTTCACGGATCCCGCGTGGTACATGGGTTACGTCAATTCCATCATTTACGTAACCGTCAATACGCTGATTTCGCTGGCGGTGGCGCTGCCCGCCGCCTATGCCTTTTCCCGGTACTCCTTCGTCGGCGATTCCCAGGTGTTTTTCTGGCTCCTGACCAACCGCATGGCGCCCGCGGCTGTTTTCGCCCTGCCCTTTTTCCAGCTCTACTCCACCATCGGCCTGCTGGATACGCACATCGCCGTTGCGCTGGCGCACTGTCTGTTCAACGTGCCGCTGGCCGTCTGGATTCTCGAGGGTTTCATGTCCGGCGTTCCCCGGGAAATTGACGAAACGGCCTTTATCGACGGATACAGCCTGCCGCGCTTTTTCATCACTATTTTTATTCCGCTCATCCGCGCCGGCGTCGGGGTGACCGCGTTTTTCTGCTTCATGTTCAGCTGGGTGGAGCTTTTGTTCGCCCGGACGCTCACGATCACGAACGCCAAGCCCATTCAGGCGGTGATGACGCGGACGATCAGCGCCACCGGCATGGACTGGGGGCTTCTGGCCGCGGCTGGAATGCTCACGTTGGTGCCGGGCGCGCTGGTCATCTGGTTTGTCCGCAACCACATGGCCAGGGGCTTTGCCCTCGGCCGGGTATAAAGGAGAACGTTCATGATCCTGGACTGGATGTACTGGACAAAACCGACGGCCACATTCTTCATCGCGCTTTTCCTGGTTCTGGCGGCGATGACCGTGTGGCAGACCCTGGCGCCTTCCGTCCCCCGCCGCGGCCTGCTGCCGCTCGTGACAACACCCGGCACCCGTCTTTTTATCGGCATCATCACCGCCATCTTCATTCATCTGACCTGGCTTGGATTTACGGACCTCAGTTTATGGATCGTGTTTCCCTTTGCGGTGGGATGGATCGTCGGAGTTCTGATCTGGGGATAGTCTTTTTTTCCGGTTCTGTCCTGCAAGGCGATTGCGGCCTTCACGCCGGGCGGCATGGAACCGACAAACACTTTAAACTTTTGAAGGCCAGAAGGAGGAAAGCAGATGAGCAGTATAATGTTCAGCAAGAGAACATGGGCGATGCTTTTGTGTTCCCTGGCGGCCGTATGCTTCTTAGGCGCCCAACCGGCCCTCGCGGACATGGCTGCCGCCAAAAAATGGGTCGACAAGGAATTCCAGCCTTCCACGCTGACCAAGGCCCAGCAGATGAAGGAAATGGAGTGGTTCATTGCCGCGTCCAAGCCGTTCCGGGGCATGGAAATCAAAGTGGTGTCGGAAACCATTCCCACCCACGAGTATGAGTCAAAAGTGCTGGCCAAGGCTTTTTATGAAATTACCGGCATCAAGGTCACGCATGACCTGATTCAGGAAGGCGACGTCATTGAAAAACTGCAAACCCAGTGGGCGTCGGGCAGAAACCTCTACGACGGATGGGTCAACGACTCCGATCTGATCGGCACGCATTACCGCTACGGGCATGCCGTGTGTCTCGAGGATTTCACGAAAGGCGAAGGCAAGAGCGTCACGCTGCCGACGCTCGACGTCAAGGATTTCATGGGAATTTCGTTTACCACGGGGCCGGACGGAAAGTTCTGGCAGCTTCCCGATCAGCAGTTCACCAACCTGTACTGGTTCCGCTACGACTGGTTCAAGCGCCCGGATTTCAAAAAAAAGTTCAAGGACAAGTATGGCTATGAACTGGGCGTGCCGCTGAACTGGTCCGCCTATGAAGACATCGCCGAATTTTTCACCAACGACATCAAGGTCATCGACGGCGTCAAAGTCTACGGCCATAACGACTACGGCAAGAAAGCCCCCGATCTGGGCTGGCGTTTCACCGACGCCTGGCTGGTCATGGCCGGCGCGGGCGATAAGGGCATTCCGAACGGTCTGCCGGTGGATGAATGGGGCATCGGCGTGGACAAGCAAGGCCGTCCGTTCGGCGCCAGCGTGTGCCGCGGCGGCGACGCCAACGGTCCGGCGGCCAAATACGCGCTGCGCAAATATATCGAGTGGCTCGACAAATATGCGCCTCCCGGATCACGCGGGCTCGATTTCTACACCTACCTGCCTTATCTGGAAAAAGGCAACGTGGCGCAGCAGATTTTCTGGTACACGTCCTTCGTGCCGGGAATGGTCGCGCCGGGACCCACCGTGAACGCCGACGGCACGCCGAAATGGCGCATGGCCCCGTCGCCGCACGGCGCTTACTGGAAAGAAGGCATGAAGCTGGGCTATCAGGACTGCGGTTCCTGGACGTTCTTCAAGCAGACGCCGGTGGAACGCATCAAGGCCGCCTGGCTGTATGCCCAGTTCTGCGTCAGCAAGACCACCTCGCTTAAAAAATCGCACGTCGGCCTCACATTTATCCGCGACAGCGATATCCGCCACAAATCCTTCACGGACCGCGCACCGAAGCTCGGCGGTCTGGTGGAATACTACCGCAGCCCGGCCCGCGTCACCAACACGCCGACCGGCACCAATGTGCCCGATTATCCGAAGCTGGCCCAGCTGTGGTGGCAGAATATCGGCGAAGCCTCGTCCGGCGCGATCAGCGTCGACAAGGCGATGGACAATCTGGCCAAAGAAATGGACGCCGTCATGGAGCGGATTGAACGGTCCGGCGTTCAGGGAAACAAAGGCCCCAAGCTCAACAAGTGCGTCAACGAAAAGACTTACCTGGGCCGGCCCGGCGGCGTTGCACCGCAGGCAAAGCTCGCCAACGAAAAGCCGAAAGGCGAAACCGTGGATTACGACAAACTCATCAGCGCCTGGAAAGCGGGCCGCGTGAAATGACGGACTGACGAAGATTTCAAGCGGTAGAAAACCCAGAGAGGTTAAAGTTCCGGCTTTAACCTCTCTTTTTAAATTTTCCGCCCGCAGCATTTTTTGAATTGGAAAACAAAAAGGGTTATGTCATATTGTCTGCAAAAGACTCTTGGCCTACTTGAGGAGATCGCCGATGAAAAAATCCTACATTCTCGCTTTGGATCAGGGAACGACCAGTTCGCGGGCCGTCATTTACAACGCCGAGGGCATTGCGGTTAAAATCGCCCAGAACGAATTTACGCAGATCTATCCCCAGGCCGGCTGGGTGGAGCACGATCCCATGGAAATCTGGGGCTCGCAGCGCGGCGCCGCGAGCGAGGTTCTCGCCGCCACCGGCATTGCGCCCGAGGAAATCGCGGCCATCGGCATCACCAATCAGCGCGAAACCACCATCGTCTGGGACCGGGAAACCGGAAAGCCCGTGTACAACGCCATCGTCTGGCAGTGCCGCCGGACCTCCGCCATCTGCGACGACCTGCGCGCCGCGGGCCTGGAGGACTACATCCGCGAAAACACCGGCCTGGTGCTGGACGCCTATTTTTCGGGGACGAAACTCAAATGGATTCTCGATCACGTCCCCGGAGCCAGACAAAGGGCGAAAAAAGGAGAACTGCTCTTCGGCAATGTCGACACCTGGCTCATCTGGCATCTGACCCGCGGCCGGGTCCATGCCACGGATTACTCCAACGCATCGCGCACGCTCTTGTTCAACATCCGGAAGCTGCAATGGGACCCCTTCATTCTGGAAAAGCTCGATATTCCCGAAGCCATGCTGCCCCGGGTTCTGCCGTCCTCGGCGGTTTACGGCGTTTCCGACGCGCGCGTCCTGGGCGCGGAAATTCCCATCGCCGGCGTTGCAGGCGACCAGCAGGCGGCGCTGTTCGGCCAGGCCTGCTATACGCCCGGCATGGTCAAGAACACTTACGGCACCGGCTGCTTCATGCTGATGAATACGGGAGAAAAGCTCGCGCACTCGGACAAGGGATTGCTTGCCACCATCGCCTGGGGCATCAACGGCAGGGTCGAATACGCCCTGGAAGGCAGTATTTTCGTGGCCGGCGCGGCAATTCAGTGGCTGCGCGACGGCCTGCGCGTCATTTACGACGCAAAGGACAGCGAGTATTTCGCCGCCAAGGTTCCCGACACACAGGGGGTTTACGTCGTGCCGGCCTTTGTGGGACTGGGCGCCCCCTACTGGGACATGTACGCCCGCGGCACCATTTTGGGGCTCACCCGCGGCGCCAACCGCAACCACATCATCCGCGCCACGCTGGAATCCATCGCCTACCAGACGCGCGACGTCCTGGAGCTGATGCGCAGCGAATGCGGCATCGATTTCTGCGAGCTGCGCGTGGACGGAGGCGCCTGCGCCAACAACTTCCTCATGCAGTTCCAGGCGGACAT
>DBPV01000118.1 GCA_002304995.1 Syntrophaceae bacterium UBA1411
TGCGCATCCCGCGCCAGCTTGGAAATTTCATAGTCCGTCGTAAAGCCGTAGCCGCCGTGCAGATGGAGCCCTTCGGTGGAGCAGAAAACGGCCGCTTCGGCGCAGGTGTTCTTCGCGAGCGACGCGTAAATGCCCGCGTCCTTCGCCTTTTCCTGAATCTTCCAGGCGGCCTTGATAAGCGACAGCTCCGCCAGCTCGACTTTCTTCCACATGGCCGTGATCATGTCGCGCGCCACCGGCAGATCGCAGATGCGCTGGCCGAACTGCTTGCGTTCGGCGGTGTAGGCGATCGTCACGTCCAGCGCCCGCTTGGCGAGGCCCAGGCCGATCGCGGCGACCATCGGCCGCGCGTAGTCGAGCACATCCATGATGTACTTGAATCCGAAGCGCCGGTTCCCGATGATCTGGTCGGGATGGACGACGACGTCCTCGAAGGTGACGCTCGCGGTGTTGGACAGGCGCTGCCCCAGTTTGTCCTCCGGCTTGCCGATGACAATCCGGCCGCCGGTGGGAAGATCGATCGTCCGGGTCGCATTGCCGACGTCGGGCAGGTCTTCGGCCGTCACGGGGGGCGCCGGAATGACCACGCACGCCATGAAGCTGCCCGCAGGCGAGCCGGTCTTGCACAGCACCGTAAACTGCGACGCGTACGAGGCGTTGGTGATGAAGCACTTCGAGCCGTTGAGCACGTAGTTGCCGTCGTCGCGTTTGGCAATGAAGCTCGTCATGAGGGAGTTGTCGGAGCCCGCGCCGGGTTCGGTCAGACAAAAGGACGCCAGGAGCGGTTTTTCGACGAAGGGCCGCAAAAACCTTTCCTTCTGCTCCTCGGTGCCGTGCTGGCTGATCACGACGTTGGCCAGATCGTTGCACATGGCGGACGTGGCGATGCCCGTGTCGCCGTAGGAAATTTCCTTGATGATCGCCGCCGAGGAAAACACGTCCACGTCGAAGCCTTTCACCGATTCGGGAATGCACAGATTGATGACGCCCATCTCCCAGGCCTTCTGGATGATCGGCCAGGGAAAGCGGTGCGCCTTTTCCATTTCCAGAATATGCGGGGTGATGCCGTTTTTGACCAGCTTGCGCACGGTCTCCACATACAGCAGTTGATTTTCGTTATAGTTGAGATCCATAATTACCCTTTCTGATCGTTTGTCTGTTGCGGGATTATTGAGCGGAAAAAATTTTCTCCGCGGCCGCGAGCCCCGTGATCGACTCGCAGGCGACGCCGACGCTTTTGAAAAAGTCGCGCAGCGGGCGGCCCGGTCCGATTTCAAAGACGCGCGCGGCGCAGGCGGCCAGCGTCTGCATGTTGTCGCGCCACCGGACGGGATTCGACAGCTGGCTCACCAGGTTGCCGATCACCGCCTCGACGGACGGCTCATGAAATGTTCCGCGATAGTTGGAGGTCACCGAGCCGGCGTTGCGGCCGTCGAAGGACGAACGGAACTGCCTGAGCGTCGCGGCGAACGGCTCTTCGATTTTTTTCATGAACCGGCTGTGGAACGGAGCGCTGACGTTCAACTGCACGAACCGGCAGCTCCGGGAAGCGCCAAACAGCGCCTTGCAGCGGTTTTCCGCCTCGGGCAGCGCGGCGGCCTCGCCGCTTACCACCACCTGCGTGGCGGAGTTGATGTTGGCCACGTCGACCGGCAGATCCGCCAGGGCGGTCTTGAGGGCGTCCGCGTCCATGCCTTCGGCGATGACCGCGGCCATGGACCCCACGCCGACCGGAACGGCGTCCTGCATCAGCCGGCCGCGCATCCGGACGATCTGCACGGTATCGGCAAAAGGCATCACGCCCGCCGCCGTAAGCGCCGTGAATTCGCCCAGCGAATGGCCGCCGAAGCAGTCGGCCCGGAAGCCGAATTTTTCAGCCAGCCCGCGCAGCATCGCCACTTCGGTGGTGACGATGCAGGGCTGCGTGTATTCGGTCAGATTCAGTCGGGCGTCGTCACCGAAGCACAGAGCCGCGACATCCCAGCCCAGCGCATCCGACGCTTCCTCGAAGGTCCGGCGAGAGACGGGCATCGCCTCGTAGAAATCCTTTCCCATTCCCGGCCGCTGCGACCCCTGCCCCGGAAAAACCGCCACCGTTAATTTCTTTTCGCTCATACGGAAATTCTCCACTGTCCTTGTCAAACCGTTTACCCTCAACAAACACCGCGCCTAAGAGCACAAAACATGCCATAAAGAGCCTCAGAAAAATGCAAAATGCAGAAGTTGAAATCCACTCACCTTTTACGGCTAAGACCGCCTGTCGCGCGCGCCGGATATCTGATGTTAACGTGTAATTTGCTTTGCACTGCGAACGGAACTTCGCACAAAAGAGGTCATGCTTTCCGCACTCGGACATTGACATTGTGCTGCTTCATGGTAAAGGGGTTTTAAAACGAAGGATAGATGAAGTCAAGTTGAAAGTGGAACGCTTTTTCGCCCGGACACAATCATGAGCATCCTGCAGCAGCCCTTCTATAACCGGCCCACGCTTCAGGTGGCGCGCGACCTCCTGGGGAAAAAACTGGTCCGCCGTCTGGACGGCTGCGACCTGTCCGGCATCATCGTCGAAACGGAGGCCTACCTGGGCCGGACGGACAGCGCCTGCCACGCGCACCGCGGGCGGACACAGCGCAACGACGTCATGTTCGGACCGCCGGGCTGCGCCTATGTCTATTTCACCTACGGGATGCACTATCTGCTCAATCTGGTGACGGAGGAAAAAGACGTTCCCTGCGCGGTTCTTCTCCGGGCGCTTTTTCCGGTGGCGGGCATCGACCGGATGCTGGCCCGCAGAAAACGCGGCGGCAAGGAATTGACCAACGGCCCGGCGAAATTATGCCAGGCCCTGGCGATCGACAAGTCGTTCAACGGCTGGGATCTGACGCGCGGCAAGCAGCTGTGGGTGGAGGAGGGCCTCGTCCTTGCGCCCGGCGCCATTCTCACCACGCCCAGAATCGGCATCGATTACGCGGCGCCCGAAGACCGCGCCGCGCCGTGGCGGTTTTTAGCAACACTGTCTCACTTTTCCGCCTCTCTCGAGTAGAGGTCCGGCAACTGCTTCCAGGCGGCCAGGAAAAACGCGGCGACGACCGGCCCCAGCACGAAACCGGAAAATCCGAAAACCGCCAGACCGCCCAGCGTCGACAAAAAAATCAGCAGGGGATGCATCTGGATGTCCTTGCCCATCAAAATGGGCCGCAGCAGATTGTCCACGGAGCTGATGACGACGAAGCCGAAAATCAGGATGAGCAGCCCCTGCCAGATGTGCCCCGTGAGCAGCATGACGACGCCGGCCGGCGCCCAGATGACCGCGTTGCCGATCGCGGGCACAATCGAAAGGCCGACCATCAGAACGCCCCAGACCAGCGGGCTTTCGATGCCGGTGATGAAAAAAACCAGACCGCCCAGCAATCCCTGAATGCCGCCGATCACAAACGTGAATTTTAGCGTGGCCTTGGATGTCACCATAAATTCGGAAATGAACGTGTCCGCATGGCGTTTGTCGACCGGCAGGTAGGCGGTAATTACTTCCATCAGGTGTTTTCCGTCTCGCAGGAAATAAAACAGGCTGTACAGCATCACGGCAAACTGAATGAAGAAGAGAATCGTGTTTTCCGTGAGGGCGGAAAGGTTCCGGACGATGAAATTGGCGGCCGCCTTGAGCGCCTCGGCGGATTTGTCCGCGACAAAACTGTGATCGAGCTCGAAGCGGGCGACGAGCGGATGCTGGCCCACCGCGTTGATCAGGCCGCTGAGCGAACTGAGCAGAGACCCGCTTTTCGCATTGACGGTGTTGTACAGCTCCAGCGATTCGCCGATCAGCAAAAAGAGAATCAGCCCGACGGGCAGGATCAGCACGA